>NZ_JAXQPR010000030.1:0-1057 GCF_046723295.1 Halomonas sp. A29
AGCGCCAGCGCCCGGTCGTTGAGTTCGCTGGCCGCCATCGTGCTGGTGTCGAACGGCAGCGAGACCACGCCGCGGTAGAGTGCCATGCGCCGCTGGGCGATGGGGCTGTGGGCCAGCCCGACGATGGGCAACCCCGAGCGGATGCGCGAGGCGATCAGCGGGGTGTAGCCGGTGGAGGTCATGCAGGCGATGGCGGCCACCCCGGTGAGGTGGTTGGCGGCGTACATGGCCGACAGCGCGATGGTTTCGTCGATGCGCGAGAAGCCCTCGTGGATGCGGTGGCCCGACTCCTGGGCGATACGCTCGCGCTCGGCGCCGAGGCAGACCCGGCGCATCGCTTCCAGTGTCTCCACCGGGTAGTCGCCGGCAGCGGTTTCGGCCGAGAGCATCACCGCGTCGGTGCCGTCGAGCACGGCGTTGGCGACGTCGAATACTTCGGCGCGGGTGGGCAGCGGCGAGCCGATCATCGACTCCATCATCTGGGTGGCGGTGATCACCGCGCGGTTGAGCGTGCGGGCGCGCTTGATGATGCGCTTCTGCATGCCGATCAGCTTCTCGTCGCCGATCTCCACGCCAAGATCGCCGCGGGCCACCATCACCGCCTCCGAGGCCTCGATGATGCCGTCGAGGGTGGCGTCGTCGGCCACCGCCTCGGCGCGCTCGAGCTTGGCCACCAGGCCGATCTCCTGGCCGGCTTCGCCGAGCAGGCGGCGGGCTTCATGCATGTCCTCGGCGTGGCGCGGGAAGGAGACGGCCAGGTAATCGACGCCGATGTCGATGGCGGTCTTGAGGTCGGCCTTGTCCTTGTCGGTGAGCGCCGGAGCCGAGAGCCCGCCGCCCTGCTTGTTGATGCCCTTGTTGTTGGAGAGCTTGCCGCCGGTGACCACGGTGGTGTGGACCTGCGCCCCCTCGACCCGGGTGACGTCGAGCACCAGGCGGCCGTCGTCGAGCAGCAGGCGGTCGCCGGCGGTGACGTCGTCGGCCAGCTGGGTGTACTCGCAGCCGACGCGGGTGGCGTCGCCGGCTTCGGTGTCCATGGCCATGTCGAGGACGAAGG
>NZ_JAXQPR010000031.1:0-972 GCF_046723295.1 Halomonas sp. A29
ATACTGTTTCACCGCCTGCTCAGACTCAAACCTCTCTATGCAGTCATCCTGCCCCACTTGGCTCAGTCGCAATGCATAACCCTGCTCCTTCTTACTCAACTCAGCGCGATGCACGATCTCGCCTGTGGCAGTTGACTCGATAAAGGAAGCGCACATTGCTGAATCTATGGCCTCATATGTTTTCTCACCCTGCCGCTCTTCTTGCCTCTTCTTTAACCTCTCTGCCTCTTCAGGATGTTTTCTATGATACCAAGTATTAAAGGCATCTACTAAAAAACCGAATACAAATGCCCCAGCAACCCCCATAGCCCAGACACGGTGCCAGCGCTGCTGTGCTGGGCCATAACCTCGCAACTCCCCTCCAAACAAGGTATATAGCCATTCCAAAATAGCCACGCTATTCCAGAAAAATAGGAATGCAGCCAAGCACACTGCAAAAAACTTCACATTTCTCTTAAAAAATGCGGACCATGTCCATTCAAATTTATTCATTTCGATTCTCGTTGTTTCCAGCGTCAGGCAGACCAATCAATGCCGGTATATTGCTGATCACCGTCTCGGTAGTGTTGCCTATCGCCTCCGTAGAGGGTAAAGGCATGGTAATGGTGGCGGGTGTCTGGAAGTAAGGCACACTTACCTGCCTTGGTAATCCTTGAAGGCGCTGGCCTATCGTTCCGCCAATGTAAGTTCCAACTCCTCCAGCACCCGCGCCGACGAGTACCCCTGAGGTTACCGACTTGCTCTCGTCATATACCCAGTTGGTCACTGCCGTATGGGTGCCACCCGCCGCACCACCCACCGCAGCATTTCCCCACAAGCTACGCCAGCCAGCGGACCATAAACCAGTGCCGTGCCCCCTGCCGCGAGCGTTTGGCCAACCCGGTATTCGCCGCCCTGCACGTGCTGGCCCGCCGCGTCAAAGCCCGCCCCGGTGGCAAAATATCCCGCAGCGCGCTGGGTGCCCAATGCATA
>NZ_JAXQPR010000032.1:0-852 GCF_046723295.1 Halomonas sp. A29
TGCAGCATCAGCACCTCGGGCACGGCTTGTGGTCCCAGCGCCTTCACGTACTCCTGGCGGTAGGTCAGGGTCATGGCCGGGTCGATGCCCACCAGCGGCACGCCGAACTCGGCCAGGGCGCGCAGCCGTCGCGCCTGCTTCTCGGCGGTGCGCGCGAAGGCACCAAGGAAGCCCTGCACGTGCAGCGGCTTGCCGTTGGGCGAGTAGGGCGCGACGAAGACCTTCACGTCGAGGCGGGCGAGCAGCTCGACGATGTCCATCACCCGTTCGGCCTCGAAGTGGCTGGTAAAGGCGTCCTGCACGATGACCACGCTGCGGGCCTTCTGCGCCTCGCTGAGCAGGCCCAGTGAGACCGGCGTGGCCTCGGCCACGCCCCAGGCGCGCAGCTGCCTGGCCAGCCGTNGGCGTCCTGCACGATGACCACGCTGCGGGCCTTCTGCGCCTCGCTGAGCAGGCCCAGTGAGACCGGCGTGGCCTCGGCCACGCCCCAGGCGCGCAGCTGCCTGGCCAGCCGTGCCCGGGAGAGCCGTGGGCTGTCGGCCAGGCCGACGTGCTGCGCCAGCAGCCGGTCCACCAGGCGGTTGCCTAGCGCAGCGTTGTAGAGCGGTGCGACGTAGGCGAGATAGGGCACGAAGAACTCCATGCCGCCGATCAGGTAGTCGCGTACAGGGCGCAGGTAGCGGCCGTGGTAGATCTCGAGGAACTGCGAGCGCGAATCCGGCACGTTGACCTTCACCGGGCACTGGCCGGCGCAGGACTTGCAGGCCAGGCAGCCCGCCATGGCCTCGTAGACCTCATGGGAGAAGTCGGGCTCGTCGCGGCGCCGCCAGGTGTTGCGCACCCGCTCCGGCA
>NZ_JAXQPR010000033.1:0-821 GCF_046723295.1 Halomonas sp. A29
CGCAGCGAGTGCACGTTGACGATGTCGCCGCGCCGCACGTGGGTCAGCAGGCTGCCGATGGTGGCCTGCTGCGGCGAGATGGCGATGTCGATCTCGCCGCCCTGCACCAGATCGACGTAGGCGGCGTTGTTGATCAGCGTGAGGACCTTCTTCGCGCCCATGCGCTTGGCCAGCATCGACGACATGATGTTGACCTCGTCGTCGTTGGTCAGGGCGCAGAAGATGTCGCACTCCTCGATGTTCTCCTCTTCCAGCAGGCGCTTGTTGGTGGCGCTGCCGTGCAGCACCACGGTGCGGTCGAGGCGCTCGGAAAGCACGGTGCAGCGCTCCAGGCCGTGCTCGATGATCTTGACCTGATGGCTGTGCTCGAGGTGCTCGGCGAGGCGCTCGCCGATGTTGCCGCCGCCGGCGATCACCACCCGGCGGAAGTCGCGGTCGACCCGGCGCAGCTCGCTCATCACCGCGCGGATGTCGCGCCGGGCGGCGATGAAGAACACTTCGTCGTCGGCTTCGATCACGGTGTCGCCGCGCGGGATGATCGGCCGGTTGCGGCGGTAGATGGCCGCCACCCGGGTATCGACGCTGGGCATGTGGCGGCGCAGGAAGCCGAGGTCCTGGCCCACCAGCGGGCCACCGTAGTAGGCCTTGACCGCCACCAGCTGTACCAGGCCGCCGGCGAACTCGAGCACCTGCAGCGCGCCGGGGTGCTCGATCAGGCGGCGGATATGGTCGGTGACCACCTGCTCGGGGCTGATCAGCACGTCGATGGGCACCGCCTCGTGGGCGAACAGCCCCTTGCGGGTGAGGTAGGCGGTGGCGCG
>NZ_JAXQPR010000034.1:0-788 GCF_046723295.1 Halomonas sp. A29
TCGCGCAGCGCCTGGGGGTTCTCCCACTCGCTCTCGGAGAAGCCGAACAGCGTGGCGGAGCGGCAGCCGGTCTCGATCTGCGCGCGACTCAGGTCGGAGAGATCGTTCCACACCTCGGCATTCACCAGCAGGTGCGAGGTGGTGTAGGTCTGGTGCCAGCCCGGCATGATGTAGTTCTGTACGATTTCCTGCATGCCCAGGATGCGGTCGACCGCCGGGGCGGAGAACTCGGTGGCGTCGATCGTGCCGCGCTCCATGGCCTGGTAGAGTTCGCCGCCGGGCAGCATGGTCACGGAGGCGCCCAACTGCTCCATCACGCGCCCGCCGATGCCGGCGAAGCGGATGCGCAGGCCGTCGATCTGATCGAGGGACTCCAGCGGCTCGGCAAACCAGCCGGCGGCTTCCGGTCCGATGACGCCGCACAGCAGTGCCTTGACGCCATAGGGCTCATACACTTCCTGCAGCAGGTCGTCGCCGTCGCCAAAGTAGTGCCAGGCCATGAAGGCGGGCGGCTCCATGCCGAAGGGAGGACCCGACAGCAGCGGCAGTACCGGGATGCTGCCCTGGTCGTAGCCGATCCAGGTGTAGCCGGCCGGGTAGCGACCCTCGGATACGGCATCGAGAATCTCGAAGGGCGGAATCAGTTCGCCCGGCTCGTAGTAGCGCAGGTTGATATTGCCACCGGAGATCGCTTCCAGGGTTTCGGAGAGGTGCACGACCGGCGTGCTCAGGCCCACCAGGTGGGACGGGAAGGCGATGGGCACCTGCCAGCGCACGCGCTCCTGGGC
>NZ_JAXQPR010000035.1:0-723 GCF_046723295.1 Halomonas sp. A29
ATCTGCTCTTCCGGCATTTTCTTGGCCAACTCGTGCTTAGCCTCTCGCCCTATTCCAGTACTCAGGTCATACATCATATAGGCCTTGACCAAATCCTGTTCCGTGCCGAGGCCTTTTTCGAAAAACTCACCAGCATGTGCTTGGGCTATTGAGTCATCTAGTTCCACGGCCCTAATTAACCACTCAAAAGCTTTTTCAAGGTCTACTTCAACGCCAAGGCCCTGACGATATGTATGGGCCATATTTCGCATGGAAATCAACACCCCATCTTCGGCGGTCTTTTTAAGCCAGTAGAGATACTTTACTTCATCCGGCTCAATACCTAGCTCGGGATCGCCATCCTCATAAAGATCCAGAAGACCCAACTTTGCCGAGTGCATGCCTCGCTCCCCGGCTTCGGCAAGGTACTCCTCATACTTGCTGGCGTCTTTTTCCACTCCCATGCCATGGCGGTATATTCTCGCCAGTTCAGAATAGGCTTCGGCGGCTCCCTGGCTAGCAGCCTCCTCTAGCCAATAGCGCCCCTTGTCATGGTCCACCTCGACCTCTTGCTCTTCGAGGCCATACAGGTAAGCAGCACCGACCAAGTACTGGGCCCGAACATCGCCCTCCTCAGCCTCCGCCAGATTGGCTTCGAAGTCCTGGCTATGGAAAATCTCCACAACCTTTTCGCCTTCAAAGATTCGCTCCGCCTGGGCGAAAGTGGAAAGCATTAACAAGATC
>NZ_JAXQPR010000036.1:0-662 GCF_046723295.1 Halomonas sp. A29
CAGGCGAGATCGTGCATCGCGCTGAGTTGAGTAAGAAGGAGCAGGGTTATGCATTGCGACTGAGCCAAGTGGGGCAGGATGACTGCATAGAGAGGTTTGAGTCTGAGCAGGCGGTGAAACAGTATCTTGAGAAAAATACTCCATTTCGTTGGAGCGATTTTGTCACTCCGGCCGCTATTGAGAGTAACCGTCAGGCGAATGAAGAAAAACCTCCGATCGTTTTGCTGATGGATAAGCTTGGGCTCTCCGGGATTTTTGGGTCGTTATTGAGTGTTATCTTGGTGGTCAAACTTTTTCCCGCATTAACAGAAGACGGGATGAATGACGTGTTGAGAAGTGGTGTCATTGTACTCGCTGCAGTGTTTGGCTGGTGGGTAGGAAGACGATGTTCACGGCTGTTCAAGCAGAAGTGAACAGTAAGGCAATGGAAGGCAGCTTAGCCAGCGGCGGCGACCAGACCCCGGGCCGCCATCGGGCATTCGCAGTGCCGTGGAAGGCGGCAGCTACCGGGGCCACCTCGGCGACAGCCTCGAGAACGCTGTGCACCATGTCGTCAGCGGTGTGCTGTTCAATGCCGTGGGCGACCGTGCCTTCGACAACCGCTGGGACGAGGGGAGCGCGCAGAAAATCGCCCTGCATGCCCTGGTCGGGGGCAGCGTTGC
>NZ_JAXQPR010000004.1:0-388122 GCF_046723295.1 Halomonas sp. A29
CTGGCCCATCTGCGCCAGCTGAATTGGTAAATCTCGCCGGCGGCCCTGAGCGGCCGCCGGCTTCTGCCCTGCTCGAACTCTTCTCTGTCGAACGGAGGCAAGATGTCCCGCACCCTTATCGTCATCGGCCTTTGCATCGTCGCCATCGGTCTACTCTGGCCGTGGCTCTCTAAGCTGCCCTTCGGTCAGTTGCCCGGTGATATCGCCATTCGCCGCGAGAACTTCTCCTTCTACTTCCCGATCACCACCATGATCCTGCTGAGCCTGCTGATCTCGGCATTGCTCTGGCTATTCAATCGATAGGAAAAAGCAATCGATTGGCTACGAAGCGGCTCCTAGGCTTGTTAGGGCATGCAGTCATCCATTCAGGACTTGCCGAATAACAACAAGGAGCCTTCATGATCTCCTCACGCCAGTTTCCCCTTGCCCTGACCGCGGCGGGAGCGCTGTCGCTCGGCCTAGCCACGCCTCTATGGGCCGATGAGCATGAACCCGCCTGGGCTCAAGGACGTTCGGCCGACATGGCCGACTCCCCGCTGTCCCCTCACGCAACGCCGCTGACGACCACTCCGGAGGAGGACATTCCTCTCGAACACCTGCGCATGCCGGACGGCTTCAGCGCGGCGATCTGGGCGCACGGCATGCCGGGAGCACGCATGATGGCACTCGGCGACGAAGGCACGCTGTTCATCGGCACTCGCAACATTGGCCGGGTCTATGCGGTGCGTGACAACGGTGACGAGCGCGAACATGTCGTCGTCGCCGAGGGCCTGACCCAGCCCAACGGTGTCGCCTTCAAGGATGGGAGCCTCTACGTGGCGGCCATCAACCGCATCTTCCGCTATGACGATATCGAATCGCATCTGGCGAACGGCGAGGACATCCCCGAACCCGAGGAATTAACCGAGGCCTTCGGCCTGCCCGACGACGAACACCATGGCTGGAAGTTCCTGGCCTTTGGCCCCGACGGTCGGCTCTACGTACCGGTAGGGGCACCCTGCAACGGCTGCGAGGTCGACCCCGACACTCACGCCACTATCCACAGCTTCGAGCCGGACGGCAGCGACATGCGGGTCGAGGCGCGCGGTGTACGCAACAGCGTAGGCTTCGATTTCCACCCCGAAACCGGCGAGCTGTGGTTTACCGACAACAACCAGGATTGGATCGGCGAGCATGGCCCCGGCGACGAGCTCAACCGCTTGGGCGAAACGGGCGAGCATTTCGGCTTCCCCTTCTGCCATAGCGTAGGGTTCAGCGACCCCGAGCTCGGCAGTGCCGAGGACTGCCAGGACATGACGCTGCCGGCAGCGGTCATGGACCCGCACAGCGCCCCGCTGGGCATGCGCTTCTACACCGGTGAGATGTTTCCCGAGGAGTACCACAACGCCATCTTCATCGCTCGTCGCGGCTCTTGGAATCGCACCCTGAGCGTGGGTTACGACGTCCTGGTAGCCAAGCTCTCGGATGACGGCATACGCGCGGACCTCTCACCCTTCATGGTGGGCCTGCTCGACCCACGCGAGAATACCTTCTCCGGCCGCCCGGTAGACGTACTGCAAATGCCGGATGGTGCCTTGCTGGTCTCCGACGAGCAGAACGGTGCGATCTATCGCATCAGCTACGAAACCCCTGAATACATGGAGTGAGGCCATGCGTCGTTGTGGACGCACGTCGCCCTGGCGGCACCTTCTTGTCATGCCGGCGGCCTGGGCCGGATTGTTCCTGGCCCTGCCGGCCTGGTCGGAAAACGGTCCGGCAGCGGGCCTGCCGCTGGAGGCGCAGGTAACGGTATGCGGTAGCTGTCACGGTGAGGACGGCAACTCCACCACACCGGGAATTCCGTCCCTTGCCGGGCAGCCACCGCTCTCCATCACCAATCAATTGATCTACTTCCGCGAGCGGCTCAGGCAGAACGAGGTCATGACACCCCAGGCCCGGGGGCTGTCAGATGCCGAAATCCAGGCCCTGGCAGCCTACTATGCCGACCAGCCCGTCATTGCGCCCGACAGCGAGCCGAAAACGGCTCTCATGAACCAAGGGCGTGACCTGGCGCGCGAGCATCGCTGCGCCAGTTGTCACCGCTCGGACTTTTCGGGACAGGAGCAGATGCCTCGCCTGGCGCATCAACGCGAGGATTATCTGGCCCAAGCCATGCTGGCCTATCGTGAGCGCAGCCGGGGCGGGCCGGATACCACCATGGTCGATGTGATGCGCAGCATCGATGAGGAGGAGATCGCAGCGCTGGCGCATTTTCTTGCTCACTATGCCCCCGTCGATGGCTAGTCCGTGCAGGCCTCAGTAGAACAGCCGCCGCAGCGCCTCGCCCGGTTCCTGTTCACGCATGAAGGCCTCTCCGACCAGGAAGCCGTGTACATCGTGCTCGCGCATGCGCAGCACGTCGGCCTGGGTATTGATGCCCGACTCCGTTACCACGGTGACGCCGGCCGGGATGCGCGTCAGCAGTTCCAGCGTAGTTTCCAGGCGGGTCTCGAAGGTGTGCAGGTTGCGATTGTTGATGCCCACCAGGCCGATGCCGAGCTTGAGCGCACGCTCAAGCTCCAGGGCGTCATGCACCTCGACCAGCACGTCCATGCCCAGCGCCGTTGCCTGCTGGTAGAGGTCGGCCATCCGCGCATCGTCAAGCGCGGCGACGATCAGCAGAACGCAGTCGGCACCGATGGCGCGCGCTTCGCTGACCTGATAGCCGTGCACGATGAAATCCTTGCGAATCACCGGCAGCTCGCAAGTCTCACGCGCTGCGATGAGAAAGTCTTCATGGCCCTGGAAGAAATCGGCGTCGGTGAGAACCGAGAGACAGGTGGCGCCACCATCGGCGTAGCTAAGAGCGATCTCGGCGGGGTGGAAGTCCTCTCGGATCACCCCACGAGAGGGCGAAGCCTTCTTGATCTCGGCAATCACCGCCGGGTCACCCTCGGCGATGCGTCGGTCGAGCGCCGCTATGAAGCCGCGAGGCGCGCTCTGCTGCGTGGCTAGGTTCAACAGCTCATTTTCCGGCACGGCGCGACTACGCTCGGCCACTTCCTCGTCCTTGCGCGCCAGAATGCGGGTCAGAATGGTCGGGGCGTCCTGAGTGGGGCTCATTGTGCTTTCTCGGTACGGGCGGCACTGGCCGCGGATGAAGCGATAGGCGGACCATCTTACCCACCAGCGGATCGACATGGAAAGCGACAGCGCCAAGTTACCGCCTCGTTCACCCCCGCCTGCCTTGCGTGCAGCCAGATAGCGCCGAGGAGCGGGCGCGTGCCAAAATCCATGTATGACGACCTTCTCCTCCTTTTATGGCCCGTTCGATAGTGGCTGGCCCTGGGCCTCACCCCTGCCGGGCGCCCATCTGGTGGCGCTTGGGTTCGATGTCACGCTGTTCGGCGAGCTGACAGCGGACTGCCAAACCAGTGGCCACCACGGCATCGACTTGCCCTCTCGGCTGCATGGCGCCGTCGCCAAGCGGCGTGCCGAGTTCATCGCCGGGCGGCTCTGCGCCAGAAGCGCCTTACGACGGCTGGACGGCAGAGACGCCACGCCGGGCATGAACGACGATCGGTCCCCAAGCTGGCCTGAGGACTGCGTGGGAGCCATCACCCATAACGATGGCTGGGCCGCAGCGCTGGTCGCCCATCGGCAGGCCTACCAGGGGCTCGGCCTGGACGCCGAGCGACTGCTGGGCACCGAAGAGGCCAGGCGACTGGCCAGGCGAGTTCTCACCCCCCGCGAAGCCACATGTCTGAAACGACTGGACCCGTCGAGCGTGGGTCTCATGGTCAGCTCGGCATTTTCCCTCAAGGAGAGCCTATTCAAGGCCCTCTATCCCGTGGTGGGCAGGATGTTTCACTTCCAGTCCGCCGAGCTGGTGGCCTGGCACGGTATCGGCACGGTTCGCTTGCGCCTGCTGGAAGATCTGGGCAGCGGCTGGGCGGCTGGCCGGGAAGTTGACGGCGAGGTCTGTCTCCACGAGGGACGATTGCTCAGCCTCATCGCCCTTCCCGCACCGGGCCTCGAGCACAATGAATGCACCAACTGTGACGCGCGAGCCTGAGATAAGTTGCCAACCGCACTGCTTCCTCATACGATAACGATTATCATAATCACACGTAACGGATGACCCATGGCCCCAGTCGCTCAGCACCGGCCACGCATTCTGGTGGTCGAGGACGACCGGACGCTGAACGGCCAGATCGCCGGTCTCCTGGAAGGCAAGGGATACCGAATCCATCAGTGCTACGAAGGCGAAGGCGCGCTGATAGCCGCCATCAGCCAGCGCTTCGATCTGATCCTGCTCGACGTACTACTGCCGAAACTGGACGGCTTCGCGGTACTCGACCGGCTGCGCAAGACGCGCCAGACCCCGGTGATGATGCTCACCGCCCGCGGGGCGGAAGAAGAGCGGATCCTGGGCTACCGCTGCGGCGCCGACGACTACGTGCCCAAACCCTTCGGTTTCACTGAACTGTTGCTGCGCATCGAGGCCCTGCTACGACGCACCCTGGGCGCCACGGACCAGCGGGCCGACCCCGAGGCACTGACGGTGGGCTCGCTGACGCTCGATCGCAGCCGCCTTGTGGCTCGCTACGCTGGCACCCTCCTCACGCTGACCCCGATCCAGTTTCGCCTGCTCTGGGTACTGGTGCTTCACCAAGGCGAGGTCCTAAGCAAGCCCTACCTCTACCAGTTGGTGCTCGAGCGCGAGTTCAGCCGCTACGACCGCAGTCTCGACATGCACCTGAGCCGGGTCCGCCGCAAGCTGGCGGAGGCGGGCATGGCCGCCGACCGGCTGCAGACGGTACACGGCAAGGGGTACTGCTTCCTGTGAACAGACGGCTGTTCTGGAAGCTGTGCGGCCCGCTGGCGCTGGGTACCCTGGCCCTGGTCTGGGTGGTCGGCTTCCTCGGTTCCGAGACGGAGCAGAAAATGAGCTTCATCGCCGAGCACCACCAGCAGACCTTGAAGCAGTGGGGCGCAACCGCCGAGCAACTTCATAACGCCGGAGATGAGCTGGCCCTGGACGCCTGGCTGGAGAAGCTGCAGGCCCGCGAGAACACTTGGGCCGCAGTGGTACGCTCCGACGTGCAGTCCCTGGGCGGCAGCACGCTCTCGGAGCAATTCAATGAAGGTTTCCGACTGGGGCGCAACGTCGAGTGGAAGATCCACCTCTACTTCGCCGAGAACCCCATCATGGACCTCACCTTCGCCGATGGGCACACACACTTCCTGGTGACCCTGCCGCAGCGCATGCGACCCGGCACCTACCTGCCCGAAGCCAAGCTGCTGCTGAAGGTGGCCTTGCCCCTGATGGTACTGCTACTGCTGACGCTTGGGGTCTATCGGCACTTGATGGCGCCGCTGCGCCAGCTCGAGCTGGCCACCCGTCAGTTCAGCGAGGGTAACCTGGGAGTTCGGGTACGTGCGCTACTGGGCAAGCGCAACGACGAACTCAGCGCGCTGGCCGAGACCTTCGACCGCATGGCCGAGCGCACTGGCGAGCTCATTCTCACCCAGCGTCGACTGATCGCCGACCTCTCCCATGAACTACGCACCCCCCTGACCCGTATCGACATGGCGGTGAGCTGCGTGGAGGAAGGCATCGACACCCAGCACTTCCTGCCCCGAATTCGGCGTGAGTGCCGCCTGATGCGTGACCTGGTGGAAGATACCCTGACCCTAGCCTGGCTCGAGAACGAACAACCGAGTCTCGATCAGGACAACCTGGACCTCACCGATCTGCTCGACAGCGTCATCGAGGACGTCCGCTACGAGTACCCCGAACATTGCCTGGTCAGCGACCTGCCCGCCCAGGCGGAGATCAGCGGCAGCAGCCATCGCGCCCTGGCCCAGGCGGTGGAGAACGTGATCCGCAACGCATGCCATTACACCCCCGCCGACGGCCAGATCAGGATCAGCCTGTGTCCGGAGGAAGAAGGCTACCGGCTCACCGTCGACGACCAAGGTCCCGGTGTGGCCACCGACCAGTTGGAGCTGATCTTCACCCCCTTCTATCGAACCGTTCAGGCCCGTGACAACCGCCCCGACGGCCATGGCCTGGGCCTGGCACTGGCGCGCCGACAGATCGCAGCCGTAGGCGGCTGGATACGTGCCGAGCCCCGCACCGGCGGGGGGCTGCGGATGTCGCTCTGGTTTCCGGCGTCGCGCCCGAGCCGGCCATGAATTGCACTTCGTAACAAATGTAAAAGCGATTCACTTCGGTTATGAGTTAAACAAGAATGCCCTCCAAATAAGAACATTTATCACTCAATGGAGCGCAGATGAAACCCATGATTCCCGTATCTCCCGGCAGCCGTATCTGGCCGCACAGCCCCTTGTGGCTGGCCATCGCCCTCCTCAGCGCCAGTTCCGCGGCTCTGGCCCAAAGCGATCCCCAGCAGCTCGATACCCTTCAAGTTACCGCCGAGCGAAGCACCGAAAGTGACCAGAGTGTCAGCGCAGACGCGCTCGAACGCCGTCAGGCCACCGACCTGCAGGATATCTTCGCCGGTATGCCCGACGTCGCTGTAGGCGGTGGAGCCCCGGCGGCGCAGAAGGTTTATGTGCGCGGCCTGGAAGACACCATGCTCAACGTCAGCGTCGACGGCGCCACCCAGTCCGGCTACTTGTTCCACCATCAAGGGCGACTGGTGGTCGAGCCCGAGCTGCTCAAGCAGGTCGATGTCGTCGCCGGTGCCGGTGAGGCCACCAACGGCCCCGGTGCCTTGGGCGGTGCCATTCGCTTCGTGACCAAGGACCCAGAAGACCTGCTGCGCCCCGGCCAGCACTTCGGCGCGCTGCTCAAGGGCGGCTACTTCAGCAATACCGACGGTTACAGGGCTTCCACCTCGCTCTACGGTCGCCTGAACGACAACTGGAGCGCTCTGGGCACGCTGACCCAGACCGACCACGGCGATTACAAGGATGCCGAGGGCAACACCCAGCCCTACACCGGCAGCGAGAGGTTTACAGGATTCGCCAAGCTGGTGGGACATCTCACCGATGAGCAGCGGGTCCAGCTCAGCTACGAGCGCACCGAGGACGAAGCGTATCGCCTGCACCGACCCCACTGGCGGCCAAGCGTACGCAACGCCCCTCTTGATCAGGAAGTAGTACGCGAGACCGTCACTGGCCAGTACGGCTTTACATCGAACGCCAACGACTGGCTCGACCTGGACCTGACGCTCTACCATACCGAGGCCTCCCTCGAGCATGTCGACGGCCCCTACGGCGACTACATCGGTGCCATGCAGAGCCACGGCGGGGACCTGCGCAACCATAGCCAGATCGGCGACCTCACCCTGACCTATGGCGTCGACTACCGCAAGGACGAGGCCAGTCTGCGCAGCCCGCTCTACGGTACCGACCGCGAGGAGGGCAGCGTGGTGGGGCTCTACCTGCAGAGCCACTATCAGTTGACCGATAGGCTACGGCTCAGCGCTGGCGCCCGCCACGACTGGTTCGAACTGGACGAGCAGCTTACCGGCAACAGCTTCAGCGAGTCTGGCTGGAGCCCCAACCTGGGCTTGCGCTTCGACGCCACCGAGCAGCTCACCCTGCATGGCGGCTGGGCACGCGCCATTCGCGGCACCCAGGTCAAGGAGCTGTACGTTCTCGATTACTATCGCAATGCGGAAGATCGCACGAAGGAGGTTGCCGATAATGTCGAGCTGGGCGCCACCTATCGCCACGGCAACTTCTACCTGGCGGCGGAAGTCTTCGAGACGCGCATCGACGACGTGGTGGGTCAGGTTGCACCCAGCACGCTGGGCAATCTCGGCGAGCTGAAGACTCGCGGCATCAACGCCCGCATCGGCTACGACTGGGATCGCCTGGACGCCTCGCTCGCCTACAGCCGGGCCCGACCCGAACTCGACGGTGAACCGCTGAGCGACGATGACATGGCCATCGGCACCAGCATCGGCAACAGCTGGGTGACAAACATCAATTTCCAGGCGACCCACGATCTCGACCTCGGCTGGACGGGACGCTTCGCCGAACGACTGACCCACGTGGCCGAAGACTATCCACACAAGGCCGGCTACGGCGTCAATGATCTCTATGCCACCTGGCGCCCCCTGGTCAGCGATCACTTGGCACTCTCACTGAGGGTCAACAATGTCTTCGATAAACAGCACGTCAACCATGCCAGCTATGGCGATGCCGGCGACATTGCCCACGGCCTGCCCGACCCCGGACGCGATATCCGCCTCAGTGCCACCTATCGCTTCTGACCCGAGCTGACGGCACGCAACGACGCAGCGCGATGGGTACCAAACGAGAAGGGGCGCCACACGGCGCCCCTTTTCCTGTGCCCTTCCCCGAGCTCTTGGCGGCCCACCGCAGCAAACCGACCCGGCTCAGCGGCAGACGACGGCGGCCGATGGCATCACTTCGCCCGCTGCGCTCAGCCGGGCACGCAATCGCTCAAGGTCACGCTTCAGGACTGCGTGGCAATCGGCTCCGAACCACTCCAGCGAGATATCCATCGGCTCGTGGCACTGCACCAGCCAGTCGAGCAGCGGGCCATACTCGCAGGCGCCTTCCAGCACCGGCACCATCCCTTGGCGGCTGCCCGACGGAGAGTAGACGTTGGCCGGCGCGAACACTGACAGCTGGCTGCGCCGAGCGATGTTCTTGAAATGGAAGTGACGCACCCAGGGAGACAGTTCACGCAACGCCGTCAGCGGCTCGACGCCGGACTCCCATACATGGAGCACATCGAAGTTGAGCGCGAGGCCAGGGTGATCGACCGCGTCGAGCAGCTCCCGCGTGGATGCCAAGCTGTCGGCCAAGGTGTCGGGATGCGTCTCCACCACCAGCGTCAGCCCCTCGTCGGCTACGCAACGGGCCAGGGTACGCAGCCGTCGCACCATCTCGCCACGCTCGGTAGCGGAGAGCTCGGCGCTGCCTTGACGCCCAGCGAAGGTGCGCAGCTTGTCGGCGCCCCAGTAGCGAGCCAGGCGACACAGCTCACGGGTGCTGGCCAGGGCCTCGCTCTCCGCGCCCTCAAGAGCTAGATAGTCGCTGACCATGGGAATGACCAGTCCCTGGCGGCGAATCCAGTCGCCATCGACAACGGCGTGCTCGAGCAGGTGGCGGGCATGCACTCCCCACAGCTCGATACCGTCGAAGCCCGTGCGCGTCGCCCAGGCAGCAAGTTCCGGCAGGGAGACGAGGTGATGGCGGAAGGAGATGGTACACAGGTGCAGCCGGATCATGGCAAGACTTCCTTGTGGGGTTGGGCATGGGGGAGCACCGGGTTCGACCGCCCCCGCCACCAGGCGTCGAACAGCGCCTGCAGGGCTCGCTTGATACGAAACTCCCGGGCGTCCTGCTCATCGAGCAGCGTCTCCACCCCGGCTGCCAGTGCCGGTTGGCGGGTCATCGCCAGTTTCATGGCGCGATACTGGATTCGGGTGTAGGTCTTGACCAGCGCCTCGATCTCTTCGCACCAGGCTTCGAACCAGGAATCGCCCTCGGCCTGCTGCCCCTGTTGCTCCAACAACCAGGCGAAGGCGTGCTCGTAGGCGTACTTGCGGATCGCCATCACCGGGATCTCGCGCAAGGCCGGGGTGAGGTGTACCAGCGGTTCGTGAGCCTCGGGCCCGACGTGGGCGCGCAGGATACGCCGCAGGGCATCGGTGAAGGGGTTTTCGTCGCGCTTCATGCACTGCCGGAAGTAGGCCGCCACGGTGTCCCGCGGGGTGTGGCGAATCTCCAGCCCGTCGAAGTAGAAGCCGCCCGCGGCGGCTGGCGAGCGCAAGGCATCGAGTATGCGCGCCTTGGGCAGCTCGCCTTCCCAGCGAAAATCGGGATCCGACATGAACCACATATCGGGATCAGCGGTAGTCTCTAGCATCACGTAGTGTGGGAAAGGGTTCTGGTGGAACTTGTTCTCCCGCTCCGGCAGCCGGTACATGTCCAGCATGACCATTACCTGGCGATCCACGGGGCGTTGCTCGATCAGTTCCACCAGGCGAGCGATATTGGCCTCCTTGTCGCGCCCATGGTCGAACCACTCCTCGATGCAGATGCCGTAGAGCAGCCGATACCACTCGCGGAAACCCTCGTGGCGGGTATGCGGGGAGTGATAGGAGAGTTCGTGTCGCTCGTTTACCGAGAAATCGGCATCCCACACCCCGAAATAGAAGGGGCGATGGTCCACCCCCGGGGTGCGCTTGATGATCTCGCAGACGCAGCTGACGAAGCAGTGCACCTTGATCATGAGGCCAGCTCCTCCTGCCAGCGCTCAAGCAGGACGACCAGGTCGTCGACCCGCTGCAGGTCGTCGCCAATCACGGCGTCCTCGGGGACCGTCAGGCCGTGCTCCAGCTCCAGGTGCACGAAGAGCTGCAGCAGCATGATGGAGTCCAGCGCCAAATCCTCGTTGAGCCGGGCGTCACGAGCGAAGCGGCTAAGGTCTGCCTGGGGCTGGTGTTGTCTCAGGACGTCGGCGATGGCCTCCAGCAGGCGCGCATTGGTATCGCTCATGGAGCCACCTCCTCGGCCTGTACGCTCTCCGCTCCTGCATCGGAATAGGCCCGAGCCAGCCGTTGCCGGCTCACCTTGCCGTTGGGCAGCTTGTCGATGTGCTCCACCTGTTCCAGCACCATGGGCACCTGATGCGGTGCGAGCCGCTCGCGGCACCAGCGCCTGAGCGCTTCGCAGTCCAGCGGTTCGCGGGCCACGAACTGCAGACAGACCCGCTCGCCGGCATAGGGATCCGGGCGCTTGAACGCCACCGCCTCCTCGATCCGAGGGTGACGCAGGAAGACGTCCTCGACGCCGCCAGGGTAGACGTTGATACCCGCCACGTTGATGGTGTCATCCAGCCGTGCCAGGAAGTGCAGTTGCCCGCTCTCGTCCAGGTAGCCCAGATCGCGGGTCGCAACGATCCGGCCCCCCTCCTCCACCACGGTGACGCGAATCTCCTCCGGCGCCTCGGCGGAATGCCCGGCGCTCACCCTGAGATGGGGCAGAGGCCGACCCATCAGCCCCGGGGAGTCGGCACGCGCCGCGATGGCGATGCAGCCCGCCTCGGAGCAGCCGTACTGCTGGCAGACCCGCTGGGCGCGGGCTCCGAGAGTCTCGAGCAGTGGTGCCGGTAGGGTCGCGCCGGAGAGCATCACGGTATGGAAGCCCTGTTCCTGCGGCAGCAGGCGTACCAGCAGGCTTACCAAGGTCGGGGCGGCATACAGCAGATGCCGCGGGTGGTCGCGCAGGGTGCCGAGGATATAGCGTGGATTGAGGTTGGTGACGACCCGAGGCACCACACCGCGGCCCTGACTCCGACAGAGCCCAGCGAGAACGCCGCAGATCAGGCCATAGGAGTGAGTGACAGGACAGGCGATGATCGGGGTGAGGCCCTCGGCCTCGGGTAAGGCAGCGAGATAGCTCTCCAGCTCCCGGTCGATGGCCGTCCAGGGGCGCACGATGGTCTTGGGCCGCCCGGTAGTGCCGGAGCTGAGCTGGATCAGCTCGCCGCCCGGGGCGGGCTCCGCTGCCTGCTGCTCCGGGAGTGGGTTCAACGCCTCGAGGTGAGAGCCGTCGCCGTGCAACAGATGATGGCAGCCTGTCTCCAAGGCCAGCTCGCGCGCGGCATCCAGGGGCGTACTCGGGTGGATCGGTAGCACGCTGCCGCCCTGGGCCTTCAGGTGCAGACACAGCGCCAGCCACTGGAAGCTGTCCTTGAGGCAGACGGCGAGACGCCGACCCTGCGGCGCGACAATGGCTGGATGACGGCAGAGTACCTCGACGGCCCGGTCGATGTCGTCGCGAGTATAGGGGGTGGTATCCACCACCAAGAGGGGGTCGGAGTGTGTCACGCTAACCTCGGTGATCGTCTCGGTTGTCGGGAACGCCGGCATCCGCCAGGGCGTTGGGAATGAGGTGATGGCATTCGGGGGACCCAGGGCCCTGCAACTTGTGGGTGAGCAGCGCTTCGGCAGCGATCCGGGGCCGACGGTAGGCCAGTTGCGCCAGCCGCTCGGCCAGTTCGGGATGGCGTCGGGTATAGGCCGTCAGGCAGCCGTTCACTTGGCGCCAGAAATCGGTTTCGGGCAGGCAGTAGTGGCACTCCATGAGCAGCGCCAGCTCACTGAGATGGAAGACGAAGAGAGTGTCCATCACCAGCTCGCGCAGGGCCTCTACCTTACCCATGCGGTAGTAGCGGTCGTCCGGGGCCCGGTCGTAGAGCGGCTGGCGCTCAGCGAAATCGGGCCGTGCAGCGCCCTGCGGCAGGAACGCCTCGACGTACTCCACACTGTCGTGGAAGTCGCGCAGCAATAGCGCCACGGGCCAACCCTCGCGCACCACCAGCAGACCGTTCTGGGCGTGCGCTTCCACGCCGATGCCGTGGGCCACCAGCAGGTGCCAGACCGGCAGTACCACGCTGCGAATCGCCGCCTCCAGCCAGGCCACGACCCCGTAGCGCTCGACCCAGGGTGCGATGAAGGGACGACCGTCCGCTTCCACGGCGAACAGTGCGTTGAGCGGCACCGCCCGCTCCCCCTCCCGCAACTGGGAGGCGATACTCCGTCGCCAGATGGCGCCCAGTTCGCCGGCCAGGGCCTCGCATCCCGCCAAGTGATCGGGGCGGCCGATATAGAGCAGACCGGCATACTCCTCCAACAGGCGCAGCGGATATTCCTGGGTGAAGCGAGGGTCGCTCTCGACGGTCGCTCGCAGCCAGCGCGAGATTGCTGGCGCCGAAGGCACCGAATGGGGCTCCAGATGACGCCGGGAGGAAGTGTTACCGATGCCCAGGGGCAGCTTGACGCAGGCCCGGCTGGGCCTGCTGGCGTTGAACAGCGAACGCAACGACTGGCTGGCCCGGTAGCGATCGCCAAGCGCTCCCAGCGCGATGACGTCACCGCGCGCCAGGGCCGAGGTCAGGGCACCATCACGCAGCACCTGCCACTGCCAGGGGTGCATCGGCAGCACGGCATGGCGGCGCGGGTCGGCACCCGCTCGAAGCAGGGCTACCCGTAGTGCCTGCGCGGTTTCCGCCCCCAGCTCATAGCGCCAGAAGGCCTCCTCCTCATGCGGCAGGCAGGCCAGGCGCTGGTCGTACGGCACAGCCAGCCAGTGCAGTTGGAAGGTATTGCCGGCCTCCGGCCCATAGCGTATCGGGTCGTCGCCCTCGAAGCCGAGGCGGGCCTTGAAGCAAGGATGGTAGGGATGCCCTTCGTGGAGCGCGGCGTCGAGGCTCTCCGCGTCCAGCTCGCGGCGCTGCGCCACCCTTGCGCAATCGCGGGCATTGCGTACGGTCGCCTCCAGCTCTTGCAGCAGGGCCAGGCGGAACTCGGCAGAGACGGGCAGTTGGTCGACCAGGCTTTCCAGGCCGAGAGCCACCCGCCGCCCTTGGCGTGTCAGGCACAGGCTCTGCACATTCAACCGAATGCGGCCGAAGCCACGCAAACGTCCCTTGCAGCGCCCCTGCAGTTCGCCCAAGGAAAAGTGCAGCCATTGCCAGTCGGTCACGCTGATATCGCCGCGATAGGGAACCAGACCCTCGAACAGCAGCGCTTCCAGCAACTGACGGATCACTCGCGTCTCCACCGGTTCGGGGCGGGCGATGGAGTTTGCGGCCGTCGGTAACACCGCTGCTTCAGGCCACGTCATGGCGAGGCTCCCACGCTTCCCGAGATATGCTGCGAGCGGCAACGGAAGTGGCCACCAGGGGGTTGGGAATACGCGTGTACACCGCCATCTCGAGCTCGGCATTGAGCTCGTCCACGTCGTGAACGCGGGTCAGCAGGTTACCTTTGTATGGCAGACTGGCCTGCTCCAGCAGCATGTCGAGCAGCGGTCGCGCCGGCCCCTTCAGCCGCCCTCGCCACCGCGCCAGGGCGCATCGCAGCAGGTCGAGCAAGACCTCTTCAGCCAGCAGGTCATCCTGACCGAAGCGGGCAATCACTGAGAACAACTGGTTGAGTACCAGGTAGTAGCAGAAGCGGTCCCGGATCATGGCGTCCGCGTAGAACAGCTCCGGGGTCTCGGCCACTTCGGGACATAGCGCCTCCAGGCTCGGACGGCACGCCTCGGAGAGATAGAAGCCCTGGTTGTCGCGATAGTAGTAGCAGTTGGGATAGCCGCCGCTGAGATCCAGCAGGCTGTTTTGCTGATGGGCCTCGAGGGCGATGCCGTGCTCGTCGTAGAGGCGCAGCGCGGGCCCGATGGCGCAGCGCAGATAGTGATGGAACCAGTCGTGACTGACGGCCGCCAGGCTGCGCCCCTCGTTGAGCGCCAGCCCCTCGATCAGTCCATGTAGCCGGGATGGACGGCCCTCCAACGGATCCTGGGTCAGGGTGGCCAGGGAGATCACGCCGCGATCGCGTCCGTTAATGAAGGGGTTCTCACGCAGAATTGCCTCGAAGCCACTCTCACGTAGCCCTGGCAGGCGCACGGTGAGAAAGGCCGGGTCCTGCAGGAAGCGAAAGCGCGGTTCGGTCTCGAGGAATCCGGTGCGCCCGAGCAACTTTGCCATGACCATGCCGGCGCGCAGCTCATGCGCCTTGTTGACCCGCAGGGAGTTGGTGACCTTGACCGGAATGGAGAACTTCAACATCCATTCAGCCTCCTCGCTATAGAGCGTGCGAACCGAGGAGGTGGCGGTAAAGCAAGGCCCCAGGCAGCCCAGTGGCTGAATCCAACCCTGGGCGATCGCTTCGAGAACCGACGGCTGCGAAAGCAGCCACTGAGCCTGCAGCGGATGGGCCGGCACCAGTATCCGGTCAGCCGGCAGGCTTGGAGCGCCCCCCGCGGCCGCCAGCACGGTCGCCACCATGGCATCGGCATCGATGTCGAGGCAGGAGCCCTGTTCCACGAGATCGCGATGCACGGAAAAACAGAACAGTTGGAAGCGAC
The DNA here is from genome assembly GCF_046723295.1 of Halomonas sp. A29. Taxonomy (NCBI): domain Bacteria; kingdom Pseudomonadati; phylum Pseudomonadota; class Gammaproteobacteria; order Oceanospirillales; family Halomonadaceae; genus Halomonas; species Halomonas sp. A29. The sequence goes on from NZ_JAXQPR010000004.1 coordinate 14,869, forward strand.
CCGCCAGTTCCGGGGCGTAGTCGGCGTGCTGCCAATCCGCCAGGCCCTGGCGACTCTTGGGGGTGGGATGGGCGGAATGGCCGAAGAGCAGCGCCTGTTCGGTATCGATGAAGCGATCCGAGTCCAGCCGAGGATCCTGACGACGCGCCTCCACATAACGCATCATCACCCGGTAGCTGTCGGCGAGCCGGTAAAGCAGCTCCAGCTCCCGGGTCCTGCGCAGCTCCGGCACCATGCCGGCGGGACGAGCGTATATCTCGCGCACCAGCATGTTCATGGCCTGCCAAGGCTCCACACGGGCCCAGCACTGCCGAACGACGCTCCAGCACCAGACCCGGCCGAAGCGATGCCGGCCAGCACAGGAGCGATAGAGCACTTCGATCGCCAGCCGTGTCTCCCGGGAGCCCAGCTCCAACTCGCAGAGTTCGCCCGCCCGGCCGCTCCCGATCGCCGCTGCCATTCCATCGGCATAACCTCGCCATCGGCCTGCATCGATCTCCCTCAGGTAGCAGTATAGAAACGCCTGCAGGCTGGCCTGTTCCGCGATGGCCCTGGCGGATGGTCCCATAACGATGTCCCATGACGATTGTCCGGGAAAATCTAAATGAGAAGCATATGCAGCGGTATTGGTTTTACAACTTTTACATCGCGGGGGCGCACGTCGACACAAGCCGCTGGGGCCGGAAGCGCAGGAAAAGAGCCAGCGCCAAGCCGAAAGTAAGCCACTCGGCCAGAGGCAGAGCGACCAGTAGCGGCCAGTGCGGGAAGAAAGTAGCGATCAGTACCAGCAGCAGCCCCGGCAGCACCAGGCTGCGAGAGAGAGCCACGACGGCTGACGGCAACGGCTTCTGCATGGCCGTCAGATAGACCGACAGCAGCACATTGAGGCCGTTGATCAGGAACAAGGGCCAGAGAATGGTCAGGAAGCGATCGGCGAGCCCGGTGATGGCCGGGTCGGCAGCAGGATCGAGAAAGAGCCGCACCAGCGAGCCGCCCTGGAACCACACGGCCAATACCAGAACTCCCCCCAGTCCCAGGATCACGCTGACACCACAGCCCATGAAAGTGCGAATCCTTCGGGCGTTGCCCGCTCCCAGGTTGTGGCTGAGCAGCACGTGCATGGCATCGGCGATGCCATAAAACACCATCAGGCTGAGGAAGATCAGGTAGTTGACCACAGTGAAGGCGGCCACGCCCGACACGCCATGGCTGATGATGAGCAGCCAGTTGATCAACAGCATGACCAACCCCACCGAGGCTTCGTTGATCCACTCGGAGATGCCGTTGCCTCCTGCCTTGAGCACTTCGCCCCACCCGTCCTGGCGCAGACGGAAACGCAACCGCCTGCGTTTGGAGGCAAAGTAGCTCAGCAAGATCGCGAGCTGCAGCAACTGAGCGCAGCCCGTGGCCACCGCGGCACCACGCAGGCCATAGTCCAGATAACCCACCAGCAGGGCATCCAGCACAATATTGGTTCCCGCGCCGGCAACCAGCGCGACGGTAGCCAGCCCCGGAAAACCATCCACGCGAATGAAGTAGTAGAGCACCATGGTGACGAGCTGTACCACCAGCACCCAGACGATCAGCAGGAAGTACTCGGACATCAGCGGGTAGAGCTCGGGCGAGGCACCCAGCAGCCGGTAGAGTGACTCATGGAACACGGCGCCCAGCAGCGCTGCCGTCAGAGCCAGGCCAAAGGTGGCGATCAGACTCTTGCTGAAGATCGCCGAGGCCGCCGTCGTATTACCTTCCCCCATGTACTTGCCAGCCCGTACGGTACCACCGATGGCCAGCGCCAGGGCCAGGCCGAACAGCATGGCGAAGCAGGGAATCAGCAGGTTCAGCGCCGCCAGGGCCTCACCACCTACGAAATTGCCGATGAAAATTCCATCGACGATATTGGCCGTGGTCAGCGCCAGGAGCCCCGCCACCGAAGGCAAGGCATAACGAAAGAATACCGGCCAGTGGGGGCCGGTGAGGATCGGGTCGTGTCGCTCGATAGCGCTGCTTGCATCCATGGCATTGAAATCCTGACCAAACGGCGCCCGGCATGGCTGGCTCGACCCAGCACTATGCCGAGAAGGGCCCCTCGACACTCTCCGATCCGCTTGCCTTCGCCGAAATGAGAATGAAAAGCAGCCACAATACCGTAAAAGACCGCGTCAGGAAATCAGCACGCGGGTGAAGTCGGCCAGCTCCTTCATCTTCTCGAGCGGCAGCTTGGAAGCCTGGGCGTCCTGCGCCATCAGCACGCCCTCCTTCAGCGTGTCGGCGATGCCCGCGCAGTAGAGGGCCGCACCGGCATTGAGGGAAACGATGTCCGCGGCCGGCCCCTCGCCTACCAGCGCCTCGCGCACCAAGCGCAAGCTATCCTCGGCACTCACCACCTTGAGTGGCGCCAGCTCCTGGCGCTGGATGCCGAACTCCTCGGGGGTGATCGCATAATGACGAATCTCACCATCCTTCAGTTCGGCAACCCGGGTGGCAGCCGCCAGGGAAATCTCATCCAAGCCGTCCTCGGCATGTACCACCATGACGTGGCGACTGCCGAGGTTCTTCAGCACCTCCGCCATCAGCGGCACCAGGTCGGCAGAATAGACCCCCAACACCTGATTCGGTGCACTGGCAGGATTGGTAAGCGGACCGAGAATGTTGAACAGGGTGCGTACACCCATCTCGCGCCGCGGACCAATGGCAAAGCGCATGGCGGGATGGTGGTTGGGTGCGAACATGAAGCCGACGCCCACCTGCTCGATGCAGCGGGCCACCTGTTCCGGTTTGATATCCAGATGGATGCCGGCCATGTCGAACAGGTCGGCACTGCCGGAGGAAGACGAAACGCTGCGATTGCCGTGCTTGGCCACGTGGGCGCCGGCAGCCGCGGCCACGAAGCTGGAAGCGGTCGAGACGTTGAACAGATTGGCACCATCGCCACCTGTGCCGACGATGTCGACCACGTTCTCGGCCACTACATGTACCCGCTTCATCAACTCGCGCATCACCTGGGCCGCCGCCCCGATCTCCTCGGCGCTTTCCCCCTTCATGGCCAGGCCTACCAGCAGGCCGCCGATCTGGGCATCGCTGGCCTCACCGGTCATGATCTGGTGCATTACCGAGTGGGTGGCATCGAAGCTCAGGTTCTCGTGGCGCATCACCGCGGCGATGGCGTCTCGCATCTGCATGGACAGGAACTCCTCTTTCGTGCGGCTCAGCGACGCTTCAGGAAATTGGCCAGCAGCTCGTGCCCCTGGCGGGTCAGAATCGACTCCGGGTGAAACTGCACGCCTTCGATATCCAACTCGCGATGGCGCAGCCCCATGATCAGGCCAGGGGTGACGTCGTCGTCATCGGTCCAGGCCGTGACCTCGAGGCAGCCGGGCAGCGTCTCGGCTTCCACCACCAGGGAGTGGTAGCGGGTAACTTCGAGCGGGTCCTCGAGGCCGGCGAACACACCCTGTCCATTATGGCGGATCCGCGAGGTCTTGCCGTGCATTACCTGGGGCGCACGGACCACCTTGCCACCACAGACCTGTCCGATGGCCTGGTGTCCCAGGCAGATGCCCAGGATCGGCAGGCGACCGGCGAAGTGCTCGATGGCGGCAAGGGAAATGCCCGCCTCGTTGGGCGTGCAGGGCCCCGGCGAGATCACCAGATGGCTCGGCGCCAGCGCCTCGATCTGCTCCAGCGAGATGGCATCGTTGCGAAAGGTGGCTACCTCGGCCCCCAGCTCACCCAGATACTGCACGACGTTGAAGGTGAAACTGTCATAGTTGTCGATCATCAGCACGGACATGGCGATAAGGTCCTGTTCAAGCGTATCTTTTACGGTGTTTCGTACTGCTCGGCCAGCCGTGCAGGGCCTGCTTCGGACACAAAAAAGCCGCCCCGACGGCGGCGTTTTCTTCAGTCGTCAGCGTGCCGCCCCTCGCTCAGGAGCGCCACCACTGAATCGAATTCGGCATGTAGGCGTTTGCGTTCATGACGCAATAGTGCCGTCGTGGCTGCCGGGCTGTCAACGCATGATGGTGGCTTGCCGCAACGCCAGGCTAACCGGAACGCGGGAGGGAGCGATCTCCGTCACAGCTGGCAAGCGTACTCCCCAATCTCTATCATCGGGGCACATGCGCAACCGCAAAAAGGAGATTGACGATGCGCTTTACCCGCCGTGCCTGTTTCTGGCTGGCTCTACCTATCGCCGCCATGGTCGGTGGCGTTTCAGCAGCAGCAGCAGCCAATCCCAAGGTGGTCGCAAGTTTTTCGATCCTTGGTGATCTGGTCAGTCAGGTCGGTGGTAGCGATATCGAATTGGTGGTGCTGGCTCCTGCCGGCGCCGAAGTGCACGAGTGGGAGCTGACCCCGAACAACTTCATCGCGCTGGAGGATGCCGATGTCGTCTTCTACAACGGCTACCAGCTCGAACATTGGATACGTCAAGTTCACGCCACGGTGGGCAACCGGGCGCCACTGGTAGCAGTGGCCGAGGCGACGGAGTATCCGACCCAGCCGATCATTACCGGCGAATATACTGGCGAACCCGACCCCCACCTGTGGATGGACCCGCGCGCGGTCGCAGCCTACATGCAGGTGATTGCCGATCAACTGGCCGAGCTGTACCCACAGGCCGCCGACAATTTCCAGGCCCGAGCCAGTGCCGCCAAGGAGAAGCTCGCCGCACTGAATGATGAAATGGACGAACTGCTGGCGGCGATTCCGGAGGAGCAGCGGGTCCTGATCACCACCGAAGCGGCGTTCGTCTATTTCGCCGACGCCCATGGCTTTCGCCATGACGGAGTCTGGGGCAGCAATGCCGAAACCGAGGGCTCACCCCAGCAGGTCATGCGCATCGTCGATCTGATCGAGGAGGCCCGACCGGCCGCACTCTTCTGGGAGAGCACGCTATCGGATCGCTACATCCGCAGCATTGCCGCCGATATTGACATCCCCATTGCCGGCCCGCTCTACGTCGACTCCCTCAGCGAGCCCGACGGCGATGCCTCGAACTATGTGGCCATGATGCGCCACAACGCCAAGCTGATCCGCCGCGCCCTGCTTGCAGAAGAACAAGACGAACACGAACAGGACGAACAGGACGAACAGGACGAACAGGACGAACAGGACGAACAGGACGAGGAGCGTCAGGCTTCTCGCGATGAGAAGTAACCCCCCCTCATCCGCCGGCCTGAACGCAAGCGGCCCTGCCTCTCGACGATCGAAAGGCAGGGCCGCTGTCGCTACAAAGGGTCTAGAGGTTGTCCAGGCCCTTCTCGGCCATCGCTACCGCACGGAAGATGGCACGGCCCTTGTTGAGCGTCTCCTGCCACTCGAGTTCGGGTACGGAGTCGGCTACTACGCCGGCTCCGGCCTGCACGTGAAGCTTGCCATCCTTGATCACCGCCGTACGGATGGCAATGGCGGTATCCATGTTGCCATGCCATGACAGGTAGCCCACCGCACCGGAATAGATACCGCGCTTGACCGGCTCCAGCTCGTCGATGATCTCCATTGCCCTGATCTTGGGCGCACCCGATAGCGTACCCGCCGGGAAGGTGGCACGCAGCACGTCCATGGCGGAAAGACCCGGCTTGAGCTTCCCGGTGACATTGGACACGATGTGCATGACATGGGAGTAGCGCTCCACGGCCATCTGGTCGGTGACCTGCACCGAACCCGTCTCGCAGATGCGGCCCACGTCGTTGCGCCCCAGGTCGATCAGCATGAGGTGTTCGGCGATCTCCTTGGGATCGGCCAGCAGCTCGGCCTCGAGAGCACGATCCTCTTCTTCGGTGCGGCCGCGCACGCGGGTGCCGGCAATCGGCCGCACCGTGACCTCGCCGTCCTCGAGCCGGGTGAGGATCTCGGGCGACGAGCCCACCACGTGGTGATCTCCCAGGTTGAAGAAGAACATGTAGGGCGAGGGGTTGAGGCTGCGCAATGCGCGATAGAGATCGAGCGGCGGAGCCTGGTAGGGAATCGACATGCGCTGCGAGGGCACGCACTGCATCACGTCGCCGGCCAGCACGTACTCCTTGATGCTCTCCACCGCCGCCTTGAAGCCGGTTTCGGTGAAGCCCGAGGTGAAGTGCCCCTCCTCCACCGCGCTGCGTCCGGTCCCCGGGCTCGCGGCGTTGACGACGGCGGTGCGCAGGCGCCGCTCCAACCCTTCCAGGCGCGTCGTCGCCGTGGCATAGGCCTCGGCGACGGTGGGGTCGATGTGGGTCCACAACGTCAGGCGGCCCGACAGGTTGTCGAACACCACCAGGTCGTCGCAGACCATCAGCAGTATGTCCGGCACGCCCAGCGGATCGGGCTTCTCGACGCCCCGCAGGCGCGGCTCGATGTAGCGGATGGTGTCGTACCCGAAGTAGCCGACCAGGCCGCCATCGAAACGCGGCTGGTCGTCGAGGTTGGGCACGCGGAAGCGGTCGTGGAACTCTTCGATCCATGCGAGGGGGTCTTCCACCTCGACCCGTTCATGGCACTCGCCCCGTTGGAAGTGGCTGACGCTGAAGCCATGCACCTCGATCCGCTCGTGGCTCGGCAGGCCGATGATCGAGTAGCGCCCCCATTTCTCCCCCCCTTGCACCGACTCGAGCAGAAAGGTCCAGGGTTCGTCGGCCAGCTTGAGATAAGTCGACAGCGGCGTGTCGAGGTCGGCCAGCACCTCACGGGTGACTGGGATGCGGTTATAGCCGGCCTCGGCCAGGGCACGGAAACGTTCGGACGTCATCATGACGATTTCCTCGAGGGTAAAACGGTGTCGGACAGCAAATATCGGATATGGGTGAAGCTCGAGTGAGCGTCACCATCGCCAGCCGGCAGGCCCGGCGACGAACGACACCATCGAAGTGACGGCCTGGCTAAGGCTGCCACGCATGGAGGAGGGGTCATGCAGCATCATGCTGTCCATCGAAGCGTGTCCCGCGGGATAGGCAAACGGAATGAATCCGAGGTCATTGATAGGGTTCGAAAATCGACCCTAAACGAGTTCCGCCAGTGAATCAACCAGCGCCTCCGGCCGACTATCACGGATTGGCTCGCCGTGGTTGTAACCATAGGGAACCGCCAGGGTGTGAAAACCGGCTGCGCGCCCTGCGGCCATGTCGTGACGTGAATCGCCCACCATCAGACAGGCCGATGGCGGCTGACCGAAATGCGCGGCAACATGCAGCAGCGGCGCCGGGTCGGGTTTCTTCTGCGACAGGCTGTCGCCACCCAGGCAGAGCGCAAAATGCTCCTCGAGGCCGAACTGAGCCAGAATAGGCCGAATGAAGGCAAACGGCTTGTTGGTCACGAGCGTCAGCGTCAGCCCTCTGGCGCGCAGTGCGTCCAGGCACTCACGCACACCGGGGTAAAGGCACGTGCGCGAACCTGGGTCACGCCCATAGTGTTCGAGAAAGGCCTCATGGGCTCGGGCCAGGACTCCCTCGCCGGGTTTCTCTCCCAGAGCGAAGGTCAGCGCCCGCTCCATCAGCTTTAGCGAGCCGTTGCCCACCCAATCACGTACTCGTACCTCGCCTGCCACTGGCAAGCCTAGCTCGCCCAGGCTGGCATCCACCGCCGCCGTCAGGTCGGGCACGGAGTCGACCAAGGTACCATCCAGGTCGAAGCTGACCAGGCGTATGTCGTTCAGGATCGGGTGCATGACGCCACCTCATGCCTCTTGCGGTCCTGGAGCCAGGTCCGCTTGCGTGTTGCTGGAAGGCGCTTGACCTCGGCCTCGAGCCGCAGCGCATCGCCGTGGCTGCCCACCGGCTCCTGATACACCAGCACGAGCGGCCCGCGCCCCCGTAATGCCTTGGCGCCCCGCCCTGCCTCATGCTGCGCCACGCGCCGGGCTACGTCAGTGGTGATACCGGTATAGAGTGCCCCCTGGGGCGTTTCGACTATATACAGGTGCCACAGCGTCGATGGTTCGGTCATTGGTCAGCCTACACCGACGCCAGCTGCTCGCGAAAAGCACGGATGACACTGTCGTAACCGTTCGGGTCGCTGTCGCTGGCGGCCTTGAATACCGCCGAGCCGGCCACGAAGGTATCGGCCCCGGCACGCGCAATCTCGGCAATATTGTCGACCTTCACACCGCCATCGATCTCGAGTCGAATATCGAAGCCCGACGCATCGATACGCCGCCGCGCCTCGCGCAGCTTGTCGAGCGTGCCGGGAATGAAGGCCTGACCACCGAAGCCGGGGTTGACGCTCATCAGCAGGATCATGTCGATCTTGTCCATGACGTAGTCAAGGTAGGAGAGCGGCGTGGCGGGGTTGAATACCAACCCGGCCTTGCAGCCACCGTCACGGATCAGCTGCAGCGAGCGGTCGATGTGCTCGGAGGCTTCCGGATGGAAGGTGATGTAGCTGGCACCGGCATCGATGAAGTCGCCGATCAGCCTGTCCACCGGCTTGACCATCAGGTGGGCATCGATTGGCGCGGTGACGCCATGCTTGCGCAGCGCCTCGCAGACCATGGGGCCAATGGTCAGGTTGGGGACGTAGTGGTTGTCCATGACGTCGAAGTGAACGATGTCCGCCCCGGCGGCCAGCACGTTGTCCACCTCCTCGCCCAGGCGCGCGAAGTCGGCGGAAAGGATCGAAGGGGCTATCAGGAAGTCGCGGTTCGCATCGCTCATCGGGTTATCAGCCATCGCACGGGAATAGAGGCGTCATATTACCAGACCGGTCAGTTCTACGGGCAGCCGGCATTGTCTCCGTCAATGAAGCATATATATAAAAAGAATAAAAACACGGATTGTAATTCCACTTCGCCGATCTTACTCTTGCTACCAAGTTCCCTTTGCCGGAGACACCGCATGCAACTTTCCACTCTTCACCGAACGCTTCTCGCCGCCGCCCTGGGCATTGGCCTGGTTACGCCGGCAATGGCCGCCGAGCGCGAGCTGCTGAACTCCTCCTACGACATCGCCCGCGAGCTGTTCTCTGCGGTCAATCCTGAGTTCATCGCCCACTGGCAGGCGGAGAACGGCGAAGATATCGACATCCAGCAGTCCCATGGCGGCTCCTCGGCCCAAGCCCGCGCCATCCTGCAAGGGCTGCGCGCCGACGTGGTCACCTACAATCAGGTCACCGACGTGCAGGTGCTGGCCGACGCTGGCCTGGTGGCAGAGGACTGGCAGGAGAAACTGCCCAACAACGCATCGCCCTACTACTCCACCACCGCCTTCCTGGTGCGCAAGGACAATCCCAAGGGCATCGAGAGCTGGGACGACCTGGTACGCGAAGACGTCAAGATGGTCTTCCCCAACCCCAAGACCTCCGGTAACGGCCGCTACACCTACCTGGCCGCCTGGGGCTTCGCCCAGCAACAGTTCGACGGCGACGAGGAGCAGATCCACGACTTCATGCGCACCTTCCTGCGCAACGTGGCGGTATTCGATACCGGCGGTCGCGGTGCCACCACCAGCTTCATCGAGCGCGGCCTCGGCGACGTGCTGATCAGCTTCGAGTCCGAGGTCAATAATATTCGCCAGGAATATGGCGAGGACGACTACGAGGTCATCGTGCCGCCGGTGAGCATTCTGGCCGAGTTCCCGGTGGCCGTGGTCGAAACCAATGCCGAGCGTAACGGCAACCTGGATCTGGCCCAGGCCTATGTAGAGTATCTCTACAGCGAGGAGGCACAGCGCCAGCTGGCGGGCTTCAACTATCGCGTGCACCACGAGGCAGTGGTCGAAGAGTTCTCCGACCAATTCCCCGAAACCGAGCTGCTGCTGGTCGAAGATATCGCCGGCAGCTGGGAAGAAGCCATGGAGACCCATTTCGGTGGCGGCGGCCTGCTCGATCAACTGCAGCGGCGTCGCTGATGGCGGCAACGTCTGACGGGCACGACACGAGCGAGGCAAGATGAATAGCCGTTCCTTCGCCCTCGGCCTCGGCAGCACCCCCAAGCGGGTGCTGCCGGGTTTCGGTCTTTCTCTGGGTATCAGTCTGACCTTCGTCTCGCTGATGCTGCTGCTGCCCATGACCGGCCTGTTCGGCCAGTTGGCTGGGCTGAGCCTGGCCGAGTACTGGGCGATCATCACCAACGACCGGGTGGTGGCCAGCTATGTGGTGACCATCGGCGCCGCCGCGGTGGCTGCCATCGTCAATGGCGCCTTCGGCCTGCTGCTGGCCTGGGTGCTGGTGCGCTACGAATTCCCTGGCAAGCGCCTGCTCGACGCACTGATGGACCTGCCCTTTGCCCTGCCCACCGCAGTGGCTGGCATCACCCTGGCCACGCTCTACTCCAGCAACGGCTGGATGGGCAGGCTACTGGACCCACTCGGCCTACAGGTGGCCTATACCTGGGTCGGCATCGCCCTGGCCATGGCCTTCACCAGCATTCCCTTCGTGGTACGCACGGTGCAGCCGGTGCTCGAGGACATGCCCCACGAGATGGACGAGGCCGCCCTGACGCTAGGTGCTTCGGATTTCACCGGTTTTCGCCGCGTGATCCTGCCGCACCTGTGGCCGGCGCTGGTCACCGGAACCGGGCTTGCCTTCGTACGCTCGCTGGGCGAATTCGGCGCCATCATCTTCATCGCCGGCAACATGCCCTACGAGACCGAGATTACTGCGTTGATGATCTTCGTGCGCTTGCAGGAGTACGACTACGCCGGCGCCTCGGCCATCGCTTCGGTGGTGCTGTTCGTCTCGCTGGCCTTGCTGCTCGCCATCAACATCTGGCAGGGCCGCTTCATCAAGCGTCTGCACGGAGGGCACGGCTGATGCAACGTATCGGGGATGGTCCCGCCGTTCGGCGCCTGCTGATCGGCGCTGCCGTCGTGTTGGCAGCGCTGTTCCTGCTGCTGCCGCTGGTAGCGATCTTTGCTCAAGCCTTTGCGCGGGGCTTCGACGTGTTCTGGGCCAACGTCACCAACCACTACACGCTGGCGGCGATTCAACTGACCTTGGTCATCGCGCTGTTGACGATACCCGTGTGCCTGGTGTTCGGCGTGGCCCTGGCCTGGCTGGTGACCCGTTTCCGCTTTCCGGGGCGGCGCATCCTGCAGACCCTGATCGACATCCCCTTTGCCGTTTCCCCGGTGGTGGCGGGCCTGGTCTACCTGCTGCTCTACGGCCGCACCGGCTGGCTCGGCAGCTGGCTCGACGGACACGACATCCAACTGATGTTCGCCTGGCCGGGCATCCTGCTGGTGACCATCTTCATCACCTGCCCCTTCGTTGCCCGCGAGCTGATCCCGCTGATGCAGGCCCAGGGCTCCCGCGAGGAAGAGGCTGCGGTCACCCTGGGCGCGCCGGGCTGGACGATCTTTCGCCGGGTGACCCTGCCCAATATTCGCTGGGCACTGCTCTACGGTGTGATCCTGACCAATGCCCGGGCGGTGGGGGAGTTCGGTGCCGTCTCGGTGGTATCCGGCGCCATCCGCGGCCAGACCAACACCCTGCCGCTACACCTGGAACAGCTCTACCAGGACTACAATACCGTGGGCGCCTTCGCCAGCGCGTCGCTGCTGGCACTCATCGCCCTGCTCACGCTGGTCGCCAAGGCCAGCCTGGAATGGCGCGCTGCGCGCCGGGAGGTTCACGCATGAGCATCCGCCTTCACGCCATCGGCAAGCACTTCGGCAAGACCCGAGCGCTGGAACCGATCAACCTGGACATCGCCGAAGGCGAGCTGGTCGGACTGCTCGGCCCCTCCGGCTCCGGCAAGACCACGCTGCTGCGAATCATTGCCGGGCTGGAGACGGCAGACGACGTGGCCGGGGCTCGTATTCTCTTCGGCGAGCGCGACGTGACCCATCTGCACGTGCGCGACCGCCGCATCGGCTTCGTGTTCCAGCATTACGCCCTGTTCCGGCACATGACGGTGTTCGACAACGTGGCCTTCGGCCTTACCGTCATGCCGCGCAAGAGCCGCCCTTCCAGCGGCGAGATCCGCAGCCAGGTGCACCGCCTGCTGGAGATGGTCCAGCTCGAGCACATGGCCCACCGCTACCCCGCCCAGCTCTCTGGCGGCCAGCAACAGCGCGTCTCGCTGGCACGGGCTCTGGCCCTGCGTCCCGACGTGCTGCTGCTCGACGAACCCTTCGGTGCGCTGGATGCCAAGGTGCGCCAGGAGCTGCGGCGCTGGCTGCGCCACCTGCACGACGAGCTCAACTTCACCAGCCTGTTCGTTACTCACGACCAGGAGGAGGCGCTCGAGCTTTCCGATCGGGTGGTGGTAATGAGCAACGGCCGCATCGAACAGATCGATACCCCCGACGAACTCTACCGCCACCCGGTCAACCGCTTCGTGTTCGAGTTTCTTGGCGACGTCAACCATCTGGAAGGCACCGTACGCAACGGCATCCTGACCTGCGGAGACGCTCGTCTGGCGGTGGACCTGGCCGACGGCCCGGAGGAGTTGCTGCTGCGCCCGCATGAGGTGGAACTGAGAGAGGCTCCAACGCCCAACGCCCATATGCCGGTTACCGTGACGGCTATCTCACCGGTAGGGGCCGAGGTTCGCGTCGAGCTGGAGGCCGACTGGCTGGGCGAACCATGGCTGGCAACCGTGCGCCATTCCGATTACGAGCGCCTCGGCTTGACTCGCGGAATGCGACTGTTCGTGATACCACTGCGCTGGCATCGCTTCAGCGATGAGGCAAGTCAGTTGCGCCAGCCCACCACGGCCTGACCCAGGGCTCATCCGAAACGTCGTCGAGCGGATATGAAGCCCGGCCGTGATATATTTGTGAACTTTGCGCGATACACTCTTTATCACCCCGTGATTCTCCCGTGATGCTGTGCATCCACGATAGGTTTGAGCCTGCCGGCCCGGCAGGTTTCATCTTCGGAGGAGAGAAATCACCATGAGCAAGTTCACTGCAGTTGCTGCAATCTGTCTCTTCAGCCTGATGACAACGGCCAGCCAGGCGGATGAAATGATGCCCGAAGAGGGCATGATGGAAGACGACATGCATGAATCCATGGACGAGAGCGACATGAAAAGGGAAGGCATGTCCGACTCCATGGAAAGGGAAAGCGATATGGAAATGAACGGTGACATGGAAGACGACATGGACATGGATGGAGAGATGGAAAGCGAGAGCATGTAAACCTCAGGCTCCCGGGTTTAATCGCGGCCATCCACGTGCCTAGGCTTTGTCCGAAAGCTGGAGCCAGGAACCCATGACACGAAACGTACTGATTGTCGAAGACAACCCGGGTATCGGTGAACTCGTAAGCATGCATGTGACCGAACTTGGTATGAACCCCGTTCTTTGTGAACGGGGTGATACCGGCCTTACGCGTTTTCGTGAGGGGGATATCGACCTGGTAATTCTCGACCTGATGTTGCCCGGCATGGACGGGCTGTCGGTGTGTCGTGAAATCCGCTCAGGCCCTGGCTACGTCCCCGTACTGATGCTGACGGCCAAAGGCAGTGAACTGGACCGAGTGCTGGGCCTGGAAATGGGGGCGGATGATTACCTTACCAAACCCTTCAGCGTGGCCGAACTCTCCGCGAGGGTGAAGGCCTTGTTCCGGCGCGTGGATGCCATGGCGTCTGCGTCGGCAGCGGAAACCTGCAATGAAGAATTGTCCGCCGATGGGCTGCGTATTGACCCGCTGCGCCGTCGGGTATTCGTCAAGGATCAGCCTGTCGAACTCACCGCTCGGGAGTTTGACCTGCTCTGGCACTTTGCCAGCCACCCGGGGCGCGTATTCAGCCGTGTCCAACTACTGGACACCGTGTGGGGCTACAGCCACGAAGGGTACGAACATACCGTCAACACCCACATCAATCGCCTGCGGGGCAAGATCGAAACGAACCCAGCCAGGCCGGAGTTCATCCAGACGGTTTGGGGGGTGGGCTATCGTTTCCGCGAATGATCCATGCTGAAGACACTCTACACACGGCTGTCCTTGGGCCTGTTTTTATTGTTGCTGGCTGTCGGCCTGCTTTATGCCTTCATCAGCCTCTATTCGCTGCGTGAATATAGCGCCTCAGTCAACCAGGCGCTTTACCAGGATCTGGCCAAGAACCTGGTATCAGACAGGAACCTGGTCAGCGAAGGAGAGCTTGACCGCAGCGCCCTGGAAGAGCTGTTCGCTCTGTACATGACGATTAACCCCAGCATCGAGATCTACCTGCTGGACCTGGATGGCACCATCCTCTCCTATTCCGCGGACCCGACGAAGATCAAACGCAACCAGGTCTCACTGTCGCCCATACATAGGTTGATGGGTGACATGAGCCTGTACCCGATACTCGGCGACGACCCCCGCAGTCATGACCGACAAAAAGTCTTTTCCGTCACCCCGGTGCCAGGGGCGGAGAATCCGGAAGGTTACCTTTATGTGGTGTTGCGGGGTGAGGAATACGACGCGGCGGAAACCATGGCCCGCGGCGGCAAAATGCTGGAGATGAGCGCCTGGGCGCTGCTGGTGAGCTTGGTGGTGGCAATGATCGCAGGACTGACGATCTTCCGCCTGCTGACCCGGCGACTGAGATCGCTGACGCGGCTGGTAGAGGAATTCGAGAACAGCGACATGAGCCTCAGCCCACCCAGCACTTGCTCTAACAGCACTAGGCACGACAGTAGATGGCACGGCAGGCGGTCCGTGGTGCGTGATGAGATCGACTATCTGGGCGTCACCTTCGATGATATGGCCCACCGGATTGCCTGCCAGATAGAACAGCTGACGGAAAAGGATGCCCAGCGCCGTCGTCTGGTCGCCCAGGTATCCCATGATCTACGCACACCGCTGGCGTCCATGCAGGGCTATATCGAAAGTCTGAAATTGCGACGTGACCGTCTCAGCCCGCAAGAGCAGGATCGCTTTCTCGACATCGCGCTCAAGGAAGGTCGTCGGTTGAGCCGCTTGGTGGATGAACTCTTCGAACTGGCCGCTCTCGAGGCGAGGGAGAAGCAACCCATCCCGGAGCCGTTCCCGCTGGCGGAACTGGTCCATGACGTGGTTCAGAAACACGACCAGGCAGCTCGGGACAATCAGTTGACGCTAACCCTGAGCGGAGATCCGGCGTTGCCGACCGCCTACGCCGACCTGGCCATGACCGAGCGTGTGCTGGATAACCTGATCAGCAACGCCATCGCCTACAGCCCCTCTGGCGGGCGCATTGACGTCGTGGTCGGCCAGGCGGACGGTGAACCGGAGGTCTGCGTGCGGGACAGCGGTTCGGGCATTTCCGAACAAGACCTGCCACATATCTTTGACCCTTTCTATCGCGGCGAAGCCTCTGACGGCTCCGGCCATGCCGGGCTAGGGCTGGCGATTGCCCGCAGAATCATGACACTTCAGGGCGGCGATATTCGCGTTGAGAACCTTGCCTCCGGGGGAGCATCTTTCTGCATACGGTTACCTGCGTACGCTTCCCACCCCTCTGGCGTTATAAACACGTAATAACCTGGGGAGCTGGCTGTGATAAATCTCATGCAAACTGACCGTAGTCGCTACCACGCATGTTACCCCCAGCGGGAGGTGCCAGATGCTGATAAAGATTGCCAAGCCAAGCGATTTGCACGAATCCGATGTCACCCCGGAGTCCATCTATCTTTCACGTCGACGCTTTATGGGTGGTATCGCAGGCTTGGGCGCGGGGCTTGCCCTTTCCAGTAACGTACGTGCCCATGCCGACTACTCGGACGTGCCTGACGGCAGCGCGCCTGAGTGGCTAAAGGAAAAGATCAGTGACACCCAGTGGCGTGCCATCACCCCAAGCGACCCCGAAAAAGATTCGATAACGCCCTTCGATGACGCCAGCGGCTACAACAACTTCTTCGAGTTTGGCACAGACAAGCGCGACCCCGCCCGTCATGCGGGCAGCCTGGAAACCCAGCCCTGGAGCGTGGTGGTGGATGGCGAAGTCAATAACGGCGGGCGGATTGCCCTGGAGGACATAGCCAAGCCCTCGCAGTTTGAAGAGCGTATCTACCGCCTGCGCTGCGTGGAGGCATGGTCGATGGTGATCCCCTGGCTGGGCATCCCCCTCGCCGAGGTGATCAAGCGTGCCGACCCCACCAGCAAAGCCAACTACGTGCGCTTTGAAACCCTGGTAGACCCGGAACAGATGCGCGGTCAGCGCTCCTCGTTCTCGATCATCGACTGGCCCTACGTGGAAGGCCTGCGCCTGGATGAAGCCATGCACCCGCTGACCCTGCTCGCCATGGGCATGTACGGCCGGGAGCTGCCCAACCAGAACGGTGCGCCCTTGCGGCTGGTGGTGCCCTGGAAGTACGGCTTCAAGAGCATCAAGTCGATTGTGCGTATATCGCTGGTGGAAGAGGAGCCGCTCAACTCCTGGCAGCAAATCGCCCCCAATGAGTATGGCTTCTACGCCAACGTCAATCCCGAGGTCGATCACCCCCGTTGGAGCCAGGCCACCGAACGCCGCTTACCCAATAGCCTGTTCAACACCAATACCATGGATACCCTGATGTTCAACGGCTACGCCGACGATGTCGCCGAGCTGTATGCAGACATGGATCTAAGGAAGCACTACTGATGGCAGCGCCGAACGTCTGGCTAATATGGCGCCTGGGGGTGTTCCTGGCCGCGCTAGCGCCGCTGGTATTCTGGGGCTGGCAGGTGGCCATCAACGCCGCCGGCCCCGAGCCGGGGAAATATCTGCTGCTGAATATCGGCATCGGCGGGCTATGGATGTTACTGCTCACCCTGAGTCTTACGCCCTTGACCAAACTTACCCGCTGGAAGGGCTTTGCGCTGATCCGGCGCCAACTGGGGCTCTGGACACTCGCCTACGCCACCCTGCATATGCTCTGCTACGCGCTGTTTATTCTGGAGCTTGACTGGGCACTGCTCGGCAGCGAGCTGACCAAACGGCCCTACATCATCGTCGGCATGCTAGCGCTGATCGGCCTCGCAGTGCTGGGCGCCACCTCCAACCGCTGGGCGATGCGTCGTCTAGGCAAACGCTGGAAGCCGCTGCACAAATTTTCCTACGTCATTTTGGGCTTGGTACTGCTCCACTTCTTCTGGGTAGTCCGCGCCGACATGCAAGAATGGGTGACTTATGCCGCCTTGGCCGGGTTGGTAATGGCAACCCGTCTGCCACCGGTGGCCCGCACGCTACCAAAACTACGCTATCGGTTGAGTCGTACTTAGGCTCGCCGTAAGGCTGGCCACGGTACGCCACGTCGGCTATGAGCAGCTCGACCTGAGGCCGGCTCACTGCGCCCAGGCCATGAGCGTCTCGTCCTCGCCGCTGAGCGGCTCACGGCGCTCCTCGACGACCTGGAAACCCAGCCGACGGTAGAACGAGACGGCACGCACGTTGCGCGAGTAGACGCACAGGGTGATTCGCTCGCGCTGCCCCATGGCATGCGCCATCAGGTGGGTGCCATGACCAAAGCTCTGCACTTCGGGGTCGATGAACAGCGCCTCGAGATGGTCGCCATTGAGCGCGGCAAAGCCGATGGGCCGGCCGGCGGCATCGAGCACATAGGTTTCCGCCCCGGGTAGATAGATCTCCGCCATATCAGCGGCACGCTCGTGCCAGAAACTCGCCGGTATGAAATCGTGAGCCAGCAGCGAGGCGCGTAGCCAGATGTCGACGAGCTGCGGTATGTCTTCGGGAATGGCGGGGCGTATCATTCAGCGTCTCCCTCACTCGAGAGGCGTAATGCGAGAAAAACAGTGTAACCGTTTCATACCTCAATGGCGCAACGCTGTTGCCCCCGAGCGCCTGGCGATATACTGCGCCTGTGCCCGAAGCCAGCGTCCTTGGCAGTTTCTCGCACCGTTATTCCCGGGCCATGCCCATGGCCCTGTACGACGATCTCCGGGAGGGAGAATGAACCGACGTCATGCCCTGCGTGCCGCAGCTGCCCTGTTGGCGACTGCTCTTCTGGCCGGCTGCGCCAGCCCCCATTACCTGCAACTAAATCCCCAGCGCAGCGTCTCGGTGCCGCAGGTTGGCAGCGGGCAGGCCGTAACCGTAGCCAGCGTGGACGAGCGCGACGACGACGTGATCGGCACCCGCACCGGCAGCGCCATGTCCACCGCGGTGATCACCGTCAGCGCCCACGAACTGGTGCCGCACCTGCAGCGCGAAGCCGAGCGCGCCGTACGCGACATGGGCTTCTCTCCGACGACCCAGCCCGGTGGCAGACAGCCCAGCCTGACGGTGACGCTGCGTCATCTAGGCTACGAGCGCGGCGACAGCCGGCCGGTCATCGACGAGGCCCGCCTGGAAGCCGTGCTCGAGGTCAAGGTAACCAACCAGGGCACTACCTATACCGGCACCTATACCTCGCGCCGCTCGCAGAGCTATGCCATGCGCCCGGGCCGCGACGCCAACCGCCGCATGCTCAACGACCTGATCGGCGACGCCCTGGACCGTGCCTTCAGCGACCCGGAGCTGGCCCAGTTGCTGGCCCGCTGAATACGACAGGTCACAAAGACGATGGGCCGCCCCCCAGGCGGCCCTTGATGACTACCCCGGCTAGACTGAGGGGCCACGCCGAACCAAGGCCCAGACGCTTTCACGAAAGCCGCTGTCCTCTTCGGGCTCGCCATCCTCCAGGTGGGTAACCTGGAAGTTGGGCTCGAAGAGCTCGCGAACCTCTTCGGCCGGCACGTGATAGGGCGGCCCGGCCGCTTCGTCCCCAGGCGCACGCGACAAGGTGATCAACAGCCCACGCGTGCCGGGGAGTATCAGCTGTGCAAGATGGAAGGCGTAGCGTTGGCGGGTGGCACTCGGCAGGGCAATCAGCGCCGCACGATCGTAGAAGGCACCGATCTCGGCCGCCTGGTCGATGTGGAAGTGAAAGAAGTCCCCGCACCAAAGCTCGACGCTGCCCTGGCGACAAACCGCGAACGACCCCTGCTGATAGCGCGAGACATCTCCCGTACCCTCTGCGACGAATTGCTCGATAGCCGCTTCGGCGAGTTCTATGCCCAGCACCGGATGGTCATGCTGGGCCAGCCAACGCATGTCGAGGCTCTTGCCGCAAAGCGGGACCAGCACCTTGGTACCGGGACGCACGCCGAGCAGAGGCCAGTGATGCATCAGAGCCGGATGCGTGGCATGGCGATGAAAGCCGATACGACCCTCGCGCCAGCGATCGAGCCATTCACGAGTCATGAGCGTGGGCTCCTCACTTGCGCTCAGAACCAGCGGTCGCGCTTGCGCCGCTTGCGCGGCAGGTGCGGAACGATCAACCCCACCAGCAGGCCGGCACCGGCCACGCCGCCGCCGTACATGAAGTAGCGCATCAGCAGGTCTTCCTCCTGGGTATCCAGGCGAGCCTGTAGCTGGCGGATGGTCTGCCGCGCACGATCGGCCTCGCTGTCGAGCTCACGGTTACGCGACTCCAGCTCCACAATGCGCTGCTCACGAACCTCGAGCGTCTCGGTCATGGCCGAGACCCGCCCTTCCCAGGTTTCGTTGATGCCGTCGAGCTCCGCTTCGAGCTGCGCGACCTGCTCCTCCACGTGCGGCAGCCGCTGGCGGGCGCTGGGCGTTTCCTGCAGCTCGTTGCTGAGCACCCAGACTCGCTCGCCCTCACCGTTCTCGACCCGGCTGTAATCGCCGCTGGTCTCGAGCAAGGTGACAGGCTCACCGGCCGTCAGGCTGCCCACGATGCGGTAGCCGTCGGTGGGGCCACTGCGCACGTAGGTCGTCAGCTCATCGGAAACCCAATGGGTGGCGTCACCCGATTGCTGGGCATGCAGCGGTGGGGCCATGAGGCCCAGCGCCATACCCGCAAGCAAATACTTGAATCGATGCTTCATGCCGTTGTCCTGGCTTTATGTCGTTCAGCGGCCTATCCACAGAATCTGTGGATAAGCCCCGGGAAAACCGCTGGAAAGGCAGCGTCATGGCGCTCGGGCGCGGGCTCAGGCCGGGCTGGTCGTTTCCTGTGCAATCTGTCGCCATACCAACGGTAAAGGCGATCAGCTCTCGCGCCTGGGCGGCGGCATCGGGGCACGTGGAAACTCGGCTACGCGCCCTTCGCTCTTGACTGCCTTGGCCGGACCTTCACGCTCCACCTCGTCGATGCGCACGATGGCGTTCAGCGGCAGATAGCTGCGCTTCACGCCGTCGAAGGTATGCCGAAGGCGATCGGCCGAAGGGTCCACTACCAGCTTCGAGCCATCCTCGAAGACAAATTCCTCGACCTCGATGAAGCCCCAAAGTTCGCTCTGGAAGATCTCTCTGACGTAGAGCTCCCAAACCTCGCCCTGTTGATGAAATACCACCCGGTAGATCGGCTTGGCCGCCATATGGCCGTCTGTCCTCAACGTTCGGTTACGCTTCGAGCCCCCACTACGGGGCCTGCCAAGGCGCAAGCGTACCATAGTCAAACGCCACCGCGGTCCCCCACTGGTTCCATTGGTCGCGCTTACGTATAATACGGCCACCTTCGAGAACGGCTTTACGAAGCCCATTCCCGCGACACTCCACTCACCGGTGACGCACGCGTCGGACAACCGACCCTCATTCTTATGGCGAAGAAACTCTTCATCAAGACCCACGGCTGCCAGATGAACGAGTACGACTCCGCCCGCATGGCGGATCTGCTCGGCGAATCGCACCAGCTCGAATTGACCGACGACGAAGGCGAAGCCGACGTCATCCTGCTCAATACCTGCTCGATTCGTGAAAAGGCCCAGGAGAAGGTCTTCCATCAGCTCGGCCGCTGGAAGAAGCTCAAGGAAGCCAATCCCGACCTGGTGATCGGCGTAGGCGGCTGCGTAGCCAGCCAGGAAGGCGAGGCGCTGCGCAAGCGTGCCCCCCATGTGGACATGGTGTTCGGTCCCCAGACCCTGCACCGGGTGCCGTCGATGCTCGACGCCCGCCGACAGAACCAGATTGCCACGGTCGACGTCACCTTTCCCGAGATCGAGAAGTTCGACCATCTGCCCAAGCCGAGCTCCGACGGGGCAACGGCATTCGTCTCGGTGATGGAGGGGTGTTCCAAGTACTGCACCTTCTGCGTGGTGCCCTACACACGTGGCGAGGAGGTCTCGCGCCCCTTCGAGGCAGTGATGGACGAAGTGATCCACCTGGCCGACCAGGGTGTACGCGAGATCAACCTGCTGGGCCAGAACGTCAATGCCTACCGCGGCGAGAATCGGCTCGGCGACGAGATCGACCTGGCCGAGCTGATCGCCTGCGTGGCGGCGGTGGAGGGCATCGACCGCATCCGCTTCACCACCTCGCACCCGGTGGAGTTCAGCGACAGCCTGATCGAGGCCTATGGCGAGATTCCCGAGCTGGTCAGCCATCTGCACCTGCCGGTACAGGCCGGCTCCGACCGCATTCTCACTGCCATGAAGCGCGGCCACACCGCCGAGGAATATGTCGCCAAGATGGAGCGGATCCGTGCCCTGCGCCCCGACATCAGCTTCTCCTCGGACTTCATCGTCGGCTTCCCCGGTGAAACCGCGGAGGACTTCGAAGCCACCATGGACCTGATCCATCGTATCGGCTTCGACCACTCCTTCAGCTTCGTCTACTCGGCCCGCCCCGGCACGCCGGCCGCGGCGCTGCCCGACGACACCCCCGAGAGCGTGAAGAAACAGCGCCTGGCGATTCTCCAGGAGCGCATCAATCAGCAGGCGATGCAGATCAGCCGACGCATGGTTGGCACCACCCAGCGCATCCTGGTCAATGGCTTCTCGCCCAGGGATCCGGGCCAGCTTTCGGGCCGCACCGAAAACAACCGGGTGGTCAACTTCCACGCCGCCAACCCCACCGAACTTATTGGCTATTTCGTCGACGTGACGATCACCGAGGCGCTGCCCAATTCTCTACGCGGCGAGCTGGCTTCTCCGGCGCTACACTGACCACAGGAAGCCTGTCATGTCGCCCCAGGCACCGCTGCGGGGGAACATCGTTTCCATAAGGATTGCCCTGCCAAGAGGCGGGGCAGTAAGCTGGGGCAATACACGCAACGCAGGAACTTCACCACCTTGAGTCAACACGCCGCACAGGCCAACCGCATCATTACATTGAGCCTCGAGCCCAATGACCCACAGCGTCTCGCCAATCTCTGCGGTCAGCGAGACGAGCATTTGAAACTGGTCGAATCGCGCCTCGGCGTCACCCTGCGCAACCGCGGCAATGTCTTCCAATTGGCCGGCCCCGGTCATCGGGTCAAGGCCGCCGCCAACGTGCTGGAGCACCTTTACCGCGAGGCCGAGGCCAGCGATCTGTCGCCGGATACCGTGCACCTGTTCCTGCAGGAATCGGGGCGCGAGGCACTCGACGAGGAGGAAGGCCCCGCCGACGACGAGGTGCTGCTGCGTACGCCGAAAGTGCTGATCAAGCCGCGTGGGCTGAACCAGCAGAACTACGTCGCCAGTATTCGTCAGCACGACATCAACTTCGGTATCGGTCCGGCCGGCACCGGCAAGACCTACCTGGCCGTGGCCGCGGCCGTGGAAGCGCTCAACCAGCAGGAGGTGCGCCGTATCCTGCTGGTACGCCCAGCCGTTGAAGCCGGCGAGAAACTCGGCTTCCTGCCTGGCGACCTGGCCCAGAAGATCGATCCCTACCTGCGTCCGCTCTACGACGCGCTCTACGAAATGCTCGGCTTCGAGCAGGTGGGCAAACTGATCGAGCGTCAGGTGATCGAGATTGCACCGCTGGCCTACATGCGCGGACGCACTCTCAACAACGCCTTCATCATTCTCGACGAGAGTCAGAACACCACCCGCGAACAGATGAAGATGTTCCTGACCCGGATAGGCTTCGGCTCCACCGCGGTGATCACCGGCGACGTGACCCAGGTCGACCTGCCGCGTGGCCAGAGTTCGGGGCTGATTCAGGTCCTCGAGGTGCTGAGGGGCACCGCCGGCATCGGCGTCACTCACTTCGCTGCCAAGGACGTGGTGCGCCATCCGCTGGTACAGCGCATCATCGAAGCCTACGAAAGCTTCGAGGCCGACCAGGAAGTCCAGGAGCGCGCTCGCCGCGAAGCCCGCGAGCGCGAGCGTGAAGCACTGCGCCTGGAACGCGAGCGCAACCGGGAAGAAGACAGGAGATGAGCCCGGCGCCGATCGTCGATTTCCAGCTTGCCACCGCGGGCGACGTGCTGCCGGGGCAGGCCGAGCTGGAGGCCTGGGTCAGCGCCGTGCTGACGCGCTTCCCGCAGGAAGCGCGCCACGAGGTCACCATACGTATCGTCGACACCGAGGAGGGCCAGGCATTGAACCGCGACTATCGCGGCCATGACAGGCCTACCAACGTACTCTCCTTCCCCTTCGAGACCCCTCCTGGATTGGAGCTACCGCTGCTCGGCGACCTGGTGCTGTGTCACCCGGTGGTGGAGCGTGAGGCCCGTGAACAGGCCAAGCGCCTTGGCGACCACTACGCCCATCTGGTGATACACGGTATGCTGCACCTGCTCGGCCACGATCACCTGGAGGAAGACGAAGCGGAAGTGATGGAAAGGTTGGAGCGTGAGATCCTGGCGGACTTCTCCATTGCCGATCCCTACGCACCGTCCCTGAGCGATCGCGAACAACAAGATGACAGCAAGGACGAGAGACACAATCGATGAGTGACGACCGAACGAACGGTCAGGGCGGAAGGTCCTGGCTCGACAAGCTGCTCGGCGCCCTCTCGGGTGACAGTGAAGGCCCCAGCTCGCGTGAAGAGCTGATGGAGTTTCTGCGTGAGGCGGCTACGCGCCTCAAGCTGGATCAGGACGCCATGATGATCATCGAGGGCGCCCTGCAGATCAGCGATCAGCAGGTTCGCGAGGTGCTGATCCCGCGCTCCCAGGTGGCCGCCATCGCCGTCGACCAGCCCGCCGAGGAGTACCTCTCCCTGATTCACGAGACCGGCCACTCGCGCTACCCGGTCATCGGCGAGAACCTCGACGAGGTCAAGGGCCTGCTGTTGGTCAAGGACCTGCTGAAGCTGCTCAACACTCCGGCGGAAGAGCGCGAACGCTTCCGTCTCGAGGACGTGCTGCGCCCTGCCATGTTTGTACCGGAGTCGAAGCGCCTCAACAGCCTGCTCAAGGAGTTTCGCGACACCCACAACCACATGGCGGTGGTGGTCGACGAGTATGGCGGCACCGCCGGGATCGTCACCATCGAGGACATTCTCGAGCAGATCGTCGGTGACATTGAGGACGAACACGACACCGATGAGGACGACGACATCCGCGAATTGGGCGAGGGCCGCTACGCCATCCGCGCGCTGACGCCCATCGAGGACTTCAACGAGCGCTTTGGCACCCGCTTCTCCGACGATGAGTTCGATACCGTGGGCGGGCTGGTGATGCAGCGTTTCGGCCATCTTCCGGGCCGCGGCGAGCATGCCGAGCTGGGCGGCTGGCGCTTTACCGTGCTCAATGCCGACAACCGTCGCATTCGCCTGCTCGAGGCCGTACTGCAGGATGAATCCGCACTCTCCCAGGACTGACCCGGCCGCTTCAGGAACCGATAAACCATGACCCACACTCGTCTGCCTCCGGCACTCGGCTACCTTGCTGCGCTCGTCGCCGGGGTACTGACCACCCTGACCGCCTCACCCTACGAGCTGTGGTGGCTGAGCCCGCTGGCAGTGGGCCTCGTCTACTGGGCGGTCCAGCCGCTGCGCTCCCGCCAGGCGGCCCTGCTGGGCTGGTGCTACGGTGTCGGCCTGTTTGGCTCCGGCGCCTCATGGGTCTACGTCTCGATCCATGACTACGGTTATACCGGCGTGCCACTGGCGGTGTTCCTTACTGCCCTGTTCGTCTGCGCCATGGCGCTGTTCATCGCCGTGACGCTATGGCTCTACCGCCTGTTGTGCGGGCCGCGGCTGGCCTTCCTCACTTTCGCCGGCGCCTGGGTACTCGGCGAGTGGCTGCGTACCTGGCTGTTCACCGGCTTCCCCTGGCTGCTGCTGGGCAGTTCGCATGTCGACTCCCCCCTGGCGCCCTGGGCGCCCATCGGCGGGGTCTATTTGCTGTCGCTGATCACCGCCCTCACCGGCACCCTGGGAGCGGAGTTCCTGCGTCGCCGCTGGTGGGCAGCCATCCCGATTGCGGCCATGTGGCTCGCGCCCCTGGCCCTGCCCGTGCAGTGGACCGAACCCGCCGGCGAGCCGCTGCGAGTCGCGCTGCTACAGGGTAACCTGCCGCAGTTGATCAAGTGGACACCCGAGGGGCAGCGTATCGCCGCCAATACTTATCTCGAGATGACCCGGGCATACGCCGACGAGGCCGACCTCATCGTCTGGCCCGAGGCAGCGCTGCCGATGTTCGAGGACGAGGCCGAGCCGCTGCTGGCCAGGGCCCAGGCCCATCTGGTACCGGGCAGCGCTCTGCTCACCGGCATCCTCCAGCGCGAGGGGCAAGGGCTCTACTACAACAGCGTGATCGGCGTAGGCAACGCCGAAGGCGAGTACCGCAAGGCACACCTCGTTCCCTTCGGCGAATACCTGCCGCTGGAGCGCTGGCTGCGTGGCACCATCGCCTTCTTCGACCTGCCCATGCCGGCCATGACACCGGGTCCCTCGGGCCAACCACCGATCCACGCCGCCGGCACTGTGATCGGCAATGCCATCTGCTACGAGATCATCTATGCCGATCTGGTGGCAGAGCAGGCGCGCAACGCAGAGCTGCTGCTGACGGTATCCAACGACACTTGGTTCGGCGAATCGATCGGTCCACTCCAACACCTGCAGATGGCACGCCTCCGTGCACTGGAGAACGGCCGCTACGTGGTTCGCGCCACCAGCAACGGCGTCACCGCGGTGATCGACCACCAGGGCCGCACGGTCGCCAGGGCTCCCCAGTTCGAGACTGTGGCGCTGCTCGCCGAGGCCGTGCCGATGCAGGGTTTGACGCCCTTCACCCGCATCGGTAGCTGGCCGATCTGGCTACTCAGTGCGCTGCTGGTGCTGCCCGGGCTGCAGCTGCCACGACGTCAGCGAAGGTTCTAACGCAACGAGGCCCGCACAGGCGGGCCTCGTTGCACTGACGGCTCGGGATCAATCGGTCTTGGCCGGCACTTCGCCCAGCACCTCGGGAATGGTCATGCGCACGTAGCGGCCCGGCGCCTCCTCCAGCAACTTGAGTTCACCCTCTCCCGGTTGGCGAGCGGGCACCATCTTGTCACTGTCGGCGTAGCCACCCTCGGTCATCCACTGCTGCCAGTGTGGCCACCAGGAGCCCTCGTGGGACTCGGCCCCCTCCAGCCAGGCTTCGTGATCGTCCGGCAATGCCTCGTTGGTCCAGTAACCGTACTTGTTGCGCTGTGGCGGGTTGACGATGCCGGCGATGTGGCCGGAGCCGCCGAGTACGAAGGTCACCGGCCCCTTGGGCAGCAGCGCACCGTAGTAGGTGCTGTTCCACTTGGCGATATGATCCTCGCGGGTGGAGACGAAGTAGCTCGGCGTGGAAATCTTGCGCAGGTCTATCTTGACCCCATCCAGCTCGATGCCACCCGGTTCGACCAGACGATTCTCCAGATACATGTGGCGCAGGTACCAACCATGGGTGCCCGCCGGCAGGTTGGTGCCGTCCGTGTTCCAGTAGAGCAGATCGAACGGCGCCGGATTCTCGCCCTTAAGGTAGTTGCTGACATAGAAGGACCAGAACAGATCGTTCTCTCGCAACAAGTTGAATGTATAGGCCATGGAGCGGCCGTCGAGGTAGCCGTCCTGCTGCATTCTTGCCTCGATGCCCTGAAGGATCGGCTCGCTGAGCAGTACGCCGAGCTCACCCGGATCGCGAAAGTCCTGCAGCGTGGCCATGTAGGTGACGGATTTCACCTTGCGCCCACGCCGGGTGCTGGTGAGATATGCCACGGTGGAAGCTGCCAGCGTGCCACCGATGCAGTAGCTCACCAGATTGACCGACTTCTCGCCACAGGCCTGCTCGATTGCCTCCATGGCGGCGATCGGCCCCATCTGCATGTAATCGGCCCAGGTCAGGTCGCGCTGCTCGGGGCCCGGGTTGCGCCAGGAGATCAGGAAAACGGTATGGCCCTGATCCACCAGCCATTTGACCAGCGAGTTGTCCTGGCGCAGGTCGAGGATGTAATACTTGTTGATCCAGGGCGGCACGATCAGCAGCGGAGTCTTGAAGACCGTCTCGGTGGTCGGTGTGTACTGGAGCAACTGGATCAGCTCGTTCTCGTAGACCACGTAGCCGGGCGTCACCGCGATGTTACGCCCGATTTCGAAGGCGCTGCGGTCGGTCATGGCCACGTTGAGGCCGTCGGAGGAGTTGGACAGGTCACGACGTAGTTGAGCGAGCCCCTCGACGAGGTTCTGACCCTTGGTTTCCAGGGTGCGGCGCATCACTTCGGGATTGGTGGTAACGAAGTTGGTCGGCGCCATGGCATTGACCAGTTGGCGGGCATAGAACGCCAAGTTGCGTTTCTGTCGCTCGGGCAGGCCATCGAGCTGCTCGACCAGCTCCTCGACCGCCCCGGAGAACAGCAGGTACTGCTGCAGGATGGAGCGATAGTAGGGTTCCTGCTGCCAGGCTTCGTCCTTGAAACGCCGGTCTCCCTTGAGCGGCGAAACCAGTGGCTCGCCCAGATTGCCGGCCAGGGCCTGCAGGCCCTGCTGCCAGAGCTGGTACTGGTCCTGCACGAGGCGGGCCTGGGTCTGCCACAGCAGCTGCGGATTGCGCATCAGCGACTCGGCTCCGGCCTTGAAGGCTTCCCGCATGTCGGCCTGGATCGAGTCGGCAGCCGCATCGGGAGC
Source organism: Halomonas sp. A29 (assembly GCF_046723295.1). NCBI lineage: Bacteria > Pseudomonadati > Pseudomonadota > Gammaproteobacteria > Oceanospirillales > Halomonadaceae > Halomonas > Halomonas sp. A29. Next base: position 42,509 of record NZ_JAXQPR010000004.1, read on the forward strand.
CATGCGCTCGATCAGTTCCTGCAACAAGGCCTGGTAATGCTGGCCCATTTCCTTCAGCTGTTCGTTCCACTCTTCCAGTTCGACCTGGGAGAAAACCGCATCCCCTGACTGCATCGCCCTCTCCTGTTATCGGACCCTGTCGTTCGTTTCATGCAGGTATCGCGCTGCGACATGGTCGCACTCGACGATGCCCAGACACGGCCTGGGCCGGCAACCGCACGGGGGCGGCCCTATGCCACACTGCAACACCAAGACCGCCCGTGCTTGGACGGGCGGCGAATGGCATCAGCTCTTGCGCGAGGCTTGGCTGTTGGCCTTGGCCGGGGCGTCGGACTTGTTGGCTGCCGCCGGCTTGGCACTCGCCGCACCCTGCTGGGCCTGCTTGGCCTGGTCATTCAGCTCCTGGCTGACTTCGCCGAACAGCTGCTCCAGCTCGGTGCGGAACTGCTGGCTCATTTCACCAAGGGCCTGGGCGTCTTCCATCATCTGACGCGAGAGCTCATTCATCATTTCGGCCTGCTGGGCACCGAAGGCCTGCAGATCCTGGGCATCGCTGATCTCGGAAGCGCTACGCATGCGCTCGGTGCCCATCTGGCTGTAGCGCTTCATCGCCTCGAGCTGATACTCGGTCATCTTCTCCATGTTGCCGAGCATCAGCGAGTTCAGCTTGCGCATGGGCTCGAAGAAGCGCCGCGTCTGCTGGTTGAATTCATCGAGCATCTTGTCCTGCATGGGGTTGACCTCCTGTGGACCGGAAACATGCGGGGGCAGCGCCAGCGCCTCAGTATTCGTCTTTCCTGGCGACTTCCCTGCGCTTTTCAGTGCCTGCCGCACACGTGATGGTGAGAGGCACGGCACTCATGCTGCACTGCACAAAGCGTAGCCTGACACGGCTCTCGCTGCAATACCCTTGCACTTCACCAGCAAGCTTCGTCCGGTTTCGGCTATTCCGAACGTCGAGAACGAGAACGGGCGCTAGCCGTCTTAGGCTTGCTGGACGTCTTAGGCTTGCTGGCCGCCTTCGTCGGGGCCTCCTTCGCCTCGCTGGCCTCGGCCGGTTCCCGCGCCTTGCCCATGGAACTGCCGGCCTGGCGCAGCATGTCGAGCATCATTTGCTGATAGGTCCCGAAGCTGGCCAGCCCCTGGGAAAGCCCTTGACTCATGTCCTGGGGAAGCCCCTGTTGCAAGAAAGGCTTCATCAGACTCATGGGCTCGTAGCCCTCGACCCCGGACTCCATCTGCTTGTAGATCCGGTTCAGCAGCTCCTGCTGGAAGGCTTCGACATCGGGCAGCCCCAGTGCGCGGCGAAACTCCTCGGGTGTCAGGTCGAACTCGACGTTTATCTTCATGGCGTATCCCTGCTTGGGTGTGTTCTCAGTGTAGCAACTCGGCGCCAGACTCAATGCAGCGATGCCAGGCTCAGCGCAATACCGGCGTATCCACCTGCACCTCGGCGTTCTGCGCCCTGTGCCGCAGCAGATGGTCCATCAGCGTGAGCGCCATCATCGCCTCGGCAATCGGCGTGGCGCGAATGCCTACGCAAGGATCGTGACGGCCTTTGGTTACCACCTCGACCGGGTTGCCGTGGGCATCGATGCTACGTCCCGGAATGGTGATGCTGGAAGTGGGTTTGAGTGCCAGGTGGGCAATCAGTGGCTGACCGGAGGAGATACCGCCGAGCACGCCGCCGGCATGGTTGGAGAGAAAACCCTCGGGTGTCATCTCGTCGCGATGCTCGCTGCCACGCTGCGCTACAGCAGCGAAGCCATCACCGATCTCCACCCCCTTGACCGCATTGATGCTCATCAGACCATGGGCCAGTTCGGCATCCAGCCGGTCGAACACCGGCTCACCGAGCCCCGGCGGCAATCCTTCGGCCACTACGGTGATCTTTGCGCCCACCGAGTCCTGATCGCGCCGCAGTTGATCCATGAACGCCTCCAGTTCGGGCACGCGTTCCGGGTCGGGGCAGAAGAAGGGGTTGTCATCGACGGCCTCCCACTGCTTGAAGGCGATTTCCAGCGGGCCGAGCTGGCTCATGTAGCCGCGCACTGTGATGCCCTGGCTGGCCAGGAATTTCTTGGCGATGGCGCCTGCAGCAACCCGCATGGCGGTTTCCCGAGCGCTGGAACGGCCACCGCCGCGGTAGTCGCGAATACCGTACTTGTGGTGATAGGTGTAGTCGGCGTGGGCGGGGCGAAACTGGTCCTTGATATTGGAGTAGTCCTTGGAGCGCTGGTCGGTATTCTCGATCAGAAGACCAATCGGGGTACCGGTCGTCACCCCCTCGAACACGCCAGAGAGAATACGCACCTGGTCGGGCTCGCGCCGCTGGGTGGTATGCCGCGAAGTGCCGGGGCGACGACGGTCGAGATCGCGCTGCAGATCCGCTTCGCTGAGCGGCAGGCCCGGCGGGCAGCCGTCGACGATGGCACCAAGGGCCGGGCCATGGCTCTCGCCGAAGGTGGTGACGGTAAACAGCTTGCCGAAGGTGTTGCCGGACATGGACGTGCCTCCCGATATCGGTGTGTTGGATCAGGCGAAGGACGCCGCATGGGCGTCGAGTTCCGCAGCGGTGAGGACGAACACGCCCTGGCCGCCACGCTCGAAGTCGAGCCACAGGAAGGGAACCTCGGGGAAGGCCGCCTCCAGGTGGCGATCTGAGTTACCGACCTCGACGATCAGCACGCCGTGGTCGGTCAGGTACTGCCGCGCCTCACGCAGAATGCGCCTTACGATATCGAGCCCATCGGTACCGGCTCCCAGCGCCAGCTCGGGCTCATGGCGATACTCGGCAGGCATGGTAGCGAGATCGCGAGCATCGACATAGGGCGGGTTGGAAACGATCAGGTCGTAGCGTTGCCCAGCCAACCCCTCGAACAGATCGGAGAATACGGCACGCACCCGTACGCCTACGTCATGGCGCTGGATGTTCTGCTTGGCGACAGCCAGGGCATCGGCACTGACGTCGGAGAGATCCACCTCGCTGGTGGGAAGGTGCAGCGCCGCGGCAATACCGATGCAACCCGAGCCGGTGCAGAGATCCAGCACTCGTGCCGGCGGTTCATCGGGGAACCAGGCGGCGAAACCGCTCTCGACCAGCTCGGCGATGGGCGAGCGCGGAATCAGCACGCGCTCGTCGACGTCGAAGGGAAAGCCGGCGAAGAACGCCTCGCCCAGCAGGTAGGGCAACGGCCGGCGTGTGGTGATGCGCTCACGAACCAGGGCGACGATGCGCGCCCGCTCCATGGGCAGCAGCCGAGCCTCGAGGACGGACGGATCGACGTTCCAGGGCAGATGTAACGCACCCAGCGTCAGGGCGACGGCTTCGTCCCAGGGGGAATCGGTGCCGTGGCCATGAAACAGGCCGGCCAAGTGGAATTCGCTGGCCGCCCAGCGCAAGTAGTCGCGCAGCGTGACGAGGTCACGACACAGCGCCTCGTCGTCCAGTAACAGGGTCGAGCGGGATACGATGGAGTTGGCCACGAAAGGTCCTGCAGGTCGTTTATGATCGTTGGCTCGATTGTACCCGTGGCGGCAGGCGGTTCACAGCCACGCTCAGGCCGCTATACTGGCCGCTCGACGACACCACGCGAGTCTCCATGAGCCAACGCCGCCCACCCGAAGATGACGATGCCGATACCAATGCCTTTCGCCAGGCACTGCGAGAGGCGGGTGTGCGCCCCATAGCCGTCAACCGTGCCGACCTGGGACGGCCCAGCCGCCGGGATCCAGCGGTTGCCGAGCGTCGCGCCGCTGCGGTTGCCACCGACGCCAGCGACATCACCAGCCGCACCAGTGACGGCCGCGTGGAGCCGGTACGGCCATCGGAATTCCTCGATTTTGCCCTGCCCGACCTGCCCTACCGCACCCGTAGTCAGCTCAAGCGCGGCCAGATTGCCTGGGAAGCGGGCCTCGACCTGCATGGCTACAGCCTCGACGAGGCGCGCCTGGAGCTCGAGAGCTTCCTCAAGGAGGCCGCCGGCAGTCACATGCGCTGCGTGCTGGTGGTGCATGGCAAGGCCTGGGGCAGTACGGCGAACTATCCGGTGATCAAGAGCCACGTCAACGCCTGGCTGCGGGAGTGGCCGACGGTGCTGGCCTTCTGCTCGGCTCGTGAGAGTGATGGCGGCACCGGCGCCGTCTATGTGCTGCTGCGACGGCGCGGCCAAGCCTTCTAACCACCACCCGACTCACGGTCGAGCGGCATCTGCGGTGGCTCGACGATGATGCCCCCGGCACCGCCGTGGCCGGTTTGCGAGCGCCCCTCGTAGCGGTCCAGCGCCTCCATGGTCAGATGGCGCCCCAGGCGAACCAGCGCTTCGGCTCGGTGAAATTCGAAGGCACCGCATACCGTCTTGGGCACCTCGATCAATACGTCGGGGGGATAGCCGGCAATCTTGTACTTGGCCAGCGATGCCTGGGTGATGTCGAAGGAAGCCAGGATCATATCCAGACGGCCCCACGCTCTCCTGCCGCTGTCCGCCCGCCCAGCCTTGCCACTCACCTCGCCCTCTTCATCCTCGGACCCACCGAGTCCCTCGAACAGCCAGCGGGTGGCACCGCGCACATCCATCCACTTGCGGGCCGCCTCTTCCTCCATGGCCTGCTGTTCCTGCTCTTGCTCCTGCTCCTCGACGGGCAGCAGATCTTCGAGCGATACCGGCCGTGCGCTGTGCGCGGTGACGTTGACGGCCAGCAACATGTCGGCATGTGACGAGACAGTAGGCGTGATGGGAAGTGGGTTGAGCAGACCACCATCGACCAGGGTACTGTCGCCGATATGCACCGGCGTGATGACACCAGGAATGGCAATGGATGCGCGGATTGCACGCAAGAGAGGACCCGACTGGAACCACACTTCACGCTGACGCTCGAGATCGGTTGCCACGGTGGTCAAGGGAATCGGCAGGTCTTCGATCTGAATATCGCCGATCAACTCCTCGAGCTTGCTCATCACCTTGCTGGCACGCATCGCCCCCATCGGGCTCCAGGTGACATCGACCAGTTTCAGCAGGTCGAAATAGTCGAGCTGGCAGACCCAGTCGCGGTAGGCCTCCAGCTGCCCTGAGGCATACACGCCGGCGATGACAGAACCCATCGAGCAGCCGGAAATGGCGACGATTTCGTAACCTCGCGCTTCCAACACCTCGATCACGCCAATGTGGGCATAGCCACGTGCCCCGCCACTACCCAGGGTCAACGCTACGCGCTTGCCCATTTCGGCTGCCTGCCTGTTGCTCATCGTGCCCTCCAACGTCAGGCCTGGCTTGACTGCGCCAACCAATCCACGATAGCCGCTGCCACGCAAGATACGCTGCCAGGCTCCAGGTGCAGGTGGTGGCCGCCCGGCAGAACCTGGCGCATCAGCTGCGGGACTGCCGCCCGGGCTGCCCGGGCCATGTCGCGCTCGCCAAGGATGCCCGTCTCGCCCTCGATCAGCAATGCCGGCGCCCGGATCGCGCCGAGCAGCGCCAGCACCTGCTCGGGACTGAGCCGCACGGGAGAAGGCCGCAGCAGCCGGCCATCGGTGCGCAACCGCACATGGCCGTCGTCCTCTCGCTGCAGATTGCGATCCACCAGCGGAGCCGCCGTATCGGCGTCGATCGGCGTCACGCCACCGGCCACACGCGCCGCAACCGCAGTTTTGCTATCAGGATAGCGCGGCGCCACCGAGCGTGGGCGTCTGGCCGCACGTAATCCCTTGCGCAGCTGAGCGACACTCTCCTCAGCCGGCGTGGTCACGGCTCCCAGGCCGTCAATCAGCACCAGCCGCTCGATGCGCTCCGGCAGGGCCGCGGCGGTCAGGCAAGCCACCCCGGCACCCATGGAGTGAGCCAACAGCGATAGCCGCGCCAGGCCCAGTTCGTCGGCAGCGTCGAGCAGGTCGTGGCAGTAGTCCCACAGGGCGTAATCGCCGTCGCTATGGGCCGAGTGGCCGTGTCCGGGGAAATCCAAGGCGACGATGCGAATGCCGAGGCGTTCCACCAGTCTGGGCGCCAGACGGCTAAAACTGGCGGCGTTGTCCAGCCAGCCGTGCAGGGCCAACCAGGTGGGAGCGGCAGCGTCTCCCCAGCTCAGGGCGGCCAGGCGCCCCCCAGCCAACGTCAAGGCTTGCCCTTCACTCATGCCTCGCCCTCCAGCAGCTCGTCGAGCATGGCCAGCAGAGCCTGACGGGTCTCCTCGGGATGCTCCATCGGGAACATGTGGGTGCCCGGCACCAGGGCCTGGGGGATGCCGTGAGCGGCCAGGCGCTGCCGACGCCTGGGCGTAATCAGGTCGGAGTCGCTGCCGACCAGCACGCCGAAGGGAATCCGCAGCCGCTGCGGCAGCCGGGTCAGGTGATCGGGCAGGTTGCGGAAGATCTCGGTCTCGATCGCCGGGTCGTAGATCAGCTCGGCCGCCCCATCGTCACGCAGTCGCGTACCGCCCTCGACATAGTCATGCAGCGCATCCGGCGTGAAGCGCCGGAACAGACCTCGGCGACGCAAGTGGTTGGCCATTGCATCGCGATCGGGCCAGGACGCACGGCGACCCTTGCTCTTGCCCGCCGGCGTGACCCGGTCGACGAAGCCGAAGCGCTTGGCGACTTTCATGCTCCATGCATCGAGGCCCAGCATCAGCGGCGGATCGAGCATCACCACGCAGCGAAAGCGCTGCGGCGCGTGCTCCGCGGCCATGGCCATGAGCACGCCCCCCATGGAGTGCCCCACGCCGATGACCGGCCCTTCGTCGTCGAGCACGTGTTCGAGGAGTTCATCGCGCAGGGCCAGCCAGTTGGCGCCCACGGGGTAGTCGGGATGGTGCCCGAGGCGATCGACCGGGTGGATGTCGAAGCATTCATGCAGCGGCGCCAGCAGGCTGCGATAGCTCATGCCGGGGAAGCCGTTGGCATGGGCGAAGAGCAGTCGCGGTCGCATATGTGTGGCACGTTCGGTCATGACGGGGTCCAGGGTCAGGTCAGGCAGGCCACCGGTGGCGATAGCAGGCTAACGGGTTTACTCTATCTCGCCAAGTCGACCTCCGGCCCATGTCAGCCGCTTTCTTCTGGAGTCAGCCATGCCACGCCCCTCGCGGCCCCGACGCGACACCCGCATTCGCAACCGCCTGTTCTGGATTACCGTGATCACCGCCGTTGTCGCCGGCCTGTGGCTGGTACGCTGATGGGCCTGCACGAACTCTTCTTCGCCACCCTGGAGATTACGCTTCCTGTGTTCGCCATGGTCTTCCTCGGCCTGGGACTCAAGCGTCTGGGCTGGATTGACCAGGCCTTCATCACCACCGCCTCGAGCCTGGTGTTCAAGGGGACCATGCCGACGCTGATTTTCCTCAGCATCATCAAGGCCGATCTGGACGCCACGCTGAATCCGGGGCTGCTCGCATATTTCGCAATGGCTACCCTGGTCAGTTTCCTGCTGGCCTGGGGCTGGGCCATCCTGCGTGTGCCCCACGCCGAACGTGGCGTTTACGTCCAGGGTGCCTTTCGTGGCAACTGCGGCATCGTCGGGCTGGCACTGGCCGCCGGTATGTATGGCGACTACGGCCTCTCCGCCGGTGGGCTGCTGCTCGGCGTGGTCATCCTCACCTACAACGCCTTTTCGGTCATCGTCCTGGCCACCTATCAGCAAGGCAGGCGTACCGACTGGCGCAGCATCGCCAGTCATATCGTGCGCAACCCGCTGATCCTCTCGGTGGTAGCCGCCATTCCAGTGGCGGCAATGGAGCTGCGTCTGCCCGGGTGGCTGATGACCTCGGGGCAGTACTTCGCCTCGCTTACCCTGCCCCTGGCCCTGATCTGCATCGGCGCCACCCTGTCGCTGGGCTCGATCCGGGCGTCGGGTAGACTGGCGACGGGCGCCAGCCTGATGAAGATGGTGACTCTGCCGCTGGGGGCCACCCTGGCCGCCTGGCTGATCGGTTTCGAAGGTCGCGAGCTCGGCGTACTTTTCCTGTTCTTCGCCAGCCCCACTGCGGCAGCCAGTTTCGTGATGGTCAAGGCGATGGGCGGCAATGCCGCACTCTCCGCAAACATCATCGCCCTGACCACGCTGATGGCCAGCCTGACCATTACCCTCGGCGTCTTTGCCCTCAAGGTGGCGGGCTGGATCTAGCCGCCGCTATTCTCAGCGAATGTCGTGCGGTGCGGTAAAGCGTAGCAGCCGAGCACAGCCCGCCGCCCAGACTTCGCTGTCGAGCTCGGCTACGGCGGCGGTGGGAAAGGCGACCCCACGGTCGGCACGCCCCTCCACCAGCAGGGCGGTAAGCTCACCTACCAAGGGCATATGGCTGACCAGGACGATGGGAGCCTCTCCCGCATTGGCAAGCAGCCAGTCGCAGACCGCGAGCGGCGAATCATCGGGCGTAACGATGGGTAGCACCTCGTGCTCGACGCCCAGCGCCTTGGCTACCGCTGAGGCCGTCTGACACGCCCGCCGAAAGGGGCTGGCGTAGAGCCGAACCCCTTCCAAAGGCTGCTGACCAAGCCAGTTGGCCATGCGCTCGGCCTCGGCATGGCCACGAGCGGTGAGTACGCGCTCACTATCGGGCTGGCCCGGACCAGCCTCGCCATGGCGCATGATGAACAGCCGGCGACTCATGTCCCGCCCCCGCCCGCATCGACGTGGCGGTGGGCCCGCTGTACGTCCTCACGGGGTAGGACGAACTCCACGTCGCTGCTCTGCTCGCTGCGCATCAGCATGCGCGCCATCTCGCGAGCCGGCACGCCTTCGAAGAGCACCTGATGGAGACCCTCGGCAAGCGGCATGTAGACACCCTCTGCTCGCGCCTTGTCGCGCACCAGGTGCACCGTGTTGACCCCTTCGGCGACCTGGCCCAGCGCTTCGACCGCCTCATCCAGCCCCTTGCCCTGGCCCAGGGCGAAACCTACGCGGTAGTTGCGCGACAGCTGCGACGAGCAGGTCACGATCAGATCGCCCACTCCGGCAAGGCCCAGGAAGGTCATCGGGTTGGCGCCCTGGCTCACGGCGAAGCGCCCCATCTCGGCCAGAGCGCGGGTCATCAGCATGCTACGGGTATTCTCGCCCATGCCCAGCGCCGCGGCCATGCCAGCGGCAATGGCATAGATGTTCTTGAGCGCCCCACCCAGCTCGACGCCGTAGCGGTCGTTGCTGGCATAGACGCGAAAGTAATCGCAGCCCAGCGCCTGCTGTACCCGGGTGCGCGTCAACGCATCGTCGCTTGCCACCACGGTGGCGGTGAGCTGTTTCTGCGCAATTTCGGTGGCCAGGTTGGGCCCCGAGATCACGCCGATATGAGTAAAGCCGGTCTCCTCCTCGAGGATCTGGCTCATCAGCTTGAAACCCTCTTCCTGGATCCCCTTGGTAGTGCTGACCAGGATCTGATCAGGATTGAGCCAGGGCCTGGCCTGGCGTACCACATCACGGAAGGCCTTGGAGGGAATCGCCACCAGCACCAGCTCTGCCCCTGCGAGCACCGCCTGCATGTCGCTGGAAGCGCGTACTGCCGGGTTGATGTCGTATTCCGGGAGATAGCGCGAGTTGCGATGCTCACGGTTGATCTGCGCAGCAAGCTCGGGATCACGCAACCACTGGCACACCCTGGCCCCGTTGTCGGCGGCGATACTGGCAAGCGCCGTGCCGAAGCTGCCGCCACCCAGAACTGCTACCCGCATGGGATCGTCTGACATGTCTGCCCCGCGAAATCGGTCGATGAGTACAAGTCGCTCCGAGTGTAACGAAAAATGCCCCCTTTCGGGGGCATGTCTTGCCGTTACGCACTGCAGCGGGCCCCACAGAGGCACCCAGCCGCATCAGTCGATCAGTGACAGCAGGGAGTCGATGCTCTCCCGCGCATCGCCGTAGAACATGCGCGTGTTCTCCTTGTAGAACAGCGGGTTCTCGATACCGGAGTAGCCCGTGCCCTGACCGCGCTTGCAGACGAACACCACCGAGGACTTCCAGACCTCCAGCACTGGCATGCCGGCGATCGGGCTGTTGGGATCGTCCTGGGCGGCCGGATTGACGATATCGTTGGAGCCGATGACGATGGCAACGTCGGTCTTGGGGAAGTCGTCGTTGATTTCGTCCATCTCCAGCACGATGTCGTAAGGCACCCTGGCCTCGGCCAGCAGCACGTTCATGTGCCCCGGCAAACGGCCGGCCACCGGATGGATGGCAAAGCGCACCTGCTTGCCGGCGGCACGCAGCTTGCGCACCAGCTCGCTCACGGCATTCTGCGCCTGGGCCACCGCCATGCCGTAGCCCGGCACGATGACCACGCTGTCGGCGTTGTTGAGCGCGCTGGCTACGCCGCCCGCATCGATGGCCACCTGCTCGCCTTCGATCTCGGCAGCCGGCCCCTGGGCTCCACCGAAGCCCCCCAGGATCACGCTGACGAAATTACGATTCATCGCCTTGCACATGATGTAGGAGAGGATCGCACCGGAGGAACCGACCAACGCCCCGGTGACGATGAGCAGGTCGTTGGAGAGGGTGAAGCCGATGGCCGCCGCGGCCCAGCCGGAGTAGCTGTTGAGCATCGACACCACCACCGGCATATCGGCCCCGCCGATACCCATGATCAGATGCCAGCCGATGAAGAACGACAGCGCCGCGAGGATCAGCAGCGTCCAGAAGCCGGCGCCGTTGAGGTAGAGGATCGCCAACAGCAGGCTGAGCGCTGCCGCACCGGCGTTGAGCAGATGACCACCGGGCAGTTTGTGCGGCTTGCCGTCCACCTTGCCCGCCAGCTTGCCGAAGGCGACCACCGAACCGGTGAAGGTCACCGCACCGATGAAGATGGCGAACACCACTTCCAACTGCAGGAAGGTGAGTTCATCCGGCGCCTTGGTGGCTACCAAAGCGGCAAAGGCCGAGAACTCCTGGTAGCCGGCACCCAGCGCCTGGGCAGCCAGCACCCGACGCCGCTCGAGATCGGCGTTCCAGGCCACGAACACCGCGGCGAGGCCAACGAAACTATGCAGTGCCGCCACCAGTTGCGGCATCTCGGTCATGGCCACTCGCGTGGCCACCTTCCAGCCGATCACCGAGCCGATCGCGATCATCGGGATCATCAGCCAGTAATTGCCGATGCCCGGCCCGAAGGCGGTGAAGAGCACCGCCACCGCCATGCCGACGATGCCATACCACACCGCCCGCTTGGCTTTCTCCTGGCCGCTCAGTCCTCCCAGCGAAAGGATGAACAGCACGCTCGCCGCGATCGACGCGGCCGATACAAAACCTTGTGCCAACATGAATTGTCTCCGCCGCTCAGGATTTCTGGAACATGGCTAGCATCCGGCGTGTCACCAGGAAGCCGCCCACGATGTTGATGGTGGCGATCAGCACCGATATCGCCGCCAGGAGCACCACGATCCAGTTACCCGAGCCGATCTGCAGCACGGCGCCGAGAATGATGATGCCGGAAATCGCATTGGTGACCGCCATCAGCGGCGTATGCAGTGAGTGGCTGACGTTCCAGATCACCTGGAAACCGACGAAGCAGGCCAGCACGAAGACGATGAAGTGCTGCATGAACGAAGCCGGCGCGATCTGGCCAAGCAGCAGCATCAGCGCACCGCCGATGCCGAGCAGCGTGGCCTGGCGCTTGGTCTGCGCCTTGAACGTGGCGAGTTCGGCGGCGCGCTTCTCTTCGGGAGTCGGCTCCTTGACCTTCTCCTTGGGCTTGGCGGCAGCAATCGCCTTGACCTTGGGCGGCGGCGGCGGGAAGGTGATCTCGCCCTGATGCGTGACGGTAGCGCCACGAATCACGTCGTCTTCCATGTCATGCACGATCGTGCCGTCCTTCTCGGGCGTCAGATCGGTGAGCATGTGGCGGATGTTGGTGGCATAGAGCAGCGAGGCCTGGGTCGCCATGCGCGACGGGAAGTCGGTGTAACCGACCACCACCACGCCATTGTCGGTGACGACACGCTCGTTCGGCACGGTGAGGTCGCAGTTGCCGCCCTTCTCGGCGGCCAGGTCGATGATCACCGAACCGGGCTTCATCGCCTTGACCATGTCCTCGAGCCACAGCTTGGGCGCCGGCCGGCCCGGGATCAGGGCGGTGGTGATGACGATGTCGACCTCGGGGGCCTGCTCGCGGAAGCATTCAAGCTGCTTCTCGCGAAACTCGGGGCTGGAGGGCGCCGCATAGCCGCCGGTACCGGAGCCATCCTGATTGTCCTCGAAGTCGAGGAACAGGAATTCGGCGCCCATCGACTCGATCTGCTCGGCCACCTCGGGGCGTACGTCGAAGGCCCGCACCACGGCACCGAGGCTGGTCGCGGTACCGATGGCGGCAAGCCCCGCCACGCCGGCGCCGATGACCAGCACTTTGGCCGGCGGCACCTTGCCGGCGGCTGTGACCTGGCCGGTGAAGAAGCGGCCGAAGTTGTTACCCGCCTCGATCACCGCGCGGTAACCGGCGATATTGGCCATGGAGGAGAGCGCATCCATCTTCTGGGCCCGGGAGATCCGCGGCACCATGTCCATGGCGATGACAGTCGCGCCCTTGGCCCGACACTTCTCCAGCAGTGCCTCGTTCTGTGCCGGCCAGAAGAAGGCGATCAGGGTCTGGCCCTCGCGCAGGTGCTCGACTTCCGCCTCGCTGGGCTCACGCACCTTGATCACGATCTCGGCTTCTTGCCACAGCGCCTCGGCGCTCTCTACCACCGTGACGCCGGCCGTGCGATAGGTGTCATCATCGAAGCCGGCAGCGATACCGGCCCCGGATTCAATCAGGCATTCGTGTCCAAGCTTCTGGATGAACTGCGCACTGTCGGGAGTTAGCGCGACACGCGCCTCTCCCTTGGCGAGCTCCTTGGGTGCACCAATCTTCACGTTGGATCTCCCTTGTGGTTATTGAATTTCGGATGGGTCAACCGGCTATTCATACCTGACCATGCCGCAATGCACAACCGCAGCGCAATCAATGGATGGCACCTGAATGTAGCACTATCCAGCTGAAAAAAAGGAAAAAAACGGCCAGTGACGTTTACGTCAAGGGCGGCCCGAATAGACGCGTATGGATATGAAAAGGCCGCCCGCAGGCGGCCTATGGAAGGTCGAGGCCTCGCCAGGAAGCCTTGGAAGGAGTTCAGGTCGTCAGCAGGGCGTTGAGCCGCCGCACGTAGGCCGCCGGGTCGTCGAGATGCCCACCCTCGGCTATGACCGCCTGGTCGAGCAGTACCTGGGCCAGGTCGGCGAAGCGCTCGCCGTCGGCGGCTTCGAGCCGCTCTACCAGGGCGTGGTCGGGATTGAGCTCGAGGATCGGCTTGACCTCCGGCATCTTCTGCCCGGCGGCCTCCATGATACGCCGCATCTGGTAGCCCATCTCATGCTCGGGCAGCACCACGCAGGCAGGCGAGTCGGTCAGTCGATGGGTCACCTTGACCTCCTGTACCGCATCGCCCAGCGCCTCCTTGACCCGCTTGACCAGATCCTCCTTGGCCTTGGCGGTCTCTTCCTGGGCCTTCTTCTCCTCTTCGCCCTCGATCTCGCCGAGGTCCAGCTCGCCTTTGGCCACGTCGACGAAACGCTTGCCCTCGAACTCGTGCAGGTGGCTCATCAGCCACTCATCGATGCGATCGGAAAGCAGCAGCACTTCGATGCCCTTCTTGCGGAAGATCTCCAGATGCGGGCTCGACTTGGCCGTATTGAAGCCCTCGGCGACGATGTAGTAGATCTTCTCCTGCCCTTCCTTCATCCGCGACACGTAATCAGCCAGCGACTGGTCCTGGGTGGTACTGTCGGTGTGCGTGCTGGAGAAGCGCAGCAACCCGGCGATCTTGTCGCGATTGGCAAAGTCCTCGGCAGGCCCTTCCTTCAGCACGCTGCCGAAGGTGTTCCAGAAGGTCTGGTAGGCCTCCTTGTCCTTGGCCAGTTTCTTCAGCATGTCCAGCGCCCGCTTGGTCAGCGCGTTCTTGATCTTCTCGACCTTGGGATCCTGCTGCAGAAGCTCGCGGGAGACGTTGAGCGACAGCTCACGGGTATCCAGCACACCCTTGATGAAACGCAGGTAGAGCGGCAGGAACTGCTCGGCGTCGTCCATGATGAAGACGCGCTGCACATAGAGCTTGACGCCGCGGGCCCCATCGCGCTCGTAAAGGTCGAAAGGCGCGCGCCCTGGCACGTAGAGCAGGCTGGTGTACTCGAGCTTGCCCTCCACCTTGTTGTGGCTCCAGGTCAGGGGATCGCTGAAGTCATGGGCCACGTGCTTGTAGAAAGCCTTGTACTCGTCGTCGGAAACCTCGCCCTTGGGCCGCACCCACAGCGCGGTGGCCTCATTGACGTTGTCCCAGGTGGTGACTTCGCTGCCCTCGATCTCGTTGCCCTCGTCGTCCTTGGCAGTCTCGACCCTGGGCATGCGCACCGGCACTTCGATATGGTCGGAGTACTTGCGTACCAGGCTTCTCAGCCGGAAGTCGTCGGCAAACTCCTTGGCATCCTTCTTCAGGTGCAGGACGATCTCGGTACCGTGCGCCTCACGCTCGAGGTCGGCAACGGTGAATTCGCCTTCGCCCTTGGAGCGCCACTCGACCCCTTCGGCCTTGTCGCTGCCCGCCTTGCGCGTGCGCACCGTGACTTCGTCGGCAACGATGAAGCTGGAGTAGAAGCCCACGCCGAACTGGCCGATCAGGCGTGCATCCTTCTGCTGTTCGCCGGAGAGCTGCTTGAGAAATTCGGCAGTGCCGCTGCGCGCGATGGTACCGAGGTTCTGGATCACCTCGTCACGGCTCATGCCGATGCCGTTGTCGCGCACGGTCACGGTAGCGCCCTTCTCGTCGTGCTCGATTTCGATGCGCAACTCGCTGTCGCCTTCGTAGATGGCATCGTTGTCGAGTGCGGCATAACGCAGTTTGTCGCAGGCATCGGCGGCATTGGAGATCAACTCGCGCAGGAATATCTCCCGGTTGGAGTAGAGCGAGTGGATCATCAGGTGCAGCAGTTGCTTCACCTCGGTCTGGAAGCCGAGCGTTTCCTCGTGAGCGGTCGTGGACATGGATCGGTTACCTCATGGCTTGAACTCACGGCAGCGCGTGGCGCGCCACCGTTTCAGAACTGTTCAGCGATATGGGGTCCGACTTCAGGTTTTCAAGCGTCGTTCGGTTCCAGCGTACCCAGCACCATGTGCAAGCGGGCCGTGGCCACCGGCTCATCCTCCGCTTTCTGCCAGGCCGTGACCTGCACGTTGGCCAGACGCCGCCCCTCTCGCAGCAGGCGGCATTTCGCATGGGTAGGTACGACCCGGGCCGTACGCAGGTAATCGATGGAGAAATCCACGATGCGAGGCAGCCGAGGCTCACGCGCCGAGAGCATCAGGTCGAGGGTGCCTGCAGTTTCCATGAAAGCCGCTACCACCCCGCCATGCAACGCCGGCAGCAGGATATTGCCCACGTTGTGCTCACGCGGGTCGAGATGAAACACCAGGCCATCGCCTGCGACATCCGGCGTTGCCGTAACACCGATGAAACGGGCGTAGGGGAGCCGTTCGAGCCAGGCGGCGACATCCCCCTCGGCACGGGTCCGGGCCAGCCAGGCCGCGTCGTGGAAACCTTCAGGCATGAGCGGTCTCCCCGAACAGCGCCTCGGCAAACCCTTCAGGCGTATTCCGCTCCCCCAGGCGCACGAAATTGCCGATACCGCGGGCGATGGGCCGGCCCGGCTCTTGCCATAGCGTACCCTCGGTAAAGACCATGGCATTGGTCACCCGCAGCACCCGAGCCTCGGCCATGATCGTCTGGCCGGCCAGTGCCGGGCGGTAGTGATCCACGCGCAGGTCGAGCGTCGGGCAGACTTCCGGCGCCGGCAGGCTACACAGCACCGCCGAGCCGCATACGGTATCGAGCAGCATGGTCAGTACGCCACCGTGCACCAAGCCACGCTCGGTATCGCCCAGCAGCTCGTCGCGCCACGGCAAGCGCATGCGCACCCAAGGCGGACTGACCTCCTCCACCTCGAGGCCGAGCTCGCGGGTGTGAGGGATGACGTTGACGAAACGGCTCAGGCCGGCTCGCCAGGCGTCGGGACTTCGGTCTGCCGCGGCAGGCCCGATCTGCGGATCGTCACGTTCGTTCATCCCACCCCCAACAAGCGTTTGATTCAATCTTGCTAGACTAGTCGGCAGAGGTGATCGACACAAGGACCGAGACCCGCGTCGAGCCCTTGAGAAAAATTCCGTTGAAGTGACGATAAAACGACGCGACGGTCTACTCAAAGCGACGTCGATAGGCGAGGATAGGGTGGTTCGTCATCGCCTTCCGGAGACTGTCCAACATGCGCCATTTCTTATCGTTCCGCCGCGCGTCCGGTTGGCTCGCTGCGGCAGCTGTCAGCCTTTCCGTCACCGCGCATGCCCAGCCCAGCGACAGCGCCATGCGCACGGCGCTGGAAGCCGCGCGCAATCATGAGTGGCATCGAATCGACCAGACCGCCATCAACGGCCACGTGCTGGAAGGCTACGTGGAGTATCACCGTCTGCGCAGCCGCCTGCCCCAGGCCGAGCCGGGCCAGATCCTGGAATTCATCGAACGCCATCGCGGAGCGCCCGTCGCCGACTGGATGCGGGGCCAGGCGATCGCCCGCTATGGCGCCGCCGGGCGCTACGGCAGCCTGCTGGCCGTGGCCGACGGCGAGCCAAGCGGCACCGAGCGTCAATGCTACTACTACACCGCCCTGCTCGGCAGCGACCCTCAAGCGGCGGCGGCAGGCGGCCGCACCCTCTGGCGCGTAGGCCGCTCGCAGCCGTCGGCCTGCGACACTCTCTTCGACCGGCTCCGCGCCAGCGGCGAGATCAGCGAGTCCGACGTGTGGGAGCGCAAGATGCTCGCCTGGGAGCAGGGCGAGACCGGCCTCGTCAGCTACCTTGGGCGACAGCTCGGCAGTCGCTGGCAGGAAGGACGCGACGCTGTGGAGCGGCTGCAGCGCAGCTATGCCGACATCACCCGTGTCCCCACCTGCATCGGCCCCGAGTGCCGCGGCAGCGGCCCGTTCTTCGCCGCGGCCATGCATGGCTTCATCCGCGCCGATACCGAGGCCGCCATGGAGGCGTGGCGCAAGATCGCCGCCCACCTGCCGATCGAAGAGCGTCATCGCCACGCCATCGAGGAGGATCTTGCCTTCTATTCGATGGTGCGTGACATCACCCACAACATGGGATGGGTCGACGAGGCCCTGCCGCGCATCGGCACTACCCGCGTGCTCGAGCTGCGCATACGTCATGCGCTGGCAAACCGCGATTGGAACGACGTGCTTCGCTGGGTCGAACTATTGCCAGAAGAGGCCCGCAGCGACAGCCGCTGGCAGTACTGGAAAGCCCGTGCCCACGAACAGCTGGGCGACCAGGAGCGTGCCGAGGTGGCCTACGCGCTAGCCGCCCAAGGGCGCAACTTCTTCGGCTTCGCCGCCGCCGACCGCATCGGCCGCCCCTACTCCCTGAACCTGGAGCGCAGCACGCTCAACGACGACTTCCGCGACCAGGTGGCCCAGTGGCCGACGGTACAGCGCACCGAGGCGCTGCTGCGCATCGGTGAGGAGGGCTTGGCCAACAGCGAATGGCTGCATGCGGCCGCTACCGCATCACCGCGGGAAATCAGGGCGTTGGCCGATTATGCCGCCCGCCGCGGCTGGCATGCCCGCCTGGTACAGACCACCATCACCGCCCAGCTGTGGGACGCGCTGGACTGGCGCTTCCCCGAAGCCTACCGCGATCACTTCATGTACTGGGGCCAGCAAACCGGGGTGGATCCTTACCTGTTGATGGGCATCGCACGGCGCGAAAGCGCCTACAATCCGAACGCACTGTCACCGGCCGGTGCCCGTGGCCTGATGCAGATCATGCCGGGCACCGCCACGCTGCTCAGCCGCCAGCTCGGCATCAGCGACCCCGGCCCTTACGGCGTGCTCGACCCCGAGCTCAACATCCGCCTGGGCAGCACCTACATTCGCGACATGACCAGTCGCTATCGGGGCAACCGACTGGCCGCCGCCGCTGCCTACAATGCCGGCCCGGGCCGAGTCGACCGCTGGCTGCGCGATGCACCGGAAGAGTTCGACCTGTTCGTCGAGTCGATTCCCTTCCGCGAGACCCGCGACTACGTCCAGGCAGTGCTCTCCTATCGGGTAATCTTCGAGAGCCTGGCCAACGGCGGCAACAGCGAAGGCGTGGCCATGCTCAGCCAGGCGGAGAAGACGGTGCGCTACGACGCCTCCTTGCTCGCCCGCAACTGAAGGCCGCTCCAAGCGGTCAGGCTGGTGGCCGTTCCAGCGCCAGCCTGACGCCGAACAGGATCAGCACAGCCCCGGTCACTCCGTTCAGCGCACGGGAAAAGAGTCGGCTGGCCAGCCAACGCCCTGCGCTACCGACCATGAACACGATGGCGATCTGCCACAGGTTGGCAATCACGAAGTGCACCCCGGCAAGCCACAGCGACTTGAGCAATGCCGGGTCGCTCGGCGCAATGAACTGGGGCAGAAAAGCCATATAGAAGACCACTGTCTTGGGATTGAGCACGTTGGAGAGCAGCCCTTCGCGCAGCGGCCGCCAAACCGGCACGGCTTGCCGTTCGCCCCGCACTGCCGTAAGCGGCAGACCACTGCCGCGTCGCGCTGCCATCAAGCCGTTGAGCCCCAACCATATGAGGTACGCCGCCCCCGCCATCTTGAGCGCACTGAATGCCCAGGCCGACTGCAGCAGTATCAGCGAAATGCCCAGCGCCGAAATCGTGGCATGCACGAACAGGCCGCAGCAGATCGCCAGGCTGGTGAGCACGCCGTCGCGCACGCCACCGCGGGCGGTATTGCGAATGACCAGCAGAGTGTCGACTCCCGGACTCATCGACAGCAGCGTAATGGCGATCACAAAAGGCCAGAATTGAGCATCGAACATGGTTGGGTCCGCTTCAAGGAAAGGAGGTTGAGTGGCCTGGCGAGGAGGGTAGCCGAAGGCGGCCAAGTGGGGCTACGGGCAGCCCAAAGTATGGTCAATTTAAGGCAACGGATTCTCTGGACGCTTGTAATTTTTCTATCTACAGTGGATTGAGCGAGTGATATCGGTGATGCGAGGCCCATGCCATAGATCGCAACCTCCACACCGACTGTTACCGCTGCGTTGGTCTGCAAAGTGGAAAGTCGTCCCGTCGTATATCGAGTTCTCGATGCACCCGAAGCGCACTTTTCGTCTCTTGCCCACGCACTTCGGGCCCGGCATTGCCGAGTGCCCAGCACGATCAAACTGTAAGTAAGGAAAATCGACAATGGCAACTGGCACTGTCAAGTGGTTCAACGATACCAAGGGCTACGGCTTCATCTCTCCGGACGACGGCGGTGATGACCTGTTCGCGCATTTCTCCGAGATTCAGGCTGAAGGCTTCAAGACCCTGCAGGACGGTCAGAAGGTTACCTTCGACGTGACCCAGGGCAAAAAAGGCCTTCAGGCCTCCAACATCCGGCTCGCCAACTGAGGTAACACCTCGGTCGGACCGGCGCCCGGCCACCCGAAGGCGGCCTGGCAGTCAGACGAAAGGCCCATCTTCACGATGGGCCTTTTTCGTCGATCAGTCTTCGATTTCGAACTGCGGCGCTTCGCTTCTGGGCTCACGCCGCTCAGCCTCTTCGAACTGTTCGTCGAGCTGGCGACGCGCCTCCTCGAAGCGCCGCTCGGTCTCTTCGAGCCAGGCATCGACGTCCGACTGGGTGACCTCACCGGTTCGCTCGGCCTCCCTTTCAATGTCCGAAGCCGTGCTGCCCTCATCGTTCTCCATGGGCTCGAGGCGCCGGCCGGGCTCTGCGGAACCCTCCATCGGTTCCAAGGCGGGCCCGTCGCGTTCCACTTCCTCGAACTGTTGGTCGATCTGACGCTGCGCCTCTTCAAAACGGCGCTCGGTATCCTCGAGAATGGCGTCTATATCGTCACGAGTCGGCTCGCCCGGAAGCGCCCCTCCCTCTTCCAGAGTATCAACAGGAGATTCACCCAGCGTCTCGGTATCAGCCTCGATCTCCTCGCCGGGCTCGAGGGCGGTTTCGTCTTCCGGCACGGCAGGCAGCGATTCGTCCTCGGTTTCCACCTCCTCTTCTGCCGCGGGAGGCGGTGTCGAGGGCTCCTCAGCCTGGTTTGGTACGGCCTCCTCCTCATCGTTGTCGCCGCAACCCGCCAGCCCCAAGGCAAGGGTCAACGCTACGGCGACAGGAATCCAGGGCGTCTTGGCCATCGGCTTTCTCCCATCCATATGAGACCAGCAAAAGGGCTCCATTCCAGCAGAGCCCGGCGGTCGCTGCAAGCCGCCGGGGCGCGGATCACCCTACTGCTTGGACAGCGGAAGGGCAAAACGATCCCTCTCCCGCCTCAATTCGTGGCAGTGATCGGTAGCGGGCAGCCAAGCGACCAGGCCACGGCCCGGAGCAGCTCAGCTTCCTGAGCGGAAACATGACCATCATGGGCAACGCAGTGCGCCATTGCACCGAGCAGCCTCACCCGTTCGTCATCGTCCAATTGGCGGCAATGATCCAAGGCCCGATCGAGCTCGTGAGGGGTAGCCGGCTGGGCCAGCAACCGCATGGACAGGCCCAGCGTAGCGGCCGCTTCACGGAACGCGTCCGCTGCCTGCGCCTCCTCATTGCTCCCCGCCAGCGCCAGGCTCGACAATAGGCGTGCCACCGGAGCCTCGAGCCGGGCCAGCGACTGCCGACGCCCGCGATGATGCACCGCCCCCTCACTACCGACTACGATCAGGCGATGCAGGGCCCATTGCAGGGCCCCGGGATCTTGCTCGGCTGCCATCAGCCGCTCGAGGCAGTGACGAAAGCGTGCGTACTGAGCCACCGAAAGCTGCTTCAGCAACGGCAGGCACAGCTCGATCAGCGCCAGCCGCTGGCCGGGAAGCACCTTGCCAAGCGGTTGCTCCAGACGATCCAGCTCAGCCAGCACGTCCGGCAGGGCCGACTCGACCAAGTCTTCGCGCTGGCGGGTGCGGCTGGCCGGGTCGACCCCCATCAGGATGCCGTAGATCACGGCACGAGCCGCATAGGGGTCGTGAGCGGCCTCGAGCAGTACTGGGTCGATACCGGCCAGCGCCCCATGCGCCTGCTGCAGGTCTTCACCGCGTGGCTCGCCGACCCGCAGGGCCAAGGTTCCAGCCAGCGTCGCTGCCTGGGCCGGCCTTGCCTGTGCCGCCCCCTTACCCGGACCGGCCTGCTTGGTCGGTTCACGGTTGGCACTCGGCTCGGGCAGGCGACCGTCCCACTCAGGTTCGAGGCGGCGTATGCGGGTCGTCAACGGCGGATGGGTGGCGGTCAACCCACGCAGGCCAGGCAAACCACGACTGAAATAGAGATGACTGAACTCCTCGGCGCCGGTAGCACGCAACTCGGAGCCATGGGCATGCGCTGCTACGCGCTTCAGGGCATCGGCCAGGCCGGCCGGGTTGCGGGTGTACTGCACCGCGCTGGCATCGGCCAGGAACTCGCGCTGACGACTGACCGCGGCCTTGATCAGATTGCCGCACAGGGTACCGACGAAGCCCACCAGCATCAGGGCCAGCCCCGCCCCCAGCACTACGGCCCGCCCGTTGTTCTGACGCGATCCTCGGCCCATGTGCCGGACCGCCGTGCCACGCAGCAGCATGCGCCCGACGAGGCCGATAACCAAGATGCCATACAGCAGCGCGATCAGACGCATGTTGAGTCGCATGTCGCCATGCAGCACATGGCTGAATTCATGAGCGATCACACCCTGCAACTCATCCCGGGTGAGGCAGCGAATGGCTCCTCGTGTCACACCGATTGCAGCGTCCTGGGGCGTATGGCCGGCGGCGAAGGCATTGATCCCCGGCTCATCGAGGAGATAGACCGCCGGCACCGGCAAGCCTGCCGCAATGGCCATCTCCTCCACCACGTTGAGCAAGCGACTCTCGTCGGGGTCGCGGGTGCCGCCATTGATCGCCCGACCACCGAGCGCCTCGGCTACCGCAGGACCACCGCTACGCAACTGCAAGTGACGCGTCAGACTGCCGGCCCCCACGACAAGCAGCACGCCGATGGCCACGCCGCCGAGCAGCAGCGGATCGAGCGCCAGGGCCAGCGGGTGGGCCCCAGCCTGACCGCCATCGAGCAGCGCCATGGCCAATGCCACCACCACGACGGCCGCACCAATCATGCCGACCACGGCCATCAACAGCAGTGCGACCAGCCAGACGGTCAGGCGCCGTGCACGCTGCTGAGCACCGAAGAAATCCATCGTCGACACCGGTCAGAAGCGCACGCTGGGCGCCGCCTGGATCTCGGCGCTGTCATCGAACTCAAGCAGCGCTGCATCCTCACGATGACCCAGCGGCCCCGCCAACAAGACCGGCGGGAAGCTCTGCTTGTAGGTGTTGTACTGCATGACCGCGTCGTTGAAGGCTTGGCGTGCAAACGCCACGCGATTCTCGGTACTGGTAAGCGTCTCGGAGAGCTGGCGCATGTTGTCGGAGGCTTTGAGGTCGGGATAGGCTTCCATCACCACGTTGAGCCGCCCCAAGGCGGCACCCAGCGCCCCCTCGGCGCCGGCCAGCTCGGCCATGGCTCCGGGTTCGCCCGGACGGGCGGCAGCCGACTTCAAACCGGCCAGGGCGGCATTGCGCGCTTCGGTCACGGCGGTCAGTGTGTCGCGCTCGTGGGCCATGTAGGCCTTGGCGGTCTCCACCAGGTTGGGAATCAGGTCGTAGCGCCGTTTGAGTTGCACCTCGATCTGAGCAAAGGCGTTCTGATAGCGGTTCTTCAGCGCCACCAGGCGGTTGTAGATACTGGCTCCGTAGATCACCAGCAGCGCCAACACCACCAGAGTGACGATCACTGTCATGTTCATTCGCGTTCTCCTGTCCGCTGCCGTGGACCCCTTGCTTGATACGGGTCAAGGATGGTGCCTGCATTAGCGCCTGCTAACTGTCATAGGCCGATGGTATAGTGTGGCAGCCGCGCAGGCCAATCGCCCGCTGCATTGCGCCGCCAACGCTAGCCGCGACACCATTGCCCAACCGATATTGCCAGGGAGTCGGTCTTGGTAGAGCAGTTCAAGGATTTTCTTCACGCGCTTGCCCATGCCCTGCGCAACCTGCTGCCGATCATCATCGTGGTGGTGGCATTCCAGGCGCTACTGCTGCGCGAGTGGCCGGAGGGTGGGCTGAGCATGGCCGTGGGTCTGCTGATCGTGGCCGTCGGCGTGGCACTCTTTCTGCAGGGGCTCGAGCTCAGCATCTTCCCGGTGGGCAAACGGCTCGCCAACCAGTTCACCCGGCGCGGCTCCATGCCACTGCTGATGCTGTTCGGCTTTGCCATCGGTTTCTCGGCGGTAGTGGCAGAACCCGCCCTGATCGCCGTCGCCGAACAGGCCGCGATAATCAGCGAGGGACGCATCGATGCCCTGACGTTGCGACTGATCGTGGCAAGCTCCGTGGGGCTGGTGATGGCACTTGGCGTATTTCGCGTGATCCTGGGCCACCCGCTGCACTGGTACATGATCGTCGGCTACGTGGTGGTAGTGCTGGTGACCTTCTTCGCCCCCGAGGAGATCGTCGGCCTGGCCTACGATTCCGGCGGCGTCACCACCAATATCGTGACCGTGCCGCTGATCGCCGCGCTGGGCATCGGCCTGGCGTCTTCGATCCGTGGGCGCAATCCGCTGATCGACGGCTTCGGCCTGGTGGCCTTGGCGGTGATGGTGCCAATGATCAGCGTGCAGCTCTACGGCATCCTGGTCTATGCCGATCCGGGCACGCTGACCGGCGGCGCCGCTCAGCTACTCGCCGCGGATGACGTCGCGCAGCCGGCCGGCTGGGTGACGATGATTCTCGACCTGTTCGGCATGCTGCGCGACGTGCTGCCGATCATCCTGGTCATTCTGTTCTTCCAATACGCTGTGCTGCGCCACCCTCTGGCCAGCCCACTCAAGGTCGGTGTCGGCTTCGTCCTGGTGATCGTGGGACTCTACGCCTTCGTGGTGGGGCTCAAGCTCGGCCTGTTCCCGATAGGCCAGAGCATGGCCGCACAGCTGATCGGCTTCGACACCTGGCTGTGGGTCTACCTGTTCGCCTTCTGCATCGGCTTTGCCACCACCATGGCCGAGCCGGCGCTGATCGCCGTGGGCCAGCAGGCCGAAGAGGCCGCCGCAGGCAAGATCCAGGGCAACGTCATCCGTCTGCTGGTAGCGCTGGGCGTGGCCATCGGCATTACCATCGGTGTGCATCGCATCATCACCGGCGACTCGATCCACTACTACATCATCGGCGGCTATGTGCTGGTGATCCTGCTCACTGCATTGGCGCCTCGCTACATCGTAGCGCTGGCCTTCGACCTGGGCGGCGTGACTACCTCCGAAGTGACGGTACCCCTGGTTACCGCGCTGGGGATCGGGCTGGCCAGCCAGATCGATGGCCGCAACGTGTTGATCGACGGCTTCGGGCTGATCGCCTTTGCCTCGATCTTTCCTATCGTGACCGTAATGAGCTATGCCATTCTGATGGAAAAACTGGCGCAGCCGGGAGGCAAGACGACATGAAGTTTTCGCTGTTGGTCGCCATCGTGCCGGAAGATCTTGAGCAGGAGTGCATCGATGCCGCGACCGAGGCCGGGGCGGTCGGCATGACGCTGATGTCCGGCCGCGGTATCGGCGGTGAGCGCAAGAAGACCTTCTTCGGGCTGACCTACGAAGGCAGCCAGAGCATCATGCTGCTGACGCTGGAGAAGAGCCTCTCGCTGAGAGTGCTCAAGGCGATACGCCAAGTACTGAACCCGACCGGCGAGGACTCCCGCGGGCTGGTCATGACGCTGCCGGTGGAACATCTCGGCGGCATCGACATGGCGCAGGTCAAGCGCTTCGAAGAACGACTCAGGCAAGATGTCTGAGCGAATGGTTTGACGGAGAGAACGAAATGTTGGTCAAGGACATCATGAACCGCGACGTGGTGACGGTATCCCCCTTTGCCACCCTGCGCGATGCGCTGAGCCTGATGAAGCGTCACAATCTGAAAAGCCTGGTGGTGGAACAGCAGGATCCCCACGATGCCTGGGGGCTGATCACCTACACCAATATCCTCAAGACCATCGTCGCCGAGAACGGCGACATCGACCTGATCAACGTCTATGACGTCTGCGCCAAGCCCGCCATCGGGGTCGGTGAATCGCTGGACGTGCGCCACGTCGCCAGCTTGATGACCGACAGCGTAGTCAAACGTGTACTGGTACTGGACGACAACAAGTTGCTTGGCCTGGTCACCATGGATGATATCGTAGGCACCGTGCTCGACATGATCGAGTAAACCGACCGGACTCGCATATGCAAGATTTCTTCACCTGGCTAGGGCAGACACTGGGCGAGATCATTCGCTTCGTGGTCGACTTGCTGCTCGTCTTCTTCCAGAACCTGGGGGCTTCCGCCCGCGGCTTCTTCGACGGCCTGGCGAATTCGCTGGGTATCCCCGCCACCGTGATCAGCCTGGCGGTGCTGTTGCTCGGGCTGTGGTTGCTCTATCTCGCCCTGCGCGCCCTGCTGCGCCGCAGCCTGTTCGCCACCTTGATCTGGGCGGTGTTGGGCGTGACGGTGTTGAGCTGGTTGATCTATTGATGCTCCGCTGCGCTCGAAGCCCCATGAAAGGGTATCGAGCGCAGCGGAATTGGCTTGCTAGGCCAGGGCCTTTTCAATCACTTCATACACGTTCGGCGAGAGTTTCTCGGCGCGGATGCGTTCGAGCTCACCCTTCATCAGCTCCTGGCGCGATTCGTCGAAGCGGCGCCAGCGGGTCAGCGGCGTGATCAGGCGCGCGGCGATTTCCGGGTTGAGCCGGTTGAGCTCGATCACCACGTCGGTCAACAGCCGGTAGCCCTCGCCGTCGGCACGGTGGAAGTTGACCCGGTTCTGGTTGGCGAAGGTGCCGACCAGCGCCCGCACCTTGTTGGGATTCTTCAGCGAGAACGCCGGATGTGCCATCAAGTGCTTGACCCGGTCCAGGGCGTCCGCCTGCGGCCGGGTGACCTGGATGGCGAACCACTGATCCATCACCAGGGAGTCGTGAGCCCACTTCTCGCCGAAGGCACGCAGCGCGGGAGTCGCCAGGTCGTCACGGCTACTGTGGGTCAGCAGCGTCAACGCATGGCGCACGTCGGTCATGTTGTGATCGGCCTCGAACTGCCTGCGGGCAAGCTCGATGGCCTGCTCATCCTCGATCGCCATCAGGTAGGAGAGTGCCACGTTCTTCAGGCTGCGCCGTGCGATCTGCTCCGGCTCCGGCGCATAGGGTTCGTCGCTACGATTCTCCTCGTAGACGCGCAGCAATTCGTCGCGAAGGGTCGCGGCCAGCGACTGCTTGACGAAGACCCGCGCGGCGTGGATCGCCTCGACATCCACCAGCGGCTGCTGCTCGGCGATGTAAGCCTCGGAGGGCAGCGTCAGCATCTCGGCCAGTACCGCCTTGTCGTCGCTGCCGCGTTCCAGCAAGGCACGGAAAGCCTCGACCACGCGTGTGTCCATGACTTTTTCGACGCCATTTCGATGGGCGGCGATGAGGTCGTCCAGCGCCAGCATGGCCAACCGCTGACCCGCATCCCAGCGGTTGAAGCCGTCGGAATCGTTTGCCAACAGGAAAGCCAGGTCCTCGCGGCCGTAAGGAAAACGTAGCTGGACCGGCGCCGAAAAGCCGCGCAGCAGTGAAGGCACCGGCGCCTCACGGACGTTGGAGAAGACGAAGGTCTGCTCCGTCTCGTGCAGGTGGATCACAGCATCGCTGCCGAGCGACTCTCCATTCAGTGTCAAGGGCAGGTCGCGCCCCGATTTGGTGCCCACCAGGCCCATGCGCACGGGAATGTGCAACGGCTGCTTCTCGGGCTGACCAGGCGTCGCAGGCGTACGCTGACGCAGGGTCAGGTGGTACTCGGCATTGGCGTAGTCGTATTCACCGTAAGCGTCGATCTCCGGGGTGCCGGCCTGGGAGTACCACCGCATGAACTGAGAGAGATCCTGCCCAGACGACTCGGCCATGCACTCGACGAAGTTCTCGATGGTCACCGCTTGGCCATCGAAGCGTTCGAAGTAGAGGTCGCTGCCACGACGGAAGGCTTCCCAGCCCACCAGGTTGCACAGCATGCGTACCACCTCGGCGCCCTTTTCGTAGATGGTCAGGGTGTAGAAGTTGCCGATCTCGATGTAATGATCGGGGCGCACCGGATGAGCGGTAGGTCCGGCGTCCTCGGCGAACTGCGAGGTACGGAAGAATGACACGTCCTCGATGCGCTTGACCGGCGCCGAATTGACGTCGGCGGAGAAGCATTGGTCGCGAAAGACGGTGAAGCCCTCCTTGAGCGAGAGCTGGAACCAGTCGCGGCAGGTCACGCGGTTGCCCGACCAGTTGTGAAAATATTCGTGGGCCACGATGCTCTCGACCCGTTGGAAGGCGGCATCGGTGGCGGTGTGCGGGTGGGTCAGCACCGCCGATGAGTTGAAGATATTGAGCCCCTTGTTCTCCATGGCGCCCATGTTGAAGTCGTTGACCGCCACGATCATGAACAGGTCGAGGTCGTACTCGCGTCCGTAGGTCTCTTCGTCCCAGGTCATGGCGCGCTTGAGCGAAGCCATGGCGTGGTCGGTCTTGCCGAGGTTCTCCTCCTCGACCCAGATCTGCAGCGTGACCTCACGCCCACTCATGGTGGTGAAGCGATCCTCGACCTTCTCGAGGTCGCCGGCCACCAGGGCAAACAGGTAGCTGGGCTTGGGGAACGGATCGTCCCAGGTCACGAAGTGTCGCCCACCCGGCAGTTCGCCCCGCTCCACCGGGTTGCCGTTGGAGAGCAGCACCGGCTGGCTGCCCCTGTCTCCGATCACGGTGGTGGAGAAAGTGGCCATCACGTCCGGACGATCCGGATAGTAGGTGATGCGGCGAAAACCCTCGGCCTCGCACTGGGTGCAGTACATGCCGTTGGAAAGATAAAGCCCTTCCAGTGCCGTGTTCTCGCTGGGCGCGATCTCGACTTCCGTATCCAGGCGAAACTGCCTGGGTGGACGGTGGACGGTCAATCCGGCCTCGCTGAGCGAGTACTCGTCGTCGGCAAGCACCTGACCATCGATGGCGATCCGCTTGAGGATCAGCTGCTCACCATCGAGTTCTAGAGGCGCCTCACCTCCACTTTGCGGGTGGCGCTCCAGCTGCAGGCTCGCCTTGACCTTGGTCGCGGCGGGGTCAAGTTCGAAAGTCAGCTCGACATGGGTCACACGGTAGGCGGGCGGCCGGTAATCGTGACGGTAGGTCGGCTTGGGTTCAGACATCGGGGAGACTCCTGTCCATGATCGATGCCCATTGTACGGCTGCCGGCTCCCCAACCTCAAAGATGCTTGGCCTCAGCGACGCACGAGGCGCGCCGTCGACTCCGCCGCCGCGCTGCCGGGCTCAGGCCGGGTGACGATCCAGAGTCCCAGCAACGCCAGGCCGGCCACCAGCAGCAGCTTCAGCCAGACCAGGCTGAGGGTCACCAACAGCACCAGAATCGAGAAGGACAGCATCAGGCCGGCGATCCACTTGGCGTGGCGGGGTATGGCGCGTTCGCCCTCCCAGGCGACGACCGTGGGGCCGAAGCGCGGATGCTCGCGGATCCACAGGGCGAAGCGTGGCGAGCCACGCGAGGCGGCCCATACCGCCAGCAGCATGAAGCAGGTCGTCGGCATCAGTGGCACGAAGACGCCTACCACGCCGAGCGCGAAGCTGATCCAGGCCAGGGCGATATAGAGGCCGCGACGAAGCGATTGCATGCATGAAGCTCCAATTCAGGCTTTCCCTGCTGCTTCCATTGAAGCCCATCTCACCGGTGCAGGCCAATCGGCCATGCCTATGGCACTCTTAGAAAAAGAAAAGCTCGCCCGAAGGCGAGCTGTCGAATGCAAGCAGCGGCGGTGCTCAGTCGCGGAAGTTATCGAACTGCAGCGCCAGGTCGGGGCCACCCTCACCGCGCAGCATGGCGATGACGTCCTGCAGGTCGTCGCGCTTCTTGCCGGTAACCCGCACCTTCTCGCCCTGGATCTGTGCCTGGACCTTGAGCTTGCTGTCCTTGATGCGCTTGACGATGTCCTTGGCCTCCGCTTGCTCCAGGCCCTGCTTGAGCTTGACCTCCTGGCGGGCACGCACACCGGAAAGCTCGGGCGCCTGGATATCCATGCAGCGGGAATCGATGCCACGGGCAATCAATCGATTGCGCAGCACATCCAGCATCTGCTGGAGCTGGAAGTCGACTTCCGCCTCGAGCTGCACCGTGTCGCCGTTGAGCTCGAAGCTGGCCTTGACACCCTTGAAGTCGAAGCGACCCTGTATTTCACGGTTGGCCTGATCGACGGCATTGCTGGCTTCGTGCTTGTCGTACTCGGAAACGATATCGAAGGAAGGCATGGCGATGTCCTTGTTTGCCCAATCGTGCCGGGAAGTCTATCAGCCCGGGCCAATCCCTGCGCGCCTGGGCTCACCCTCCCGGGTCGGGTCTTCTTGTCGTGCAGAGACCTCGAGCACCTTGCTCATCTGCCAGCCCGCGCAGCCATCCTCATAGTAGTCGTCGAGCCAGCGCTCCAGCCTGAAACCCATGCGCCGGTATAGTCCCAGGGCGATGCGATTGTCCGCCCTGACCTCCAGGCCCAGCGCATCGACATCATGCTCGCCGGCAGTCCGCTCCAACGCCTCGAGCAGTTGGCGACCAAGGCCACTGCCCCGCGCCTCGGGATGAACGCAGAAGGAGTAGAGCCGGGCACGACGGCTGCCTCGTCGGAACAGCAGGGTGCCATAGCCGAGGAGTCGATTCCCGTCGACGGCGACGAGGGTCTCGGCATGAGCGCGATTCAACAGGTGCCAGAGCTGCCGACGGCTGAAAAGGTCGCCGCTGAAGGCCACCTGCTCCAAGCGAAAAAGTGCGTCCAGATCCTGAGGTTGGGCCTGGCGCAGAGTAACGGTCATGGGTCTCTCCGGGGCTGCGGTAGCAACACGGATGCAGTAGAAACAGGTCGTATCGACAGGCCTTGGACCGTCGCAATCATGAAATCATTTCACCTGTCGAAGCGCTTGTCGACAGGAAGTTGCAACGGCATGCTGGCCGCATCTCGCGACGCTACCGCCGCGTATCAACCGAACGGACCTCGCCCATGTGCCCCTTGCGTATCGTCGTCGATCGACAGGAAGACTGGCAGCCCTACTATCCCTCCGAGGACCTGATCAGCGCCGACGATTTCCTGGCCCTGGATCGACGCCATCGCAGCGCTGCCGACCAGGACCGCAGCACCCACGTGATCAACCTGTGCGGTGAACTCGACTACCTGGGCACCGGCTACTACGTTTCCCTGCTCGCCCAGGCACGCGGCCAGCGCGTTCTGCCCAGCGTGGAGACCCTCAACGAGCTGTCGCGCAAGGCCCTGGTCGACCTGCAGCTGGATACGCTGGCACCCTTGCTCGGCGAGCTGGCACGCCACGGCCGCCTTGCCGGCGACAGCGTGACCCTGCGGGTATTGTTCGGTGAATGCCGTGAACCCGAGCTGGCCCGGCTCGCCCGCAAGCTCTTCGAGCGCCTGCCTTGCCCACTGCTGGAGGCACGCCTGGTCCGTCGCCACGACCTGTGGCGGCTGGCCCGGCTCAAGCCGATCCCCCTGCGCGACCTGAATGCCGAGGAACAGGACCTGTTCGCCTCCGCGCTCAACCGCCACTCGCGCAAGGTGTGGCGGACGCCCAAGGCGCGCCGCCGCTATCGCTTCGACCTGGCGATCCTGGTCGACCCCAAGGAAACCATGCCGCCAAGCAACCGCAGCGCACTCAAGGCATTCATCCGCGCCGGGCGCAAGCTGGGTATCGACGTCTCGCTGATCACCCGGCGCGATGCGGGCCGGCTGGCCGAGTTCGACGGGCTCTTCATCCGCGAGACCACGGCGCTGGACCACCATACCTACCGCATGGCCCGGCTCGCCGAGCATGAGGGACTGGTGGTGATCGACTCTCCGCGGGACATCCTGCGCTGCACCAACAAGGTCTACCTTCACGCACTGCTGCGTGCCCGCGGCGTGCCTGCGCCCGAAGGCGTGCTACTGAAGCGGCGCGACCGACGACCACTGGCGGAGCGGGTTGCCGGACTCAGCTTCCCCTTGGTACTCAAGATCCCCGACGGCTCCTTCTCGCGCGGCATCGTCAAGATCGGCTCATTCGAACAGCTCGAACACGAAACCCGACGCTTGTTCGAGGATTCCGCCCTGCTGCTGCTGCAGGAGTGGCTACCGACCGAATACGACTGGCGTATCGGCATACTCGATGGCCAGGTACTGTTTGCCAGCCGCTATTACATGGCGCGTGGGCATTGGCAGATCTATGACCACTCGGGAGCCCGGGTAAAGAGCGGTGGCTTCACTACCCACGACCCCGCCGAGGTGCCTCCCACCGTGATCAGGGCCGCTCTGAAGGCCACCCGCTTGATCGGCAACGGGCTCTACGGCGTCGACATCAAGCAGGCCGGAAACCGCGTGGTGGTCATCGAGGTGAACGACAATCCCAACGTGGACGCCGGCATCGAGGATACCGTTCTCGGTCGACAGCTCTATGAACGCATCATGGGCGTCTTTCTCGCCCGCATGGAAGCCCGCGTTTCGACTCGGTCGGCTGAAGAGTGAGGTCTCGTAGGGTGTTCATGCCACCAATTACTGAACCAAACAAAACAAATCAATAAATTACCTCACTCTCCTCCACAAATGTCTCCATCAAGAGACAGTTCAACTCCTTGATCCACAAGGCTAAGCTCACTTCGGCCTACATATGTCTCTTATTACCGACAACTTGTGCCGTCCCATTCAATAACTATTTTCTCCATCTCTTGCCAAATCACTGACTGGAAACAGTGTTTTCCAGTTGGCGCAAATGTTGCGTACCTGGGATGGCACGCTAACTAAATTGACTCGGCCCTGTTCGTCATCGCTCCTCGTCCTCAACGGCATGGAGCGATGGCGACGATCGGATGAAACAGGGCGCAATGGCAAGGAGCGATGACGATCATGAGGATAACCATCTTCGGTTCTGGCTATGTAGGACTGGTAACCGGCGCCTGTCTGGCCGATGTCGGCCATCAAGTCATGTGTGTGGACATCGATGCTGAAAAGGTGGCTCTCCTGAATGGCGGCGAGGTGCCCATCTACGAGCCCGGCCTGGAGGAGCTGATTCGCAAGAACAAGGCCGCGGGACGCATCGAGTTCACCACCGACGCGGCCAAGGCCGTGGAATTCGGCCTGCTCCAGTTCATTGCCGTGGGCACTCCGTCCGACGAAGATGGCAGCGCAGATCTCAAGTACGTGCTGAAAGTCGCCGAGACCATCGGCCAGTACATGAACGACTACAAGATCGTCGTCGACAAGTCGACCGTGCCGGTGGGCACCGCCAGCAAAGTGGAGCGCACCGTTGCCATCGAGTTGGGAAAACGCGGTGCAAGCCTGGAGTTCGACGTCTGCTCCAACCCGGAATTCCTCAAGGAAGGCGCTGCCATCGAGGATTTCTCGCGCGGCTCGCGCATCGTCGTCGGCACCGACTCGGAGCGCGTCAAGCAGGCCATGCTGGAGTGCTACGGACCCTACAACCGTCAGCGCGACAAGATGATGTTCATGGGCGTGCGCAGCGCCGAGCTGACCAAGTACGCCGCCAACGCCATGCTGGCCACCAAGATCAGCTTCATCAACGAAATGGCCAACCTCGCCGAGCGTCTCGGCGCCGATGTTGAGGAAGTGCGTCACGGTATCGGTTCCGACCCACGCATCGGCTACAGTTTCATCTATCCCGGCTGTGGCTACGGCGGCTCCTGCTTTCCCAAGGACGTCAAGGCACTGGCCCACACAGCCGCGGAGATCGGCCATCCCGCTGAAATGATCCAGGCCGTGGAACGGGTCAATGCCCGGCAGAAGAACAAGCTGTTCGAGAAGCTCTGCCAGGCCTTCGACGGTCAACTGGCCGGCAAGACCATCGCCATTTGGGGCTTGGCCTTCAAGCCCAGCACCGATGACATGCGCGAAGCGCCCAGCCGAGCGTTGATGGAAGCCCTGTGGGATGCCGGTGCACGGGTGCATGCCTATGACCCGGAGGCATCCGACGAATGCCTCCGCCTCTACGGTGAACGCGATGACCTGGTGCTGGCTGAGCGCCGTGACGACACCCTGGAGGGAGCCCACGCCCTGGTCATCTGCACCGAGTGGAAGGCCTTTCGCACCATCGACTTCGCCGAGCTGTACGAAAAGCTCGAGGAGCCGGTACTGGTCGATGGCCGCAATCTGTTCCATCCCGAGACCGTCAAGGCTGCTGGGCTTGCCTACTACGCTATCGGCCGAGGTGACTCAGTGCGGCCCGTACTGGCCTGAGGAGCGACCATGGCCGCAACTCACCGAGACCCTACCACTGCCAGCCGCATCACGGAGCTGACGACATTCCTGTTCGGCCTGGCTCTGCTGGTCGTCATCATCAGCGAGCTGCCGTCGGACGTGTTCTCTCCCGAGTCGCAGAGCTTCTTCTTCGTCATCGGCGCAATCGGAGCCTGGCGGTACTCCTGGTGGGCAGTGCAGGCGGCACGCTCGACCTGGTACAACCGCATGGTCTTTCCACGCATGCGGGCCGAAGCCGATGCTGTCGGTGAGCTGGAGAAACCACCGGAATTGTTCGTGCTGTGCACCTCCTATCGCATCGAGGCTCAGGTCAATTTCCAGGTCTACGATGCCCTCATCCGGGAGGCGTACGAGTTCGGCGTGCCGACGACCATCTTCGCTTCCATCTCGGATCGAACCGACGTGGATGTCATCACCCACGTCATGGACAGCCACGGCTGGCCGAAGAACGTCGAAGTCCGCTACATGTTCCAGAAGGGGGACGGCAAGCGCTCGGCCATGGCCGAAGTACTGCGTGCGATCTCCCGGCGCCTGCCGTCGCCAGGCTCATTGCTGGTTTCGATGGATGGCGACATCCGGCTCGAACCGGGCACGCTTGCGCGCTCGCTCTCCTTCTTCCAGGCGCAGGACGACCTCGGCGCATTGACCACCAACAACCGCGCCGAAGTGACCGGCAACGATGCTACCCGCGAGTGGTACGACCTACGCTACGCGCAGCGCCACCTGATGATGAGTTCGATGTCGGTTTCGCGCCGTCTGCTGGTGCTGACCGGGCGCTACAGCGTGTTTCGCGCCGACCTGGCGACCCAGCCGGACTTCATCGAGCTGATCGAGAGCGACTATGTCGACCATTGGCGCTTCGGCAATTTCAAGTTCCTCTCGGGTGACGACAAATCCTCGTGGTACTGGTTGCTGAAGAACGGCTGGCGCATGCTCTACATCCCCGATGTCTACGTGACCGGGTTCGAGGAACTGCCCGATCGACGGCGTTTCTTCGCCTCGACCACCGACCTGATGCGACGCTGGTACGGCAATATGCTGCGTACCAGTAACCGGGCAATCGCCCTCGGGCCTCGCCCGATGGGCATGTTCACCTGGTGGAGCCTGGTAGACCAGCGCCTCTCCATGTGGACGACCCTGGTCGGGCCCACGGTGGTGACGCTGGTATCGCTGTTCATCAGGCCCTCGTTCCTCTTCGCCTACGTGCTGTGGATTCTCTTCACTCGTGGCATTGCCACCTCGATTCTGGCTTGGCAGCGCGGACGTTTCAGCCTGCTGTGGATTCCGCTGATCTATTACAACCAGGTCTGGGGCGCAATGCTGAAGACCTACGTCAGTTTCCGCTTCAACCGCCAGAAGTGGACTCGCCAGGGAATCTCCACGGGCGAGCCGAACGATCCGGTCGCGGCCAGCCGACAGCGCCGCATGGGCCATGTGCTGCATGGCTTCGCCTATGGCCTGCTGCTGTTCGCCCTGCTCCTCTCCACCGGCGTGATGGCTCCGCCGGACCGGGTATCGCTGCACATCGCCCGAGACCAGACATGGGAGCGCAACCGGGAGCCCGAGCGGATCGACCGCTGGCTCGGTTCGGCCCTGGCCGACAAGGCGCGCGACAGCGTGCAACTGCCACCCGGCCATTTCCGACTGGAGGGCGACCTGCTCGAGACCCTGCAACGGCACGCCCTGGCCCGGGATAAGCAGATCCTTGGCAACGCCGGAACCACGACGCTCGCGATCTCCCCGGCCCTGGCGGAGCTGATGCGCGGACCGGACGACGAACCGATTCAGAATGCCGCCCAGTGCACCGTCGATGCCAGTTGCCAGCTGGCCCTGCAGGAACATTACCTGACCCTTGTCGACGTACGACTCAGGGTCGAGCCCAATGCCCCGTCCGAAGTGGCAACGGCTAACCCTTGATGCATGGAGCGACCAACGGATGGCTGATCATTTTTCACACGACGACCCCAAGCGACATGAGCCTACCCTGGGAAGGACCCAATCGAACAGACGGCCCGACCCTGCCGCCGACCCTAATGCCGAGCATGACGGCATATGCCTGACCCAGGGCGACCGGCTGCAGCACGAGCGTCGCGACGAACGAGGCTACATTCGCGTTGCCCTTCCATTTCGCGTCGACCTCACCGACCGCGATACCGAGTTGAGCGGCAACGACGTTTCGTTGGGAGGGTTCTCCGCCCGCAGCCCACGCAGGTTCGAGCCGGGCGAGCGGATCTCCGCCTCGCTGCTGATGATGGCCGGTGCCACCGAACTGATCGTGCCACTGCAGGCCGAATGCCTGCGCTCAAGACCCGCCAGCGGCGGCGACGGCTTCGACACCAGCTTCGAAATCGTCGAGATCGAGCCGCAGCATCGCGAATTGCTGCGCCAGATCATTCGCAGTGCACTCAGCGGGCGCTCGCCGAACGTGGAAGGCCTCATGTCAGGCGAGGACCCCCAGACACCCCGCAAGCGCCAGGCGACCAGGCCCTTGCCGCCAGCACGCCCGCCCAAGCCGATGGGGCGCTACATTCTGCTGTTCGCTGCCATCGGCCTGCTGGTGCTGGTGGCGGCAGCCACGGCCTATCGCAACTTCATGCTGATCGAACCGAGCTTCGCTGCCGTCACCGCTCCGCGCATCGATATCCGGGCGCCCGGGCCGGGTATCCTCGGTGAACACGAGCTGACGGCCGGTGATCAGGTCGAGCGCGACCAGCTGTTGACCAATGTAGTCAACAGTGAGCTGGAATCGGACCTGATCCTGGCCGAGGCGGCACTGGACTACAACAACCGGCTGATCGAGAACCTGCAGGAGCACCTCGACGGCGGCATGCAGGAGGTCAGCCTGGCCAACTCGGCACAGCCTGCCAGTGGCGACACCACGACCTTCGAGTCGGTCTCGCCGGAGATCGCCCAGGCGCGTATCGAGCAATTCGAGACGGTGCGCGACTACGAGAGCTCCCGCATCGCTGCACTCGAGGCACGCGCAGCCAGCAACGACATCTACAGCCCCTGCGACTGCCTGGTGGCCTGGGCCCTGAGCAGTGCCGACGGCGTCTACATCAACGAAAGCGAGCGGATCATGACCCTGATCCGTACCGATGAGGACGACGTGTTGGTCGAGGCACTGGTGCACATGAACGACATCAGCCGCATCGAACCCGACCAGCAGGCCTACGTAACCCTGGCCAACGCCAACCAGCCCATTCGCGCGCGGGTGCGCAACGTCGCCCTCGACGTAGAACGCCAGCCACGTGCCGGCTTCCCCAGTTGGGTACGACAACAGCAAAACGTGGCCAGCGTGCTGCTGGTACCCGAGGAGCCACTGCCGGCCGAGAGCGTCGGCCAGCCGGTGGACGTGCGCTTTACCGAAGCACCGCTGCTGGGGGCCGCCTCGGAGCGAATCTGGCAGGGTGTGCGAACGGTCATCCAGTTCGGTGACGACATTTATCGCGCCGCCACGGAGGACAACGATGAGGCTACCGATGAAAGTTGAGTCCAGCCAGACGCCGCTTGGCGCCCTGTTGCTGCTGTTGCTGCCGCTAGCCACCGCCCATGCCGACGAAGCCGGGAATGCCCATGTCGGCATTCCCCAGGAAGAAGCCTGCTCGCAGCGCTACATGCAGGTCGAAACACCCCGCCCGCGCCAGGCCGCGGACGCTCATGCCGCCGTGCGACAGAACTTTCATACCAACCGCCACTGGGGCACCGAGGAGAACGTGGAACGTCTCGGCGCCGGACAGACCGGTATCGGCGAACCCGGCCTGCGGGTGCATTACCCCGCCGGCACCTCCTCACCGGGAGAGGACCCGGTGGGCGGGGCAGGCTTCTACAGCGATCCGCCTTCCATCAAGGGGGCCGATCGGGCCTGCCTAAGCTACATGGTCCGCTTTCCGACGGACTTCGACTTCGTGCGCGGCGGCAAGCTTCCAGGCCTCTATGGCGGCGAAGCACCTTCAGGGGGCGAGGATGTCGACGGCACCACGGGTTTCTCGATGCGTCTTATGTGGCGCGAAGAGGGAGAGGGCGAACTCTATCCCTATGTCGTCGGCTTCGAGGGCGACTCGGTGGGACGTGGCTCCTGGCGCTTCCCTTTGGGCCAGTGGGTCACCATCGAACAGGAGATAGTGCTCAACGACCCCGGCCAGGAAAACGGAATCGTCCGGCTCTGGGTCGATGGCCGTCCGGTGCTGGAGCAGCAGAACGTCGTCTATCGCACCACGCCGGCGATCACCATCGATGGGCTGATGTTTTCCACTTTCTTTGGCGGTACCGGCGAAGGGTGGCGTACACCGCGAGATCAGTACGTGGACTTTGCCGCCTTCCGCTTCTTCACGCCGCAGCCTTGACCACCGCGCATCCGAGCGCCAATGGAGCGACGCCGATCATGCCCCTTGCCGTAGCAAAAGGATTTCCCGCAAGAGTGCTGTGCACGTTCACCCTCGTCCTGCTGGCGATGGGGAGCATTGCCGCAGCGGCCGACACGCTCTCACGGGAAGAGCGCATGGAACTCGACCTCTCGGAGTACCGGGTCACCGATCCCGATGCCGGATACTTCGATGTCGAAGCACGCATGGATCTGCTGGACGAGACCAACAACTCGATCCTGTTGCAACTGAAGGACGAGCTCTCCACGGGCCACAGCTGCCAACAGAAGCTCAACTTCGAGCCCATCACCACACGCGGGGGGATTCCGGGCTTCTATCCCAACCCCGAGGAGTGGGAGCTGGCCACCGAACCGCTCTTCGCCTTCGAGGATAGCGTGTCGGTACTGGCCGGAGCTTTCATTGCCACTGGCGATACCTTCTACGCCGACTGCTTGGTGCGCTACCTGAACGGCTGGGCCGAGGCCAAGGCACTGACCACCTTCGTCTTCGACCCGAACGACCCTCAGGCCTGGTTCGCCACGGAGTCGATGCTGTTCGCCGCCGCCATGGCCTACTCCATCGTGCGCCCCTACGTAGATGGCTTCGAGGAAGAGCGCGCCGAAGTCGAGCAGTGGCTGCACGGTCTCGCCCTGCAGCACTCGGCGTTTCCCGGCGAGCCGGAGGAGAGCTGCTGCAACAACCATTTCTATCGTCGTGCCCTCTACGCCAGCATGATCGGCGTTCTGGTGGAGGACGACGATCTTTTCCGCTTCGGTGTCAGCGCCATCTATTCGGCGCTGCATGACATGACAGAGAACGGGGCCCTGCCCCTCGAGGTGGGTCGCGGCCGACGTGCGACCCACTACCAGAACTATGCGCTGAACTACCTGATCACCAACATGCAGATCATTCAGCGTCAGGGTTACGACATCTTCGACCTGGAATACGAGGGCAAGAATATCCATGACGCCGTCGATTTTCTGTTCCAGATCCTCGACAGCCCTGAAGAGCTGGGCGACTACGCTCCGCTGGAGCAGTTCACCGGCTTCCTGCGCGATCCCCAGTATTTCACCTGGATGGATATCTACCTCACCCACTTCGACCATCCGCAGATGGCCGATTTCGTTACCCGGGTTCGCCCCACTTACAACCGTAGTGCAGGCGGCTTCATGACACTCTACTTCATGGATCCCGAGGCCCAGCAGCACATCCACATGGACGAGGAGCGGCGACGTACCGAAGCCTTCCGCGGCCTGAGCAACTGAGGAAGCAACCACACCACAGAGGGGAACACATGGAATACATGACGAACAGGACTCGGCTCGTCCCCTCGCTGCGGCTGACCGCAGCGGTCACCTTGTCGGCATGGCTGGTCGGTTGCGCGGCCACTACCGATGAGCCACCCGGCGGCGAGCACGCGCACGGTATTCCCGAAGCGCACGCGGCCTGGTTTGCCGACGGCTTTGAAGCCGACATCGAGACGACGGACTGGGATCGTATCAACCGGGCACAGGATTTCATCGAGGAGGAGCGCTACGACGAGGCCATCGAACACCTGCAGCCCCTGATCAATCGTGACGTGCCGCCCGCTTATTACGAGATGGCCAAGCTCTACGACCAAGGGCTCGGCGTCGAGGAGGACCCCGCCGAAGCGGCCCGTCTCTACGGCCTGGCCATCGAGACGCCCTCCTCCGTGCGTGGCCATGCTTCCCTGAACCTCGCCCGGCTCTACCTCGAAGGCAGAGGCGTCGAGCGCAACGACGCGTTGGCCTACTACCTGCTCTGGCAAGCCAAGGAGGCAGATCTCGACCGCACCGCCGAAGTCCTGCTCGCCGACCTGCTTGCCGAAGGGGGCGAAGGCGTCGAGGCCGACCCGGAGCTGGCCCGCCGGCTCTATGAACAGGCCGCCGCGCAAGGTCAACAGCAGGCGCTGCAAGCCCTGGCCGAGGCCCACGCCCCGGACGGCTGGCTGGAAGAGGATCCGGCTCAGGCCATGGACTACGCCCAGCGCCATGCCGAGGTGCTCCAGGCCAGCGCGCAGCAGGGCGACATTGACGCCATGCAGCAGTTGGCTTCGCTCTACTCGGAGGAGGGCCTCCTCGGCGACCAGCCTGACCAGCGCATTCACTGGCTACGCCAGGCGGCCCAGGCTGGCGACCTCGACGCCCTCGCCCACGCCGGCCGTGACATGGCTGAGGCCGGCAACCAACAGCAGGGCATCGAGCTGCTGGAAGATGCCGCCCGCCAGGGCCACGTCGACGCCATGACCTCCCTGGGACAGGCACTGCTCGAACCCGAAACCGGTCGCCCGGAGCCCGTACGCGCCGAGCGCTGGCTGCGCGAAGCGATCGAGGCCGGATCGATCGACGCTCGGGTGATCCTCGGCAGTGCCCTGGTCGAAGGTCAGGGAGGCCTCAACGATCTCCCCCGCGGCATGGGCCTGCTGGAGCAAGCAGCCGAGCATGACCACCTGCTGGCGCTGGCCCAGTTGGGCTCGCTCTATCTCGACGACGAACGTATCGCCGGCCAACCCTACATTGCCGTCGACTATCTCGAGCGCGCCCATGAACTCGGCCACCCGTGGGCGACCCAGCAACTGGGCGAGGCCTATCTCAAGGGTCGCGGAGTGCCGGAGGATCCTTTGCGCGGTGAGGAATTGCTGCGCCAGGCCGCCGAGCGTGGACAGCCGGGAGCCATGAGGCTGCTGGGTGAAGCCTACCTGGACGAAGAGAGCCTTGCCTTCGAACCCAGCCGCGGCGAGGAGCTGCTGCGCCAGGCCGCCCAGGACGGCGACTTGACTGCCATGACCCTGCTCGGAGAGGCCTATCTGGAGGGGCCACTGAGAGAGGATCCCTACCAGGGGATTCAGCTTCTGACCCAGGCCGCCGGGCAAGGCGACGCCTACGCCATGGTGGTGTTGGGCCGTGCCTATCGCAATGGCAACGGCGTGGAGCGAGACCTGGGCGAGGCCAACCTCTGGCTGACGCGAGCCCAGGAGGCGGGACACGAATCCGCCGACGATGCGCTCACCCACGTGCAGCGCGACCTGGGCGCCCAGGGCAATATCGAAGCACTCGTCGCCGCTGCGGAAGACGGCCATCCCGGCGCCATGGCCGACCTCGGCCGTGCCTTTCTCGACGGTGAAGGTGTGCAGCAGGACCAGGGCCAGGCCGAGTACTGGCTGGGGCAGGCTCACCAGGCGGGCCATGCCGGCGCCGCGGCAAGCCTTGGCCGGATGTACATGGACCGGGGCGACAACGAACGTGGCATCGACTACCTGGAAGCCGCCGTATCAGGGGGCCACGATGGCGCACGCGCCGACTTGGGCGAAGCCTACCTGACTGGCAACCACGTCGCGCAGGATGTGGAGCGCGGCCTGGAACTGCTGACCGCCGCCGCCGAGTCGGGCTCGCCGCATGCTGCCTTCATGCTGGCCGAGGCCTACCAGCACGGCGACGGCGTGGAGCAGGACGCAGAGCAGGCCGAACGCTGGTACCGCCAGGCCAGCGATGCCGACGTCCCTTATGCACGTGCAGCGCTGGGGCTTGCCCTGATGCGGGGAGAGGGAGCCATCGACCAGGACGTCGAACAGGGTCACGAGCTGCTGCTCGACGCCGCCGAACAGGGTCATCCCGGCGCCCAGGCCTCCCTCGGCCGCGAATATCTGCGTGGCGACAACCTCGAGCGCGACCCCGAGCGCGGCGCCAACTACCTCTATGAAGCGGCGAGCCAAGGGCATCGTAGCGCGCGCCTCGCCCTGGCCCAGGCTTACCTTTCGGCTCGCGGATTGGAGCAGGCCAACCAGCAGCAGGCCCTACTCTGGCTCGATGACGTCTTCGAGAGCGAGGGGCAACTCGCCATCGAGACTCTGCGTCAACTGCTCACCGATGAGGAAGCCATCGCCGCCGCTGGTGAAGTGGACGTCGAGGATTGAGCGTTCCTGGGGCGGCAGAGGATATGTTACGCCCCGATACGACAAGGCCGGCACCTGAATGCCGGCCTTGTCTTTATCATCCCACGCGCTACATGTCGCGCCGGGGAGGGTCAACCCTCGAACGGGTTCCGCAGCACGATGGTTTCGTTACGGTCCGGACCGGTGGAGACGATATCGATCGAAGTGCCCACCTTCTCCTCCAGGTAGCTGATATAGGAGCGGGCGTTGGCCGGCAGGTCCTCTATGCGCTTGGCCCCCAGGGTCGATTCGCTCCAGCCGGGCAGATCTTCGTAGAGCGGCTCGACCGCCTCGTAGCCCTCGGAGTCGACCGGATTGTCGAGCACCTCGCCATCCTTGCTGCGATAGCCGACGCAGACCCGAATGTTCTCGAGCCCATCGAGCACGTCGAGCTTGGTCAGGCAGATGCCCGAGACCGAGTTGATCTGTACCGCATGGCGCAGCGCCACGGCATCGAACCAGCCACAGCGCCGCGGGCGCCCGGTGGTGGCACCGAACTCATGGCCACGCTCGGCCAGGTGTCGGCCGTGCTCGTCGAACAGCTCGGTGGGGAACGGACCGGAGCCGACGCGGGTGGTATAGGCCTTGGTGATACCGAGCACATAGTCAAGATAGAGCGGCCCGACGCCGGAACCGGTGGCGGTGCCGCCGGCAGTGGTGTTGGAGCTGGTGACGAACGGATAGGTGCCATGGTCGATGTCCAGCAGTGAGCCCTGGGCACCTTCGAAGAGGATGTTCTCACCGGCGCGGCGCAGCTCGTGAACCAGGCTCACCGTATCGCACACCATCGGACGCAGTTCCTCTGCCATTTCCATGGCCTCGTCGAGGATCTGCTGGAAGTCCACCGCCTTCTCGCCGTGGTAATTCACCAGCACGAAGTTGTGATAGTCGAGCACCTCGCCCAGCTTGGAGGCGAAACGCTCGCGATGCAGCATGTCGCCCAGGCGCAGGCCGCGGCGCGCCACCTTGTCCTCGTAGGCCGGGCCGATACCGCGACCGGTGGTGCCGATCTTGGCTACACCACGGGCTTTCTCACGAGCCAGGTCCAGGCGCACGTGGTAAGGCAGGATCAGCGGGCAGGCCGGAGAGAGCCGCAGCCGCTCGCGCACCGGCACGCCCTTGCCCTCGAGCTCGCGGATCTCCTTGATCAACGCCTCGGGGGACAGCACCACGCCGTTACCGATGACGCAGGTCTTGTCCTGACGCAGGATGCCGGAGGGGATCAGGTGCAGCACGGTCTTCTCACCATCGATGACCAGCGTATGCCCGGCATTGTGCCCGCCCTGGAAACGCACCACCGCCGCGGCGGATTCGGTCAGCAGGTCGACCACCTTGCCCTTGCCTTCATCACCCCACTGTGTGCCCAGTACGACTACGTTCTTGCCCATTGTGTCTCGTCTCTCGTGTCAGCGCTGCGTATGCGCGCATCGATCATCCGGCCCGCGGGCCGCGCTCGTCTTCCGGCCCGCTGCCGGTATCGTTCAAGTCAGGCGTCAGCGCGTGCCAACACCTAGAGTGCTTCCGTCTGCCAACGTCCATCGACCAGGACCAATCGCAGACTGCAGCGGTGCGCCTCGGGAGGCGTGGTCTGCCCCGGCAATGCCTGT
Organism: Halomonas sp. A29; assembly: GCF_046723295.1. Classification (NCBI taxonomy): domain Bacteria; kingdom Pseudomonadati; phylum Pseudomonadota; class Gammaproteobacteria; order Oceanospirillales; family Halomonadaceae; genus Halomonas; species Halomonas sp. A29. The sequence goes on from NZ_JAXQPR010000004.1 coordinate 85,801, forward strand.
ACCACCCGGTGGCCGCCGTCGCGTAGCGCGGCGATCGCCTCCGCGACGCCCTCTCCGCTAACCGGCGCCCAGATACCGTCGCAGGCCGGCTCGCTCTGTACCAGCGTGGCGAGCAGCTTCAGGTCCATCGAAAACCCGGTAGCGGGACGAGCTCGACCGAAGACACGCCCGGTATCGTCATAGCGTCCGCCCTTGGCCAGAGCCTGGCCATATCCCGGCACGAAGGCCGCGAACATCATCCCGGTGTGGTACTGATAGCCACGCAGCTCCGCCAGGTCGAAATAGAGCTCCACCTCGGGGTGCTCTTCCGCTACTCCCTGGTGCAGCGATCTGAGCTGCGCCAGGGCCTCGCCGACGGCGGCCGGCGCACCGGCGAAGGCATCCTTGGCACTGTCCAGCACTTCCGGGCCACCGTGCAGGCAACCAAGCGCCTGGAACATCTGCGCCAGAGCGGGATCGCCCACGCTTGCCTCGACCTGCTCGGCCAGGGCCCCGGGCGACTTGAGCTCGAGCGCCTCGAACAGTGCTCGCTCCTGATCGGGTCCCAAGGCAGCCGCCTGTACCAGGCTACGATAGATGCCGATATGGCCCAACGCCAAGTGCAGCTCACCGGCACCCGCCGCCTTGAGACTCAGCAGCGCCAAGCGCAGGATCTCGAGGTCCGCTTCGAGGCCTGCATGACCGAACAGCTCGACGCCGACCTGGACCGGACTGCGCCCTCCCTGATGCTGATCGGCCTTGGCCCGCAGCACGTTGGTACAGTAGCACAGCCTGGCCGGCCCCTGGTGACGCATGGAGTGGGCGTCCATGCGCGCCACCTGGGGCGTCACGTCAGCGCTCACTCCCATCAGGCGACCGGTGAGTTGATCGGTCAGCTTGAAGGTTTGCAGGTCCAGGTCGGTACCGGTACCGGTCAACAGGGAATCGAGGAATTCCACCGGAGGCGGCATTACCTGGTCGTATCCCCAGCGGTAGTAAAGGTCGAGCAGCGTGCGACGCAGCTCTTCCATGCGGCTCGCCTGGGGCGGCAGCACTTCATCCATGCCGTCGGGCAACAGCCAGCGGTCAGCAATGGTCATGTCGTCAATCCTGCAAGGCGATTTGGGCGGGCAAAAAAAGACTCTGATGGCAAAAATGGCCCACAAAAAAACCGGGCCACGCCCGGTTCAAGGATTCTATCACGTTTGGCGGCAGGTTGAACCCCACCGACCCAGTCAAGAAGATCGGCCGCGAGCGGCCGACCGGCCTGTCAGGCTCACTCTTCGTTCTGGATGCCCGGGCTGCGCAGGTAGCGGAAGAAATCGCTGGTCGGGTCGAGCACCAGCATGTCCCGCTCGCCGTCGAAGCTCTGACGATAGGCGTTGAGGCTGCGCCAGAAGGAGAAGAACTCTGTATTTTGACCGTAAGCCTCGGAGAAGATCGCCGCCGCTTCGGCATCCCCTTCACCGCGCAGGGTTTCTGCCCGCTCGGTGGCCTGGGCCAGCAACACCTGACGCCGACGGTCGGCGTTGGCCCGGATGCGTTCAGCTTCTTCCTGCCCCTGGGCGCGCCATTCACGGGCCTCCCGCTCACGCTCGGAGCGCATGCGGTCGTAGACCGCGGCCGACACGTCGTCGGGCAGGTCGATGCGCTTCACCCGGATATCGAGAATCGACACCCCCAGCTCCTCACGCATGAGCGCGTCGAGATCCTGGGTCGGACGGATCATCAGGTCATCACGGCGCTCGGCGATGATCTGCTGCAGGTCCAGGCGGCCGAACTCGTTACGCAGGCTCTCGTCGACCCGCGGCTGAATCAGGCGGATCGCCATCATCTCGTCGCCCGCCGTCGCTTCGTAGTAGCGGGTGGGGTTGATCACCTGCCACTTGACGAAGGAGTCCACGATCACCGCTTTCTGCTCGAGGGTCAGGTAGCGGCTGGTATCGGTATCCAGCGTCAGCACCCGGGTGTCGAACTTGCGAACCGTTTGCGTGATCGGCACCTTGAAGTGCAGGCCGGGCTGAATGTTCTCTTCGATGACCTCACCGAAGCGCAGCTTGACGGCGCGTTCGGTCTCGTCGACCACATAGAGGCTGTTGCTGGCAAGCCAGGCAACGGCTGCGAGGCCACCCACGATGATCAAGGAACGGTTGTTCACCATTTAGCGGCCCTCCCTGCGGATACCACCGGTATTGCCACCCTGCGCCGAGCTCGTCGTGCGCAGGCGCTCGAGCACACGCGGGTCGAGTTCACCGCTTTCGCCGCGCGCCGCATCGCCGTCACCTTCACCGCCACCGCCGTTACCAGGGCGCTGGTCGAGCGGCAGGTACATCAGCGGTGCGTCGTCGCGCACGTCGATCAGAACTTTCGGCGTGCGAGCAAAGACATCAGCCATGGCGTCGATGTAGAGGCGTTCGCGCATGATCTCCGGCGCATTATCGTATTGAACCAACAGTGCGTTGAACCGGTTGACCTGACCCTGGGCCTCTGCCACTACCGATTCACGGTAACCCTGCCCCTGTTCTACCAGGCGCTGTGCCTGACCCTGGGCGGCCGGGATGATGGCGTTGGCGTAGGCCATGCCTTCGTTGATGGTCCGCTGGCGGTCCTCGCGGGCCCGGATCACATCGTCGAAGGCGTCGATGACCGGTCCCGGCGCCGAGGTCGACTCGATGTTGATGGTCTGCAGGCGGATACCGGTGCCGTAGCTGTCCAGATAAGTCTGCAGGCGGCTCGCCACGGAACTGCCGAGAATCTCACGACCGGAGGTCAGGATCTCGATCATGTCCGTGCCGCCGACCACATGACGCAATGCGGAATCCAGCGCATTCTCGATAGAGAGCTGGGGGTTGCGTACATTGAGAACGAAGTCACGCGGATTGTTGACCTGGTACTGTGCCGAAATCTCGACCTCGACGATATTCTCGTCACGAGTCAGCATCGACTGGGTCTGGGTCAGCGAACGCACGCGGGTCACGTTGACCATGCGCACGTCGTCGATCAGCGGCGGATTCCAGTGCAAGCCGGGGTTGACCACTTCCTGGAACTTGCCGAAGCGCAGCACTACGCCACGCTCCGCCTGGTCGACCAGATAGAAGCCCATCGCCCCCCAGATACCCAAGGCAATGATCAGCAGCAGGGCAGGTAGCGCAAGAGTGTTGCGTGGACGCCCGCTCCCCTTGCCACCGCTACCGCCGCCCCCCTTGCCGCCGCGACCGCCCAGCATGCTGTTGAGCTTGTCCTGAAACTTCTTCAGGGCCTCGTCAAGGTCGGGTGGCCCCTGGTTGCCCCCACGGTTACCACCGCCGCCGCCGTTTCCACCACCACGTCGGCCCCCGCCGCTCCAGGGGTCATGCTGGTTGCCGCCACCCGGCTCATTCCAAGCCATACGTCGTCTCCACTCTGCGTTACCCCCCTGCTGGCATCTCGAACGGCCGCATGGGGAGGTCGGTTGCTATCCTGTAAGGGCGCCCCAAGGCGCCTGGTGCAGTCGATTCGAGGGGAAAAGCCAATTCAATCGGCCAGGACAACCGCAGTTGTCACGCATCCCATACCGGCCTTTCGTGCAGTTCGGACGGCAGGTAATCCTCCGCCCGTTCTCCCAACCGGGCCATCAACTGCAGGAAGTCGCGGCGAGGCAGGCGTACATCGAGCCGCACCTTTCCGCCCTCTTCGTAATGTTCTTGTCGCACGGCACCGAGCTCGTGCAGGCCCGCCCGCAGCCGGCCCTGCTGCGGTGAAAGGTCCATGCTGAAATCGATGACGTCCTCGGCCAGGCACTCCGAGAGAGCCTGCCCTAGTAGTTCGAGCCCACGGCCGTCGCGTGCCGACAGCCAGACCACTTCGGGGCGGCCTTGTCCGTCGCGCTCTATCCGCGGTGCACTGTCGAGCAGGTCGATCTTGTTCATCACCTTGAGCATCGGCACGTCGAGCGCGCCGATCTCGTGCAGCACGCCTTCGACCTGAGCCACGTTGAGCTCACGGTCAGGATCGGCGGCATCGATCACATGCACCAGTAGAGAGGCCTCGGCCGCTTCCTGGAGAGTGGCCTGGAAGGCTTCCACCAGCTTGTGCGGAAGGTGGCGAATGAAGCCCACGGTATCCGCCAGTACCACCGGACCGACATCCTTGACCTCCAGCCGCCTCAAGGTCGGATCGAGCGTAGCGAACAACTGGTCGGCCGCATAGACCCTCGCCGAAGTCAGGGCATTGAACAGCGTCGACTTGCCAGCGTTGGTATAGCCGACAAGCGATACGCTCGGGATCTCCGCCCGGGCACGTGCACGGCGGTTCTGACTGCGCTGGGTGCGCACCTTGTCGAGCCGCTTGTGGATTGCCTTGATGCGTGCCCGCAGCAGCCGTCGGTCGGTTTCGAGCTGCGTCTCGCCGGGGCCGCGCAGGCCGATACCGCCTTTCTGGCGCTCAAGGTGGGTCCAACCACGTACCAGGCGAGTGGACATGTACTCCAACTGGGCCAGCTCGACTTGCAGCTTGCCCTCGTGGGTACGCGCCCGCTGAGCAAAGATATCGAGTATCAACCCCGTACGGTCCAACACCCGGCACTTGAGCTCCCGCTCCAGGTTGCGTTCCTGGGAAGGGCTCAAGCCATGGTTGAAGATGACGAGTTCGGCGCCATGCACCTTCAGCGCCTCGCGCAGCTCCTCGAGCTTGCCGCTGCCGATGAAGGTGCGCGAATCGGGCCGATGCCGGCTGCCGGTGAGCAGCATGGCCGGCTCGGCACCGGCGGAACGGACCAGTTCCATGAACTCGCCCGGATCTTCGCGTTCCCGCTCATCCTGGAAGTCGACATGAACCAGTACTGCCGTTTCGCCGGCATCGGGTCGTTCAAAAAACAATCAATACCTCACACGTTGCTGTCCGGCTGGGCCGCGGGATCCTGCGGCGGCAGCCGCACGTTGCGCGAAGGCACCACAGTGGAGATGGCATGTTTGTAGACCATCTGACTGACGGTGTTGCGCAGCAGAATCACGAACTGATCGAACGATTCGATCTGTCCCTGCAGCTTGATGCCGTTGACCAGGAAAATAGAAACCGGAATGCGCTCCTTGCGCAGGATATTCAGGTACGGGTCTTGAAGGGACTGCCCTTTGGACATGTTACCTCTCCCTAAATCGTTCTCAATGAGGGGTGGAAGTTATGTTCTTGCTCGGCTGGTCACCCGGCCACTCGAAGCCAACATCTTACGCTAAGAGCCCGATTCACGCACGAATTTCAGGACATCGCTCAGCGCATCCTGCCCTTGGCTATCGACCCAGTGTAGCGCTGGCCAGCTACGCAGCCAGGTCAATTGACGCTTGGCCAGCTGCCGGGTTGCCACGACGGTGCGCTGTCGTAGATGCTCCAGGTCGCCCATGCCGTCGAGGTATTCCCAGGCCTGGCGATAGCCCACGCTTTTCATCGACGGCAGACCGAGATGCAGGTCGCCACGGGCCTTCAACGCTTCGACTTCAGCAATGAAGCCGGCATCCAGCATGACCTCGAAGCGTGCCGCGATCCGCTCGTGCAGGACGCGACGATCGAAGGGCGTAAGTCCTATCGACAGCACTTCCCATGGGAAGGTTTCAGGTTGTTGTCGACGCCACAGCTCGGTAAGCGTCGTACCGCTGGCGCGATAGACCTCGAGAGCGCGCATTAGGCGCTGAGGATCGTTGGGATGAATGCGTCGGGCAGAGTCAGGGTCGACCCTGGCGAGTTCGTCATGCAGCACGGCCAGGCCACCGCGCTCGACCTCTCGAGTCAGTTCGGCACGGATCACGGGATCCGCTGCCGGCAGGTTGGCCACGCCCTCGAGCAGGCGCTTGGCATACATCATGGTGCCACCTACCAGCAGCGGGACACGTCCGGCTGCAGTAATTCGTCGCATCTCGCGGCGGGCGTCCTCACGAAAATCCGCCGCCGAGTAGGGCTCGGCCGGATCGCGGATGTCGATCAGGCAATGCGGCGCTCGCGCCAGCTCTTGCGGCGACGGCTTGGCGCTACCGATATCCATGCCACGGTAGACCATGGCCGAGTCCATGCTGATCAGCTCGCAGTCGAGCCATTCATGCAGAGCGATCGCCAGGTCGGTCTTGCCCGCAGCGGTAGGGCCCATCAGCAAGATGGCGAGGGGGCGGCGTTCGGACATGTGGGAGCTTCCTTACTGGCCACGCAGGAACAGCCGATCGAGCTGCTTGAGCGACATCTCGGTCCAGGTCGGGCGACCGTGGTTGCACTGTCCGCTGCGTTCGGTGCGTTCCATGTCACGCAGCAATGCATTCATCTCGGCCACGGTCAGGCGTCGATTGGCACGTACGCTGCCATGGCAGGCCATGGTGGCCAGCAGTTCGTTGATGCGAGCCTCCAGGCGGTCGGAGCGGCCGTAGCGCTCCAGATCGCCCAGCATGTCGCGGATCAGCGGCTCGACGTCGGCATCGGCCAACAGCGCCGGCACCTGGCGCACCAGCAGGGTCTCGGGACCTGCCACGTCGAGCTCGACACCCAGGCGGCTGAAGGCTTCGCGCTCGGCATCGGCGGTGGCCACTTCCGCGTGGCTGGCCGCCATCGACACCGGCACCAGCAGCGGCTGCGCCTCCAGCGCCCCGCCGTGCACCTGGTCCTTCATGCGCTCGTAGACGATACGTTCATGGGCGGCGTGCATGTCGACGATGATCATGCCCTGCGCCGTCTGGGAAAGAATGTAGATGCCGTGCAGCTGGGCAATGGCAAAGCCCAGCGGCGGTATTCCGCTGCCGTCCTCCGACGCTGGCAGCGACCACTCTTCTCTGGCCTGGAGTTCCGGGGACGGAGGCGTCGTTACAGCGCCAACCGTCTCGTCGCCGGCCGGCTGGGGTGTGAGCAGGTGCTGTTCGTGCTCGGGATGCAGGGCGCGATAGCCGCTCATGAAGGCACGTACGCGATCGGCCGTCACTCGCGTACCGCTGTCGGGCGCTTCATGCAGCCTCATGGGCTGCTGCTGCCAGCGCCCGGCAGGCTCTCGCACCGCCTGCTCGCCGCCGGGATTCACGCTGGCAGATGCATCGCCAACGGCGTCCTCGCCTTCCACGCTGGCGTCGTGTCCGCCAGGTCGCGCCTCGGCCAGCGCCCGATGCAGGCTGGAAAAGAGAAAGTCGTGCACCAGGCGACCGTCACGAAAGCGCACCTCGTGCTTGGTGGGGTGGACGTTGACGTCCACCACCGTGGGGTCGACCTCCAGGTAGAGCACGAACACCGGGTGCCGCCCATGGAACAGCACGTCGCGGTAGGCCTGGCGAATGGCGTGCGCCACCAGGCGGTCACGGACCACGCGACCGTTGACGAAGAAGTATTGCTGGTCGGCCTGGGCACGGGAGTGGGTCGGTAGCCCCACCCAGCCCCACAGGCGCAGACCACCGGCGGCCAGGTCGAGATGCAGGGCGTTGTCGAGAAAGCCCTTGCCCAGCAGCGCAGCGATACGGCGCTCGCGGCGGGTGGCGTCATCGCCCGCCGGCAGCTGATGTACGGTCTTCTGATTGTGGCGCAGCACCCAGCCGATGTCATAGCGCGACAGTGCGAGACGACGGAAGGCTTCCTCCACGTGGCCGTACTCGGTCTTCTCGGTGCGCAGGAACTTGCGCCGTGCCGGGGTGTTGAAGAACAGGTCGCGCACCGTCACCGAGGTACCGCGGGGATGCGGCGCCGGAGTGACACGGGGCTCCATCTGGCGCCCCTCAGCCACCACGCGCCAGCCGCTGCGCGGGTCGTCCTCGACGTTGGCGGTGAGTTCGAGACGCGAAACCGAGCTGATCGAGGCCAGCGCCTCGCCGCGAAAGCCGAGGCTGGCGACCCCCTCCAGATCCTCCAGCGAGGCGATCTTGCTGGTGGCATGGCGCGACAGCGCCAGCGGCAGGTCGTCCTCGGCGATCCCGCTGCCATCGTCGCGCACGCGAATCAGCCGCGCGCCACCCGCTTCCAGTTCCACCTCGATACGGCTGCTGCCGGCATCGATGGCATTCTCGACCAGCTCCTTGACCACCGAGGCCGGGCGTTCCACCACCTCACCAGCGGCGATCTGGTTGGCAAGCCTGGGATCGAGGACGCGGATGCGCCGAGTTTCATCGACTACCGTCATGAGCGGGGAATCCGTAACACCTGCCCGACGCGGATCACGTCGCCATTGAGTTCATTGGCTTGCTTGAGCTGCGCCACCGGCACGCCGTGGCGTGCGGCGATCTGCGACAGGGTGTCACCCGGCTGGATACGGTACTCGTTGCCGGAAGGAGTGCGCTGATTATCGCGCTGCCAGGCCAGCAGGCTCGCCGGCGGAGGGTTGGTATTAAAGTGCGCGCGTATCCCCGAAAAGATGGATTCCGCCAGCCTCTGCTGGTGCCCGGAGTCACGCAGTCGGCGCTCTTCGTCGGGGTTGGAGATGAAGCCCGTCTCGATCAGCAGCGAGGGGATATCGGGCGACTTCAGCACCATGAAACCGGCCTGCTCGACCCGCGATTTGTGCAGACGGTTGACGCGCCCCAACTGGTCGAGTACCTGTCCACCGATGGCCAGCGAATCGTTGAGGGTCGCGGTCATGGTCAGGTCGAGCAGCACGCCGCGCAGCACCTCGTCCTTGTCATTGAGCGAGAGGTTGCCATCCACACCACCGATCAGGTCGGCCTGGTTCTCGCTGGCCGCCAGCCACTGGGCGGTTTCCGAGGTGGCGCCACGCTGGGACAGGGCGTAGACGGAGCTGCCGTTGGGCCTGGGGCTGTTGAAGGCGTCGGCATGGATAGAGACGAAGAAGTCGGCCTTCTGCTCGCGCGCGATGCGGGTGCGCTGGCGCAAGCCGATGTAATAGTCCCCGTCGCGGATCATCACCGCGCGGAAGCCTTCGGTATCATCTACCAGACGCTGCAGGCGACGACTGATCTCCATCACCACGTCCTTCTCTCGCGTGCCGTTGGGCCCGATGGCACCTGGGTCCTCTCCGCCATGGCCGGGGTCGATGGCAATGATGATGTCGCGACGCGGGTGTGGCGCCGCCGGCTGCTGTGCCACTACCTCGGGATCGATGCGCGGCGCATCCGCTTCGCTGGAGCCGCTCCTGTGCCGATTGGCGGCGATCTCCTGCTCGCGAATCATCGCCTCGATCGGGTCGATGGGGTTTTGCACTGCGCTTTCGCCGGGATATTCCATGTCGACCACCAGGCGGTGGCCATACTGGTCGTTGGGCGGCAGAGAGAAGTGACGCGGTTCCACTTCGCGGGAGAGCTCCAGCACGACGCGCAGCCCACCACCGTCGCGCGCCCCGCTGCGCACCGCGGTAATGGCACTACCTTCCAGGTTGAGGCTTGCCAGGTCGGTCTCTAGCCGGCTCTGCTCGAGGTCGATCACCAGGCGACGCGGGTTGTCCAGAGTGAAGACGTTGGCCGGCGCATCGGCTGAAAGGTCGAAGACCAGGCGTGCATGATCCGGCGCCGCCCACAGGCGAATGTTGTCGACCTGTGCCGCCTGGGCAGGCAGCGCGAGACAGAACAGCAGCAACAGCGCCAGGAAGGCACGGCAGCGAACGATCAGCGCTCGGACATTACGCTTGGACAAGGATCGAGTACTCATTACGGCGTTTCACGCTCTTCGCTGATCATGTCGGCAAGGGTGGCATCCAGGGACAGCGCCTCGAGCAACACTCGACCGTGCTCTGTATGCGCCTCGAGCAGAGCCTCGCGCCCGCTCCCGCATAGCGACAGGGCCACGCTCAGGTCCGGTAGCGGCAACCAGCCCTTGCCACGGCTGGGCCACTCGACGATGCACAGGGCATCGTCGGTAAACAGGTCGCGCCCACCGATGAACTCCAACTCTTCCGGATCGCCCAGCCGATAGAGATCGAAATGGTAGACCCGGCCTTCTGTCAGTTCGTAGGGCTCGACCAGCGTATAGGTCGGGCTCTTCACCGCTCCGGCATGCCCATGGGCGCGCAGAATGCCACGGGTGAGCGTGGTCTTGCCCGCTCCGAGTTCACCCTCGAGATAGATGCGCCCGCGTCCCTTCAGGGCCCGGCCCAGGCACTGCCCGAAGACGACCTGGCGGTCTTCGTCATCGAGTCTTATGTGCATCAATGGCCCCCTGCAAACGAATGGAACCCTGGCTCGAACCCAGGGTTGACAATGACTCGGGCATAGGATGCCAGATCGGCAGCCAACAGACCACGCTCCCCCGCGTCGCGCACGGCCATGTCGGCCGCCATGGCATGGACCATGACACCGAGCCTCGCCGCTACTTCCAGCGCCAAGCCTTGGGCCAGCAGCGCCCCGAGAATCCCGGAAAGCACGTCTCCCATGCCCCCGGAGGCCATGCCCGGGTTGCCGTAGGGACACACCGCCATGCCGCCCGACCCCGCTACCAGACTACCGGCGCCCTTGAGTACGACCACGCCACCATAGCGCTTTTGCAGTTCGCGAGCCGCAGCGGGCCGGTCGGCTTCCACCTCCGCCGCACTACAACCCAGCAGACGGCCCGCTTCCCCAGGATGAGGCGTCAGGATCCAGTCGTCCCGACGTTGGCCACTGAAATGCGAGGCCAGCAGGTTGAGGCCATCGGCATCCACCACCAGCGGCTGCGACTCGACCAGTGCCGCCTGCAGCATGCCCTGCCCCCAGGCGCCCTGCCCCAGCCCGGGGCCGACCACCAGCACGTCAGCCTTGCCCGGCAGCTCGCCGAGTTCAGCGGCGCCGCGCATGCCGTGCACCATGACCTCGGGGCGGTAGGCCAGGCAGGCCGTGACGTGCTCAGGCGCCGTAGCCAGGCTGATCTTGCCGGCCCCCAGACGCGCTGCTGCCTCGCTGGCAAGCAGTGCCGCTCCGCCGAAGCCCGGCGCACCGCCCAGCACCAGCACGTGCCCCATGGCTCCCTTGTGGGCATCGCGGGTTCGCGGCGGCAGCCATACCTTCAGCAGCTCCTGATCGAGCAGTTCCGCAGCCGGCGTCAAGTCGGCCTGGCTACGCGCATCGACTCCCAGTGCGCGGAAATGCACTTCACCGGTCAGCGCCGGCGCACGCCCGGTGTGCAGGCCAATCTTGTCGCCGATAAAGGTGACCGTGCGCGTGGCACGCACCGCCGTGCCGAGCTCGGCTCCGGTATCGGCGGCGAGCCCGGAGGGAATGTCGATGGCAAGCACCGGCAGTCCGCTGGAATTGATTGCCTCGATGGCATCGCGGAACTCACCCCGGACCTCACCGGTGAGGCCAGTACCCAGCAGGGCATCGACGATCACCTCACCGGTGAAAGCCATTCCTTTGCGCCAAGGCTCGAGGCCGAGACCTGCCGCGGTGGCCATCTCGGCGGCGCGCGCCGCATCGCCTTTGAGCGTTTCGGGCGGCTTGAGCGCGATGCGCTGGACTTCGACCCCTGCCACTGCCGCCAGGGCGGCCAGCACATGACCATCACCGCCATTGTTGCCGCTACCGCACAGCACCGTGATCCGCTTCACCCCGGGCCAGCGCGCCTTGAGACTCTGCCAGGCCGCCGTGGCTGCACGTTGCATCAGCGCGAAGCCTTCGATCCCGGCAGCGATGGTGCGGCGATCGAGCTCGCGCACCTGCTCGGCCCGATAGAGTGGGCGCAGCACGACCTGCGATTCGTCGGAACGATTACCGGACATCCCGTGTCTCCCTGCCAGCATTGCTTTATCATGGGAGTTTAAGCGCCGTGGCGCGCTCGCCAATCCCCCCGCTGTGTATTTACCCGGTTTTTTCTCGATCATGACCCACCCCGCGACCCTGGACGACAATGCGCTGGCCGAATTGGCCGCGACCATCAAGACCTGGGGCCGCGAGCTTGGCTTCCAGCAAGTGGGCATTGCCGATGTCGACCTGGCCGAAGACGAGCGCCATCTGCAGCGCTGGCTCGATGCCGGCCACCACGGCGAGATGGGCTTCATGGCCAAGCACGGTACCAAGCGCACCCGGCCCGAAGAGCTTCTGCCCGGCACGCTACGCGTCATCAGCGTGCGCTTGGACTATCTGCCCGCCGAGGTCGAGAGCGCCAAGGTGCTGGGCCAGCCGGAAACGGCCTATGTCTCACGCTATGCGGTGGGCCGCGACTACCACAAGCTGATGCGCAAGCGCCTGGCGACCCTGGCCCAGTGGATCGAGAAGAAGACCGGCCCCTTCGGCTACCGCGCCTTCGTCGACTCTGCCCCGGTCATGGAGCGCGCGCTGGCGCGTAAGGCCGGGCTCGGCTGGGTCGGCAAGAACGCCATGCTGCTCAACCCCCGAGCAGGTTCACTATTCTTTCTCGGCGAACTCTACGTCGACCTGCCCTTGCCCGTCGATCCCCCGTTCGAAGGCGAGCACTGCGGCAGCTGCAGTGCCTGTCGCACGGCCTGCCCCACCGACGCCATCGTCGAGGACAAGGTGGTGGACGCCCGTGCCTGCATCTCCTACCTCACCATCGAGCTGTTCGGCAGCATTCCCGAGCGCTATCGCGAGGCCATGGGCAACCGCGTGTTCGGCTGCGACGACTGCCAGTTGGTCTGCCCCTTCACCCGCTTCGCCCGCGCCACGCAGGAGGACGACTTCGCCCCGCGCCACGATCTCGACCGCGCTAGCCTGGTGTCGCTGTTCGGCTGGGGCGAGGAGGAGTTCCTCGACAAGACCGCCGGCAGCCCGATACGGCGCATTGGCTACGAGCGCTGGCTGCGTAACCTGGCGGTGGGCCTGGGCAATGCGCCCTGGAGCGAAGCCGTGGAGGCCGCCCTGCGTGCGCGCCTCGCCTACCCCTCCGACCTGGTGCGTGAACACGTGCGCTGGGCGCTCGAACGGCAGCGGGAGAAGCATGGCAGGCTGATTGCCAGCCAAGACTAGCTTCTCACTCCTCCTCGTCGCGCTCGCTGCCAGCCAGCCGCAGAAACGTATTGCGATAGTGGGCGAGCTCGGCCAGCGACTCACGAATGTCATCGAGCGCCTGGTGCGTATTGCGCTTGCTGAAGCCGGCCAGCGCGCCCGGGTTCCAGCGCTTGGCCAGCTCCTTGAGGGTCGAGACGTCCAGGTTGCGGTAGTGGAAGAAGGCCAGCAGCTCGGGCATCTCGCGCTCGAGGAAGCGCCGGTCCTGATGCACGCTGTTGCCACACATCGGCGAGGTGCCGGGTGCCACGTATCGTTTCAGGAATTCGAGAGTCTCGCGCTCGGCCTCGGCGGTTTCGATGCGGCTCTGTTTGACCCGCTCGACCAGGCCCGACTCGCCATGGGTCTTCTGGTTCCAGTCGTCCATTGCCGCAAGCAGTGCGTCGGACTGGTGCACGGCAATCACTGGGCCCTCGGCGATGAGATTGAGGTCGTTGTCGGTGATCAGGGTGGCCACTTCGATGATGCGCTCGCGCTCGGGTTCCAGCCCGGTCATCTCGAGGTCGATCCACACCAGCAGGTCTTCGCGCGGCGCGGGGGTATTCGGCATGGGACAGCTCCAGGTTGAGGGCGCAGCAGGACAGGCCGGGCCACGCTGGGTACAATGCCGCTATTGTAACGATCTTCGGGCGCCCATGAGCAAACGCAAGCTAAGTCGCCAGCAGCGCTGGCGGATCGAGAAAATACAGGCCGAGCGGTCTCGGCGCGCCGAGCAGCGCGACAGCCAGGACACGCAGAAGCTTGCCGCCGGCGAATACGGCCCCGAGCAACCAGGACGCGTCATTGCCCACTTCGGCCGTACGCTGGACGTACAGGGCGAAGGGAGCGGGCCAACGGTACGCTGCCACCTGCGCGCCAACCTCGAGGGACTGGTGACCGGTGACCGGGTCATCTGGCGTGCCACCTACGACGACGACGGCAACGCCGTGGAAGGCGTTGTCGTGGCCCGCAGCGAGCGCCAGAACGTGCTCGAGCGCCCCGATCCCCGCGGCCAGCTCAAGCCGGTGGCGGCCAATATCGACCAGATCCTGATCGTCTTCGCCGTGGAACCCGCCCCGCACCCCAACCTGATCGACCGCTACCTGGTGGCCGCCGAGGCCACCGGCATCGCTCCGGTGCTGGTGCTCAACAAGATCGACCTGCTGCCTGCGGACGGTGGCGAGCTGCGCGCGCTGCTGGCCCGCTACGAGTCACTGGGCTACCCGGTGGTGGCGACGACCACCGCCCGCGACGATGGGCTCGATTCGCTGCTGGAGCGACTGGGCGGGCGCACGTCGGTATTCGTCGGCCAGAGCGGCGTGGGCAAGTCGTCGCTGATCGACCGCCTGCTGCCCGATGAGTCGCTGCGCATCGGCGCGCTGTCGAAGGATTCGCGCAAGGGCACCCATACCACCACCACGGCCCGGCTCTACCAGCTGCCGGCAGCCGACGACGCCGAACTGATCGACTCGCCGGGGATCCGCGAATTCGGCCTGATACACCTGAACGAGCAGCAGGTCGCCGAAGGCTTCATCGAGTTTCGCGACTTTCTCGGTCGCTGCCGTTTCCGCGACTGCAGTCATCGACACGAGCCGGGCTGTGCCCTGCTCGAGGCCGTAGAGCGAGGCGACATCCATCCCGCTCGTTTTGCCAGCTACCGCCATATCGTCGATAGTCTCAGCGAGACCTGATCAGGCTCGCATCGCGACATTGGATAAGGAGAGCGCCATGAGTTCCGAAGAGAATCTGCTACCGCTGATCGTCGAACCCGAGCAGCTCGCCGCGCATCTGGACGATCCCCAACTGCTGATCGTCGATGTACCGCTCAAGGCAGAGAGCTACGCGGAGGGGCATGTTCCTGGCGCCGTACTCCTCGACTACCGACGCCTGATGCTTAGCGAAGGCGACGTGCCCAACGAGGTGCCGAGCATGGCGGCACTGTCGCAGCTGTTCTCCTCACTGGGCCTGACCCGAGACGCACACGTCGTGGCCTACGACGATGAGGGCGGCGGCTGGGCCGGACGTCTGCTGTGGACGCTGGAACTGATCGGCCATACGCGCTACTCCTATCTCAACGGCGGTATCCACGCTTGGCGTCAGGCCAACCAGCCCGTCGCCCATGAGCCGTCCTCGCCGACACCGAGCGACTACGAGGCCGAGATCCTCCATCCGGAAGTCGCCATCGACCGCTTCGAGCTGCAGGAACGCCTCGGCGAGAAGGGCTTCGCCATCTGGGATGCCCGTTCGCCGGAAGAATACCGTGGCGAGAAAGGTGAGAACCGGCAGCTCGGCCACATTCCCGGTGCGGTCAACATGGAGTGGACCGAGGCCATGGACAAGGAGCGTGCCCTGCGCATTCGTGACTACGCCGAGTTGATCACCGAACTCGAAGCCTTGGGGCTCACACCGGACATGGAAGTGGTCACCCACTGCCAGAGCCACCACCGTAGCGGCTTCACTTGGCTGGTGGGCAAGGCGCTGGGGTTCGAGAAGATGCGCGGCTACGCCGGCTCCTGGAAGGAGTGGGGCAACCGCGACGATACGCCGATAGAAAAGTAAACGCCTTCATTGCCAGGAATTTCAAACCTTGTCTCTCGCCAAGTTCTTCGCCCTGATCCAGTACCCGATTCCCCACCACCTGCTGTCGCGGCTGGTGGGTTTTCTGGCCGAATGCCGTGTCGCCTGGCTGAAGAATGCGCTGATACGCGCGTTCATCAAGGTCTTCGAGGTGGACATGCGCGAGGCCGCCGAGCCGGACCCCACGGCCTATGCCACCTTCAACGACTTCTTCACCCGGGAGCTGAAGCCGGATGCCCGCCCCCTTGGCGAGGGGCTGCTATGCCCGGCCGACGGCAACCTGTCCCAATTCGGCCCCATCGAGGCGGACCGTCTGCTGCAGGCCAAGGGGCACCGATTCTCGGTGGTCGATCTGCTCGGCGGCGACGCCGAGGCAGCCAGGCGCTACAGCGGCGGCAGCTACGCCAACGTCTATCTCTCGCCCAAGGATTACCACCGTGTACACATGCCGCTGGCCGGCACCTTGACCGAAATGGTCTACGTGCCAGGGCGGCTGTTCTCGGTCAACTCGGCCACCACGGACCACGTGCCCAACCTGTTCGCCCGCAACGAGCGCCTGGTGTGCCACTTCGATACCGAACATGGGCTCATGGCAGTGGTGCTGGTCGGAGCGATGATCGTGGCCGCCATCGAAACAGTATGGGCAGGTCAGATCACCCCGCTCTCGGGTCAGGTTCAGCGTATACGCTTCGACAAGCCGATCCACCTCGAGCGCGGTGCGGAAATGGGCCGCTTCAAGCTCGGCTCCACGGTGGTGATGGCCTTCGCCGGCAAGGTCGATTTCGATACTAGCCTGGCGCCCAAGACCAAGGTCAGTATGGGCCAGTCGCTGGGCAGACTGCCCGAGCCTGAGCGCTCAAGGGATTTCTAACAAGATAGCGGGCAAAGCTTAGGCAAAATGTCGCCCACCGCCTGGGAGCGGTGGGCAACATATTTTCCAACATTCATGAATGAGTGATATTCGTCCCCAGCACTTTCATGCATTCGCGCATGAAAGCAGCCAGACCGGTCCAGCCTTTGGCCGACACCATGATGCCATCAACATAGGCCTCGTGTGGCTTCACATCGATATAGGTGCCACCCGCAAGTATGACCTCGGGCTCGCAGGCGCCCAGAGCGGCCACCTTTTTGCCACGCACCACGCCGTCTACTGCGACAAGAATCTGCACGCCGTGACATATGGTAAAGATCGGCTTTTTCTCCTCATGGAAATGACGCACCATGGCCTGAATTCGCTTATCGGTGCGAATATATTCCGGCCCACGCCCGCCCGCGCAATATACGGCGTCATATTCGTCCAGGTTGACTTCGGAAAAGGTCTTGTTGATTTCGGCCAGATGCCCGAACCGCTCGATATAGGTCTGGTGTCCCTCGAAATCATGCAGTGAGGTCTGGATCATCTCGCCTGCATTCTTATCAGGGCAGATGACATGGACGGTATGGCCAACGGCCTCCATTCCCTGCTGGAAAACAAAGATCTCATATTCCTCGGTGAACTCACCACAAAGCATAAGAATCTTCTTGCCACTCATGTCTTTCCCTCTTAGTTGGTTGTTATAGAGACCAGAATCGTGGCCGACCGTATGTCCTTTTAGAATGGACTATCCGGGAAATAGAACTGATCAGCATTCTCGGGAGTGATTAGGGGTGCATCCAGTTGGAAATTTCCTCGCATAGGCGCCTGTCCGTTGAACTGCGCCGCCGTCATGTAGATAGCCGACTTGATCATCGACGGCGGGTAGGGGGTCGAGATAGGCGTCATGGGGTCGTTCGCTTGCACCAACTCGATTACATCCTTCATGCCGTTGCCGCCAAGCGCATATTGGATATCGGTGCGTCCGGATTGCTTGATCGCTTCCAGCACGCCCAACAGCATATCGTCGTCATTGGCCCATACCGCATCGATATGAGGATACTTGGCCAGGTAATCCTGCATCAGGGTAAAGGCTTGATCCTGGTTCCAGTTAGCATACTGAATATCAAGGATTTCTATATTGGTGCCGCCCATCACTTCGGTAAAACCCTGGATTCGTTCATCGTCGATGACGGTCGGGATACCGCGCAGCACGACTATTTGGCCTTCGTTACCCAGCTTGTCTGCCAGCCAGTGCGCGGTATTCGCCCCCACCGCGATATTGTCACCTGCGACATATAGATCCTGAATCTCCGGATCGGTCAGGCCGCGATCCACGACTGCAATGAAGGTACCATTCTCCTTCACCCGCTCAACCGGGCCAGTCAACTCTTCCGATGTAAAGGGCAGGATAACCAATGCATCGAGATTCTGACCGGCTGACAGGTCTTCAAGCGCTGCAACCTGGGCGGTGGCCGAAGGTGATGTCCTAACCACTACGTTGATATGAGGAAAAGCCGCCTGGATCTCCTGGGCAGCCTGTTCGGCATGATATACAACGCCGCCGGTCCAACCATGCGTGGCAGCCGGGATTGATACACCGATGGTTTTGCTTTCCTGCGCCAGAGCGCTGGTTGCGGCAAGGGCCATGAGGCTGGCTGCGGAAAGAACACTTAGCGCGCTTCTTGTCATGAGTTTCATGTTTTTTTCCTGTTATGGTTGTAATTTTTTCGTTTGTTTAAAACCTCCACCCCTCCACGTGGTGGCTACTTGATGAATCGATGAGCCAGCATTGCGAGGATGATAATCACTCCCTGCACGGCGGCGACCAAGTATTCCGAAACCATGTTGGATAGCACCATCAGGTTCGCGATTACTTCCAAGATCAGCGCTCCTGCGATTGTTCCCCAAATTCTCGCCCTGCCGCCACGCAGCAGTGTGCCGCCGATCACCACAGCAGTGATCACTTGCAACTCCCACAACTGTCCAGTTGTCGGTGTGGCGGCGCCAAGCCGAGGGATGTAACAGATCGCGGCGATACCGACGCAGAGCCCTTGAATTACAAAGGCCAGGGTGCGAACTTTCGTGACCGAGATACCCGAGAAGCGCGCCACATCGTCATTGGATCCGACGGCCATGCAATGGCGTCCATACTTGGTGCGATAGAGAATGAAGGCAGCAACCAGCGCCACTACCAATGTGATGGCTACTGGAATCGGAATGCCCAATACATCGCCGAAATAGACTGGTCGGTAGTATTCACGCAGCGCCCGATCCATCGGGATCGAGCCGCCGTCGGACATCCAGGTGATCAGCGCACGAAAGATCCCCATCGTGCCAAGGGTGACAATGAAGGGTTCGATCCTGCCTACGGTCACGATCAACCCATTCAACAGTCCGCAGGCCGCACCGACGAGAAGCCCCACGAGCGCACCAACGAAGATCGCATTCGCCCCCATCGAGGGCGCCAGGTGGTTCATGGTCAGGATCATGATGCCGGTCACGAAGGCCATCATCGATCCGACCGATAGATCGAGACAGCGCGACGAGATCACGAACGTTGCACCCACCGCGATAATGGCGATGAAGGCAGACCGGGTGACCACGTTGGCAATGTTGGTCCCGGTCGCGAAGTTCGAGTTCAGCAAGGTGCCGACCAGAATTACCACGGCCAGAGCGATGAAAGGCCCCATAGATGCCCAACGGATGCGCCGTGGTAGCTTGGCTACCGTCATGTCAGTCGTCGCACTTGTCATTATTGTTCTCTCATCCGTTTCTCGTCAGGCGGCTCTATGAGGCCGCCACGTAAGCCTCGCCACTAGTCGCCGCATAAACGATGTTTTGCTCGGTGATCTCATCGTCCGTCAGTTCGGTGACGATGCGGCCTCCTCGCATTACCAGAACCCGGTCAGCAATGCCGACCAGTTCCGGCAACTCCGACGAAACCACGATACAGCCCTTGCCTAACCGAACCAGCTGATCAATGAAGTGGTAGATCTGACTCTTGTTACCGATGTCTATGCCGCGTGTCGGCTCATCGATGATGATGATGGAGGGTTCGGACATCATCACTTTGGCCAGTAGCAGCTTTTGTTGATTTCCGCCGGACAACTGGCCGGCGCTGAGGTGGACCGAGCCGACCCGAATGTCATACTCATCCACGGCTTGTTGCACTGCTGCGGCTTCCTTGCGGTGGTCCAGCGCAAGCCCCGGATGGACCTGATCCAGTGCCTGAAGGGTCAGATTGGGGGCCAGCGGCTCGTCCAGCAATAAGCCTTTTCCCTTGCGATCTTCGGTGAGGTAGGCCAGGCCTTGCTCGCGCCACTCTCTGACCGAGCGGCGCGAGACGGGACAACCTGCCAGTTCAATCCGGCCCGCACTGGAGGGCCGCAGGCCAATCAGCCCCTCGAACAGCTCGGTTCGGCCCGAGCCAATCATGCCGCCGATACCCAGC
This sequence comes from Halomonas sp. A29, assembly GCF_046723295.1. NCBI lineage: Bacteria > Pseudomonadati > Pseudomonadota > Gammaproteobacteria > Oceanospirillales > Halomonadaceae > Halomonas > Halomonas sp. A29. Next base: position 105,512 of record NZ_JAXQPR010000004.1, read on the forward strand.
ACTTCTCCGGGCCGAACCACCAGACTGGCTTCCACCGCCCCATGATCGACCGACAGGTGTTCAACGACCAGCAGCGGGTCGCCCGGTGGTTGCGAGCGCTTGGGCGGATATAGAACATCCAGTTTACGGCCTACCATCAGCTCGGCCATCTGTCGCTGTATCAGGCTGACCGCAGGCCAAGTACCGATCATTTTTCCGTCGCGCAGTACGGTAATGCGGTCAGCCAGCGCCTCGACCTCATCCAGTCGATGGGAGATATACAGGACCGCTACCCCCTGAGCCCTAAGCCCACGCACAACGTCTAGAAGTGCCGCCACCTCGTGATTGGCCAAAACAGCGGTAGGCTCGTCGAAAATCACCACCTTGCGTGGCTCCAGCAGCGCTCGGCCGATTTGCACCAATTGCCGCTGTGCCAGAGATAGATCACCTACCCGGTCACGTGGGGTGCAGTGCGCCCCGATCGAGGCCAGCACCTCGGCGGCCCGCTGGTTCATGGCGCGGTCATCGACCATGAGACCACGCGGGAGCTCACGACCAAGAAAGAGGTTTTCAGCAACCGTCAGGTCTGGCGCCAGCAGGATTTCCTGATGTACCAGCACCACACCGGCGGCTTCTGCGGCTGCGGAGTTGCTGAACTCGACTGGCCGTCCTGCCATAGCCAAATGGCCCGCCGTGGGGCACACATAGCCGGACAGCAACTTCATCAGCGTCGACTTCCCCGCGCCGTTCTCGCCAATGATCGCGTGGACCTCGCCTCTATGGATATCCAGCGTGACATCCGACAGCACGGTGATCGGCCCATAGGCTTTGGCCAACCCCACAGCTGCAAGCGTCAGTGATTCAGGCTGCGCGTTAACAGCCTCCGCGGCCGATACACGAAGAGCCGCGCACCTGGTCATTCGAAGGCCTGCATCAGTCGATCACGCGAGCGCAGGATGTGTTCGCGCATCGCCGCTTCGGCAGCGGCGGAATCCCCGGCACGGAAGGCCTCGAGCAGTTCCTTGTGCTCTTCCAGCGCCTCTTGGGTAACGCGGCTGTGGAACATCAGGCGGAACAAGTGCAGGTGTATATGCTGGTTGAACAGAGTCGAGCGAATGACCTCGTTATCGGCGATACGCAGAATTTCGTCATGGAAGTGCGCGTCAATCCTGGCAAAACGCGAATAACGGCTGGTCCGATCAACCGGCGTTGCGCCGTGCGCCATATCAGCTGCGATCTCTTCAAGATGAGCAAGTGCGGCAGGTGTCATGTTGAGCGCAGCCAAACGCGCGCCTTCCGGCTCGATTAGAAGACGAAAATTGAACAAGTCTTCGAACTGTTTACGGTTCAGTTGCGGGGCGGCGCTGTAACCGATCAGATGCGCCTTATGCACCAAGCCCTCACGCTCCAGCCGAGCAAGCGCTCCGCGAACCGGTGTTTGCGAAACGTTCAACTCGCGCGCCATGACGTCGATTGGAATGCGTGCGCCGGGAGCTATCTCCAGCGACATGAGTCGCTCATAGATGCTGGTATAGACACCCTCTTCGATACTTTCAGGGCGCACGGGCGCACCCCGACCCCCTTGCTGCGCTGCCGTCTTCATCTACAAGCTCCGTAAACTAACCTTGACCAAGACAATAGTGACAAATAATATCGCATGTCAAATACAATATCATATACGATCTGAAATGCGATCCGACATGAAGGCCGTCAGGTGTGCACAAGCGCAGCTCCGGCCACGCGACGGGATCAACAGTCCGGCAGCGCTTCTGATGACATCAACCACCAGAGGTGGGCGACTAACAACTGACAACAAAGGGATGCACAATGATGAAGCACTTCGGCACGCTCAGATCGCCGCGCGAAATCATCTTCGGCAGCGGACAACGTGAGGCGCTTGGTCTTGTGGCAAAAAGGCTGGGGCAACGGGCGCTGGTAGTCACCGATAAACGGCTGGCGGCAGACCCGAACTTCCACACTATGATGGCTGATCTGGAATACAACGGCTTGGCGGTGCGCATCGAAAGCGGAACCTTACCGGAAGTGCCGGTAGAAACCGCTGTCAGCGCTGCCGAAGCCGCTCTCGACCACGCGCCTGATATCGTGATTGCCGTTGGCGGCGGCTCTTGTCTCGATATGGCGAAGTGTGTGGCGCTATTGTTGACTCATGGCGGGCGACCGCAGGATTACTATGGTGAGTTGAAGGTGCCCGGTCCGATCCTTCCGCTGATTGCCATTCCGACCACCGCAGGCACTGGATCCGAAGTCACACCAGTCGCCGTCCTGTCCGACAGCGAGCGTACCCTCAAAGTAGGTATCTCCAGCCCGTACCTGATACCCACTGTGGCAATCTGCGACCCCGAACTCACGTTGACCTGCCCCTCCGCGCTGACTGCCATCGCCGGCGCCGATGCGCTGACCCATGCGGTTGAAGCCTTTACCGCCACACACCGCACTGTCACCCCCGGGCTGACACAGGAGAGAGTGTTCATTGGTAAAAATGCCCTATCGGACCAGTTCGCGCTGACCGCAATCTCGCTGCTATGGCAGGGCCTGGAGAACGTGTGCACCGCTGGCGACAACCTGGCAGCACGAGCGCAGGTAATGCAAGGAGCGACCTTCGCCGGGCTCGCCTTCGGCGTCGCCGGAACGGCAGCGGCCCACGCCATCCAGTATCCGGTCGGCGCGCTGACCCAGACTGCCCACGGAGCAGGTGTTGCTTGCCTGATGCCTTGGGTCATGCAGTGGAACCGCTCCGTGATCGGAGCCGAACTAGAACAGATGGCCGCCTCCATGGGCCTCACCGACGGTGCAGCGGTGATTCCTGCCATTGCGGCGCTGTTCGCCCGCATCGGGATCCCGCCTACGCTGGCCACTCTCGGCCTGGACAAAGAGCGGCTCGACTGGGTGGCAGAACAAGCCTGCGGCATCGAACGGCTGATTCAGAACAACCCCCGCCCACTTGACCGCAGCGGCATACGCAAGCTTCTCGACGCCGCCTTCTCGGGCGACGCCGGCCTTCTCCAGCAAGACAATAAGGATAAAAAATGATCCGAGATACCATCCACGGCGAGGACTACGCCGCCCCCGCTTTTCACGCACAAGGCCTTTACATCGGCGGTGCATGGGTACCCGGCAGTGGCATTCCGGTAATGAACCCCGCCACTGCCGAGGTGCTGGCCGAGGTCGCTGATGCCACCGCTGCAGATGCCTTGCGTAGTATCGATGCCGCCGCAGAGGCAGCTGCCGAATGGCGAGCTACGTCCGCACGTCAGCGAGCCGAGATCCTGCGCCGCTGGTTCCAACTAATGACCCAGCACGCAGAGGAACTGGCTCGCCTCATCTCCTTGGAAAATGGCAAGGCGCTACCTGATGCACGCGGCGAGGTGGCCTATGCCGCAGAATTTTTCCGCTGGTATGCCGAAGAAGCCGTACGCATTCCCGGCGAGTTTCGTCATGCACCCGCGGGAGCGTATAACATTCTTGTCGATCATGAACCGATGGGGATCGCGGTGCTGATCACGCCGTGGAACTTTCCTGCCGCGATGGCCGCCCGCAAGATTGGCCCGGCGCTCGCCGCCGGCTGCACCGTGATCTTGAAACCCGCGTCTGAAACCCCCTTGACGGCCTATGCGATGGCGCGACTTGGGGCTGAGGCGGGTGTGCCGCCGGGGGTAGTAAACGTGCTGACCACCACGCAACCCGCTGCGATTACCAATGCCATGCTGACGGATCCACGGGTGCGTAAGCTTTCCTTCACCGGATCGACCGGCGTTGGCCGGACCCTGCTGGCCGAGGCATCAAAATCCGTGGTTTCCTGTTCGATGGAGCTGGGAGGCAACGCTCCATTTCTGGTCTTCGATGATGCCGATCTCGAAGCGGCGCTGGACGGCGCCATGGTCGCCAAGATGCGTAACGCCGGGGAAGCCTGCACCGCCGCCAACCGCTTCTATGTCCAGACGGGTTTGCACGACGCCTTTGTTGCCGGGTTGACCAAACGCATGGCCACGCTACGTGTCGGCCCTGGCAGCGAGGAAGGAACCCAAGTAGGGCCGATGATCACGTCCGCTGCCGTATCGAAGATCGAGCGTCTCGTCGCGGATGCCGTGAAACAAGGCGCGCGCTTGCATACAGGCGGCAACGCATTGCCCGGTAACGGTTACTTCTACCCGCCAACGGTACTGGACAACGTGCCTCATGACGCAGAAATCGCGCATACGGAAATCTTTGGCCCCGTGGCCGCCATCTATCGCTTTGACACCGAAGCAGAGGCCATCCGGCTGGCGAACAACACGGAATACGGGCTGGCCGCCTATGTTTACTCAGGCAACCTATCGCATGCACTGCGGGTGGGCAAGCGCCTCGAAAGCGGTATGGTGGCCATCAACCGTGGCCTGGTGTCCGACCCCGCCGCGCCATTTGGCGGTGTCAAACAGAGCGGACTGGGGCGCGAAGGTGGCGTCACCGGCATACTCGAATTCATGGAGCCGAAGTACTTCGCGGTGGACTTTTGAACATGGAGCAGGATCTCTATCGCAATCGAGACTTCATCCCCGACTTCGACGAAATTATCGCCGAGACGGCCGCCCGGTCGCGCGAACTGGCCGCCCAGGCCGATATACGGCCTGACGTACCCTACGGCCCCGGATCGCGCGAACGCATGGATATCCTTTTGCCGCCACGTCTCGCAAAAGGCGCCCCGCTCCACGTGTTCATCCATGGCGGCTACTGGCGCTCGGGCAGCAAAGAGGACCACTGGCTAGTCGCAGCCCCGGTGCTGGCAGCGGGCGGAATAGCCGCCGCCATCACCTACGACCTGATGCCCGGCACTCGGCTGGGCGCCATTGTCAGGCAAGTTCGGGCGGCCGTCAGGTATTTGGTTGCTATAGCTCCGGATCTGGGCGCGGATGCTACGCGGTTAACAGTCAGCGGCCATTCGGCAGGTGCCCACCTGGCAAGCTACCTTGCCGCGAGCGGCCCAGAAGAGAGTGTCCCGCCTGCCTTGCCCGGGCTGCGTGGCCTGCTGCTGGTTAGCGGAATCTACGATCTTACGGATATACCTGCTAGCTTTCTTAAGTACGAAGCGCAGATGACCCCCGCTGAAGCCTCGGCGTGGTCGCCCCTGACATCCCGTCACCTGGAAGGACCGCGGCGCATCGTAATGGTGGGCGAAATGGATACACCGCCATTCCACGTCCAAGGCCAACAGTTTGCCTCTTTGCTGGCCAACGACGACCTTGATGGAGAGTTCCACATCGAGGCTGGCCTTAACCACCTCACTATCGTACTGGCCCTAGGGGATCCCCAGAGTCCTGCGGGGCTTTGTCTCTCCGATCTGGTTGGCAGCTAAATCAGCAGTTGGGTGTCGCAAACGCCATCACTTCGGCAACGCTCGCCCGCCCCAAGGCGAGCTGGATCAGCCGGTCGATGCCCAGCGCCACGCCGCTGCCTGCCGGCATGCCGTGCTCGAGTGCGGCAAGCAGATGCCGATCGACATCCACCTCGGAAAACCCCAAGCGTCGCCGGGCGGCGTTGTCTTCGGCAAAGCGCATTCTCTGCTCGGCGGCGTCGGTGAGTTCGTCGTAGCCGTTGGCGAGCTCCAGCCCGGCAAGGTAGATTTCGAAGCGCGAGGCGACCCACTGGCCGTCTTCGGGATCGCGATGACGCCGCGCCAGCGCTGCCTGGCTCGCCGAGTAGTCCACCACCACGTCGAGCCCCTCACGCCCCAACTCGGGCTCGATGACCAGGCTCATCAGCAGGTCGAGGCAATCGTCACGCCCGGCATCGCCCATGTCGAGAGCGCCGCGTTCGCCGGCCAGCCGCCGCAGCTCACCGAGCCCGACGCCGAAGGGGTCAAGTCCCAATGCCTCACGGAACAGCTCGCGATAACGTCGCCGGCGCAACGGGCCCGGATCGCGGCCCAGCACATGGCGAATCAATGCCGCCGTTTCCTCGATCAGATTATCGAGGGAGAAGCCAGGGCGGTACCACTCCAGCATGGTGAACTCGATATTATGGCGGCCGCCCACCTCGCCGTCGCGAAAGCTGCGCGCAAGCTGGAAGATCGGCCCACTGCCGGCGGCCAATAGCCGCTTCATGTGAAACTCGGGAGAGGTCTGCAGCCACAGCCGCTCACGCCCTGCCGGCGTAGTCGCCTCGAGCGACAGCGAGGCCAGGTGCATGTCGGTGCTGCCGCCATGCCCCAGCACCGGCGTCTCCACCTCCAGCACGCCGCGCTCGGCGAAGAACGCCCGCACCTCGGCCAGCAGCCGCGCTCGCTCGCGCAAGGTTGTCATGGTGGCAGTGGGCTGCCAATCGATCTCTTGCATGGTCGTCACCATCGAAAACGCCGAGCCCATCAGGACTCGGCGTTGAAGCAGCTAGACACGCGGTCAGGCGCGTGACACATATTCACCAGAGCGCGTATCGACTTTCAATATTTCACCTTGGTTGATGAACAGCGGCACGCGCACCACCGCGCCGGAAGAGAGCGTGGCCGGCTTGGAGCCGCCCTGGGCGGTATCACCCTTCAGGCCCGGATCGGTCTCGACCACTTCCAGCTCGATGAAGTTGGGCGGCGTCACGCTGATGGCGTTGTCGTTCCACAGCGTCACGGTGTAGGCCACCTGCTCCTTGAGCCACTTGACGGTATCACCCAGTGCCTTCTTCTCGACCGCGTACTGCTCGAAGGAGCCATCGGTCTTCATGAAGTGCCACATGTCGCCGTCGTTGTAGAGATACTCCATCTCGAGATCGATGACGTCGGCGCCTTCGAGGGATTCACCCGACTTGAAGGTGCGCTCCCACACGCGGCCGGTGATCAGGTTGCGCAACTTCACGCGGTTGAACGCCTGGCCCTTGCCTGGCTTGACGAATTCGTTCTCGACGATGGCGCAGGGGTCGCCGTCGAGCATCACCTTCAGACCGCCCTTGAATTCGTTGGTAGAATAGTTAGCCATGTTGCCTCTCGAAAGAACGGGCGCGCCGCAGCAGGCTCTGGACGCGCTAATACCGAATCGACGAGGATTCGAGCCCTCGCCCCATTGTGACTGGTGTGCCGCATGATAACCCGAAGCTCCGCCCTTTTGCAGAGAGCGGATTTGCCAAGCGTCGACGTGACGCCCCTGGCACTTCCGAGCGCCTGGCAGACCCAGCTTTCCCAAGCGATTCGCGACCCGCGCGAGCTGTGCCGGCGGCTGGGGCTGGAGGACGCCTGGCTGGCCGGCGCCGAGCGCGGCCACGCCCTGTTCGAAGTGCGCGTACCCGAGGCATTCCTCGTACGCATGCGCCATGGCGACCCCAGCGACCCCCTGCTGCGCCAGGTGTTGCCGCTTGCTGCCGAAGGCGAGGCGGTGCCGGGCTACGTCACCGACCCTTTGGCCGAGGCCGAGCACACCCCCGGGCCGGGGCTGATCCACAAGTACGCCGGCCGCGTACTGCTGATCGCCAGCCCCACCTGCGCGGTGAACTGCCGCTACTGCTTCCGTCGGCATTTCCCCTACGCCGACAACAGCCCTTCCCGCGCCCAGTGGGAGAGAAGGCTAGAGATCCTGCAGCAGGACACCTCGATCCACGAGGCTATCCTCTCCGGCGGCGACCCCCTGGCTGCCAGCGACCGCCAGCTCGCTTGGCTGGTCGAGCGCCTCGAAGTGATTCCCCACCTCAAGCGGCTACGCATTCACACCCGCCTGCCGGTGGTGATCCCCGACCGGGTCGACGACGCCCTGCTCGGCTGGCTCGGCAATACGCGGCTGCAGAAAGTGATGGTGCTGCATATCAATCACGCCCAGGAGATCGACGAAGCCGTGATCGAAGCCTGCGCCCGGCTCAAGCAGGCCGGCGTCACCCTGCTTAACCAAAGCGTGCTGTTGCGCAGAATCAACGACTCGGTCGCGTCGCTGGCCGAGCTCTCCGAGCGACTGCTCGAGGCGTGTGTATTGCCCTACTACCTGCACGTGCTAGACCCGGTAGCCGGGGCTGCCCACTTCGACGTGCCAGACGAAGAGGCCCGCGAGCTGGTCGCGGGCCTGCGGGAGGTGGTGCCGGGCTTCCTGGTGCCGCGGCTAGTCCGGGAGGTCCCCGGCAAAGCGAGCAAGACGCCGCTGTAAGGCTCTCGACACTACTAGCTCACAGCGAGGCGCCGGCACACACGGTCAGCGTCTGCCCAGTGATCGAACGGGCCTCTTCGCTGAGCAGAAACGCAACGCTTGCGGCAATCTCCTCGGGCTCGATGAACCGCCCCATGGGAGGCAGCCTGGGCGCTACTCTGGCCCTGGCGGGATCCTCCAGCATCGGCGTTCTCGTCGCACCGGGTGCGACGAGATTGACTGTGGTGCCCGATGTCACGAGCTCCATTGCCCACGAACGAATCAGGCCTTGCTGTGCCGCCTTGGAGGCCGCATAGGAGCTCTTGCCGACGGCGCCTTGCTGGGTGCGGCTACCGATCAGCACGATACGTTGCAGCGGTGCCTGCGCTTCAAGCAACGCCTTGAGCAGGAAGGAAGGCGCGGCAACATGCAGTGCCCACATGCGTGCGGCCAAGGCATCGTCGTAGTCCGCCACGGCGCCGGTGTACATGACGCCGGCGGCATGCACCAAGGCGTTGAAAGCGCATCCTTCGGTCAGCCAGGCCGCCGCAGCATCGGGAGCCCCAAGATCGGCTTGAAGCCAGTGAAACCGTTCAGCGTCGCAAGGCGGCGCTCTTCGCGATACGCCCGTCACCTCGTGCCCTTGTGCGAGCAGATGGTGTGCAATGGCCAACCCGATACCGGAGCTGCAGCCGGTCAAGAGTATGTGCATCGAACAGGCTCCCTGGTATTGCCATCTAGGCCAGGACCAGCCGCGGGCTGGCAGGCACCACTTCCAGCGTAACGGCGCGCCGCCGCTGGAACGTTTGCAACACATCGTCGGGCGCCTGGTCGTCGGTGATCAGCGTCCAGTGGCTCAGCAGGGGCGTCCAATGCTGCTGCCGCGCACGGCCCAGTTTGGTCGAATCCGCCATCACGATCACCTCCGAAGCACGCCGGATCATCATCTCCTTGAGATAGGCCTGTTCGGCACTGGCTTCGCACAGACCGAGATCGGCGACGACTCCATCGGCACTCAGGAACAGCTTGTCGACGGATAGACGTTCGAGGGCGGCCTGTGCCGCCACACCGTAAGTGGTCATGCTGGCGGAACGCAGGTCACCACCCAACAGGGTGACCCTGCTGTGGCTCAGCGCCGCCAGCACCGGCAGTGCCGCCAGGTTATTGGTAAAAATATGCAGGTCGCGGCGCTGGCCCAACAGCTTGGCCAGTTCCGCCGTAGTCGTTCCGCCGTCCAGCAGCAGGGTGTCGCCGTTCTCCACGTGCTCCAGGGCCGCCCGGGCCAGGCGCGCTTTGACATCTTCCTGCTCATGCTGGCGCTGGGCCAGGGACAGCTCGGGTTCCCGCTTGCCGATGATCGCCGCCGCCCCGCCGTAGGTCCGCACGATCAGCCCTTCGTCCGCCAGGGCCGAGAGATCGCGCCTGACCGTCGCCTCGGAGACATTGAAACGCTCGCATAACGCCTCGACGTCGGAGATCCCGCTCAACACGGCCTCCAGCATGGCATGACGGCGTCTGGCAACTTTCATGGCGACTCCTCAAAGCACAAGACGAAAGCGGGGCCTCAAGACGACAGAGAGACGCCATGACGCCGGGCAACGATGTCCGACAGTTGGGGCACGAAGCTCTCGCCCTCGCCTTCGGCGATGGCGCTGGCATACAGCTCCTTGACCGCCTTGGCGACATCGGCCTGGACCCCCAGGTTCTCGGCCAGCTCCGCCAGATAACGGGTATCCTTGCCGGCATTATCCAGGGTAAAGCGATGCGCATCGCGATCTCGCTCCAGCACGTACTGGAAGAAGGTACGGTAGAAGCCACTGTCCATGCGGCTGCCACGGATGACGCTATCGAACACTTGAGGCGTGATACCCGCCTTGGCACCGATGGTCAAGGCTTCCGAGAAGATCGCCCCGTAGCCCATGGCCAGGAAGTTGTTGAGCAGCTTCATGGTGTGGCCTGCCCCTACCGGCCCCACATGCAGCACCTTGCTCGCCCAGGTCGCCAACACCGGGCGAAGTCGCTCTAGGATTGCCTCATCGGCACCGACGATGGCCTGCAGCTCTCCCGCCTCGGCCTGGGTCGGGGTGCCGCCGAGCGCCGCATCGACGAAGGTCACGCCGAGCGGTGCCAGTTCGGCATGCAGACGACGTGTCAGCGCCGGGTCCGAGGTCGAACAGTCGACGATCATCAGGCCTTCATGGGCGCCGGCCACCAGGCCGTTCTCGCCCTCGACCAACGCCGCCACCTGGGGAGCCCCGGTCACACACAGGAACACGATATCACTGGATTGCGCCAGCATCCGAGGCGATTCGGCCTCCTGAGCCCCCTTGGCCAGCAAGGCCTCCAGGGCATCGCGGCGTCGATGCGCCAACGCCGTCAGGGGGTGGCCTGCCGCCAGGATGTTGCTCGCGATACCGGCCCCCATCAGGCCAAGTCCAGCAAAACCGATTCGTTGCATGTTGCTTGCCTCCACTTCACAGTTGATAGACTCAGGCCCTGGCCCGATGACTGGCGAGCTCGATGGCCTGCTTCAAGGCCTCCAGCATGCTGCGCTCGTCGGCAATTCCCTTGCCAGCGATATCGAAGGCGGTACCGTGATCCACCGAGGTGCGAATCACCGGCAGTCCAACGGTGACATTGACCCCCGCCTCCAGCCCCATCACCTTGACCGGGCCGTGTCCCTGGTCATGGTACATGGCCACCACCACATCGAAGTCGCCACGTCCGGCGCGGTAGAAAAGGGTGTCCGCCGGCAAGGGGCCTTCCACGTCCCAGCCTCGCGCCACCAGTAACTCGACCGCCGGCATGATCTTCTCTTCCTCTTCCCCGTAGCCGAAGAGTCCATTCTCGCCGGCATGGGGGTTGATCCCGCATACGCCTATCCGCGGCTGCTCGATGCCGGCACGCACCAAGGTGTCGTGGGCACGTTCGATGGTACGCTGCACCAACCCGGGCTCGATGCGCCGGATAGCATCGAGCAAGCCGATGTGGGTGGTCACATGGATGACCCGGAGGTTCGGCGCCACCAGCATCATCGACACTTCGTCGATGCCGGTCAGGTGGGCCAGCATCTCCGTATGGCCAGGGAAGACATGCCCCCCCGCATGCAGCGCCTCCTTGTTGAGCGGCGCCGTACAGATGGCATCGAGCTTTCCCTGACGGGTCAACTCCACGGTCCGGGCGATAAAGTGGTAAGCCGCATCGCCGGCGATCGGCGAGACACGGCCGTAGGGCAGGTCATCAGGGATCAGGCCCAGGTCGATGCACTCCACGCATCCTGCCGTGAACCGGGCTTCGTCGACGCTTGCGACGGCATGCACCTCGAGGCGAGTACCCACGAGCCGGCCCGCTTTCCGCAGGCGTCCGGCATCGCCAATCACCAAGGGTCGACAGCTGGCATAGACCTGTTCATGAGCCAGGGCCTTCATGATGACCTCGGGACCAATCCCGGCGGCATCGCCCATGGTGATACCTATGATTGGAAGATAACTCATCAGCCGCTTGCTCCTGTGAAAGAGATTCGAGAGAACTCAGCCGTGCCGGGAAGATGCAACGACAGGAGAGTGACGCTGGCGATCGAGGTATCGCCAGGCATTGCAAAGTGTCTCGGGACGGCCGAAGCCACCGGCCTTGGTCACCACCGGCAGGCGCAGACATTCCGCCACCGACAGCACCACGCCTGGCTCCACTTCTCCTACTACGTCGAGATCGGCAAGCTGGCCGGCATCGAGCAGGGCGCGTGCGGTTTCGCCACCGGTGGCCACTAGCCCGCCCAGTCGGGCGAGCCGATCTCCCAAGCAGCTTGCCAGGCGGCGGCACAGAGCCCGGCCATCAAGGCCGGGGATTGGCTCATTGGAGCCGAGCGCGACCAGCACATCCTTGCCGGCATCCAGGGCCTGCTCGACGTCGGGGAGCCTGAACTCGCCCTCACCGCCAGCCATCAGCTGTCTGAGATCGACTTCACACGAGACGATGGCGGGCGCCGACATGTTTTTCAGGGCCTCGACCTGACGGCGCGATACCTGCGACATGCTCCCCACCACCGTGAGGATGGGTCCCGAGACAGCCACCCGATCCGCCTTGGGTGCACTGGCTTCGGCAGCCAGTGCCAGTACCCCAAACAGCTGATGAGCGAGACCTGCCGAGCCCACCCAGAACACTTCCCGCAAGCCGGCACCGATGCGGGCCACTCGTCGAAGATCCCGGTCGGTCTCGCTGTCGCAGACGATCGCTCCGACGCCCTCGTCCTGCTGGGTCCGACACCACTCGACGAGACGCGCCTCCTCCCAGTTACGCAGCGCCTCCAGGGGCAGGAGACGCGTCTCGACGCCCCCTTGGCTCAGCATGGCGCAAAGATCCGCCTGGCCGGTGAGCCGATCGTGTCGCCAGGCCTCCGTCCGCTCTACCGGCACCCCATCGAGATATTGCCGTCCCTCTCGCGTAGCGCGCCCCATCGCCGGCAGTGCCGGCGCTACGAGTGCCATGCCGGCGAGCGCAACTAGGGCCGCCACTTCACTGACGAAATTGCCCCGTAGCGTCGAATCAATTTTCTTGTAGAGCCATTGGGGCCGCCCCTCGACGGCCTGCCATGCCTCCAGACAGGCCCTGGCGGCAGCCTCGGGGGTCAGATGTCGCGAGTCAGCATCCATCGCCAGTACCTGGCACCCCGTCCCGCCACCGGGCGCCAGCCGGATCGAGGTCGACAACCCCCGGCTGGCATAGCCCACGGCACAGTCGGCAGCGCCCGACAAATCATCGGCGATGATCAGCAGCCCAGGCACGCCGGGAGCTTCCTCGCGACGCGCCCCCATCAGCGATACACCTCGAGCAGAGCATCCAGACGCTCACGCGTCGCTTCATCCAGCGGCATGGCTGGGGCACGGGCCGGCCCGGCGGGCATGCCCAGCAGCTCTGCGGCAGTCTTGAGCACCACCGGCATGGTGCCCATGCCGAAGGCGCCCCGCAGTACCCGCAGCTTTTCCTGGTTTTCCCGGGCGGTCTCGATATCGCCGGCCTGGAACGCCTGATAGATGGCCATGACGACATCGGGCACCGCATTGGTGGTGGCTGCCACGGCGCCATCGGCGCCGGCGATCAGGCTCCAGAGAATCAGCGAGTCGGTACCGGTGAACACGGCGAAGTCATCGCGCCTTAGACCAATCAGGTGGGTCAGTCGATCGAAGTCACCACCGCTGTCCTTGATGCCCTGAACCATGGGCAGCTCTGACAACGCTGCCACGGTATCGACCTGGATGGTGCCACCGGTCTTGGCCGGTATGTTGTAGAGCATGAACGGTAGCGGAGCGGCCTCGGCGATGGCGGTATAGTGGACGAGCAACTCCTTCTGCGAGACCGCATTGAAATAAGGGGTGATGATCGAGCAGGCATCGACCCCCACCTGGTGCATGCGCTCGTTCATGGCAATGACACCCCGCGTCGAGAAACCACCGGTACCGGCGATGACGGGCACACGGCCACGGGCCTGGTCAACGACAATGCCCGCCACCTCGGTCTTCTCGTCATCGGAGAGAGCAAAGAACTCTCCATTCGTACCCAGGGCGAACAGCCCGTGCACCCCCTTCTCGATCAGGGTCTCGACCAGTGCTCGCAGCCCGGCCTCGTCGACCTCTTCGGCGGCAGTCATGGGAGTGATGAGTGCTGGAATGATGCCTTTGAACAGGGCCATGGGGAGCGTCCTCGGTGATGCTGATCCAGGGGTCCATAACGATCGAAACAATCACAAAATGATCGATTCAACAAAACCTTGCAAGCTATTGAATAAAGAAAAATCTCTTCATTTTTAGACATTACACACATATCTTATTGTTTATAAAAAAATAAAATGGCGACTACACACTTTTCCTGTACGACTAAAGCATAAATGCGCCATTTTGATCGATCTGCTCATATTTAGATCAGCCAAGATGGAAAACCGCCCTAACTGGCGGCGGAAGCGCCAACGCGGCCCTGCGCAGCACCGTCAATGCCTTGCCACAGCCGGGGTAGTAAAGCGGCAAGGAGGTCAACGACCCCATGCCTTTAAAGTGCTAGATCCAATAAAAACTGGAGCCTGTCATGATGCCGAAGAAGACACTCAGTGCAGCAGTCGCCACCGCGGCCATCCTGTGTTCGCTGACAGTACAAGCCGACTATCCGCAACGCACCATCGAGCTCGTGATTCCCTTCGGCCAGGGAGGTGGAAACGACCTGGTCGGGCGGGCCTTTGCACAATCGCTGGCCAACCACAGCGGTATCGACGTCCTGCCGGTCAATCGCACCGGCGGTAGCGGCGCGGTAGGCTTCAATGCTCTCGCATCGGCCCGGCCGGATGGCTACACGATCGGGATGATCAACAGCTCCCTGGTCGGCAACCCCCATATCATCGATGGCTTCCCGGTCAGCATCGATGACGTCACGCCGATCTGTCTGCTCTCCGCCGAACCGGTGGGTATCGCCGTCAGGCACGACAGTGAGATCCAGACCCTTGAGGATTGGGTGACGATTGCACAGGAAGATCCCGATCGCCTGGCTCTGGGCTACGTCTCCATCGGCGAACTGATCGCCCTGTCGATCGGCAATGTCACTGATACCGATCCCACCCTCGTCCCATACTCTGGCACCGGTGACTCCATCACCGCCATCATCGGTGGACACATCGATGGCGCCATCGTCTCCGATGCGGAAGGGTACTCACAGATCCAGGCGGAGCAGCTGCGTATGCTCGCCTTCTTCAGCGAGGACCGCTCACCCAGCCTGCCTGACGTTCCGACATCCGCGGAGGAGGGTTACCCGCTGGACATCGGTCTGTTCAGGGCGATCGGAGCGCCCAAGAACATCCCCGAGGAGGTTGAGAGCTACTTGACGCAGACCTGCGAGCAGATCGCCGAGGATGATGCGTTCATCGAGCGCATGCGCAACATTGGTTTCAATGTGCAGCTTCGCACGGGCAGCGATTTCAGTGACTGGCTATCGCGCCAGAATGAAAACTACCGGGACGCAGCAGCCTTGCTGGACCACTAAAGCCCGACGGCAGTCGTCGACAGCCTGGAGGGGCAAGACCGCCCCTCCAGCCACCTTCGGGGAATGGTGAAATGAACTACCTGGCAATCAAGTACAAGCTCAGGACCGTAGAATGCTGGGTCCTGTTGTCGCTTCTTACGATTGGCATCTACTTCCTTATCCAGGCTCTCGGCATGCCCTTCGGCATGCGAAGAACGATAGGTCCAGGTTTCTTTCCAACCATCGTCCTGTCTGCTCTGGTGCTGTATGTCGTACTGGCTCTGACCAACTTTATTCGCAACGATGCGGAAAACGTCTATGCCAACTTCCCCGAAGGCACTGAGGATGACACGACGCTCAAGGCGCTGATCAAGGCCATGAGCAACCAGGGAGGGGCCTCTTTCGCGATCACCACGTGCGCTGGGCTTGGCCGATTTTCGGCCGCCACCATCGCCGCAAGGGGTAACCCCGAAAAAAGCCTGGTAGCGATCTCCTCTCGCGCATCTCAAATGACTGCCGAGCAATCCGCTTGGGAGCACATGCAGCGATTCACCCCCCTGTCGCTTCTCTATTTCGACCCCTATGTACTGATTACCTCCCGCGGCAACTCGATCGACTCGCTCGGTACCATCGGTTTCGATGATGAACTCGATGACACCACTTTTATCGGCCGGGTCGCCAGTTCCAAGGGGATGGGAGCTCAAGCGCAGATGGTGGGAATGGAGGCAAAAACCCTTCTCGCCGCCTTGAAAAACCGGAATATCGATACTGCCATCATAGCTCGCTCCGACTTGGTAGAAGCAGAGATCGGTGGAGAGGTAACCCTCCTTCACACCTATGATGGCTCCGGCACCGCAGGCGGAAACCAAGACGATCCTCCCGTTTATGGCCGATGGGCTGCACTGTTCCTGTCCAAGTCAGCATCGCAGGAACAGCTCGACATGCTGGCATCCAGCCTGGGCCGGGCCACCACGGATAGTGAGCTTCAGGCTCAGCTCGAACACGTTGAAGAGCCCTGGAACCCAACCGACTCACAGGAAGCAGGCCGGATTCTCGAAAAACTCGCCAGCCAATGGCAAGCGGGCCCCCACAGCCATGCTACCCAGGCACCTCGCGGCAGGGCCTACGCCATACCCGTTGCCATAGCCGCCATTGCCGCTTTCCCCTTCCTGATGGAGATCTTCGGCTTCATGGCAACGTCAGTCGCCGTCACTTCTCTCATCATGGCGCTGCTCTGGGCAGAGTTCGGCGTCAAGGTTTTGCTGAAGATTGTCCTCATCAATGTCCTGATTGCAGTGACAACCTACCTGGTTTTCTACCATGTCTTCGGCATCCCCCTTCCCACTGGGTCACTCTGGTAAGG
This sequence comes from Halomonas sp. A29, assembly GCF_046723295.1. Taxonomy (NCBI): domain Bacteria; kingdom Pseudomonadati; phylum Pseudomonadota; class Gammaproteobacteria; order Oceanospirillales; family Halomonadaceae; genus Halomonas; species Halomonas sp. A29. The sequence goes on from NZ_JAXQPR010000004.1 coordinate 121,940, forward strand.
AGTAAGGTATGTTAGAGCTACTCTTACAGGGATTCGCGTCTCTGCTCGACCCCCTGCTCTTGCTCATGCTGGTCGCCTCAGTGGCTATCGGCATCATGGTCGGCGCCTTGCCGGGCATCTCCCCATCGCTGGGTGTGGCGATCGCCAGCCCCCTGACCTTCGTCCTTGACCCTTTCACTGGCATCAGCTGCTTGATCGGTATCTACGTCGGCGCCATCTATGGCGGGGCCATCCCGGCAACGGTCATTGGCATTCCAGGTTCCGCCACAGCGGTCACCACCGTACTCGACGGGTATGCCATGGGACGCAAGGGCAAGGCCGGACTGGCCCTTGGTCTGAGTACCATCTCCTCTTGCGTCGGCGGGATACTCGCCTCGATCGTCCTGATCCTGCTGGCCTATCCGATCTCTCAGTTTGCCCTTTCACTGGGGCCGCGTGAGTACTGCGCCATCGCCGTGCTCGCCTTGACCGCCGTCGCCTCGCTGTCCGGAGACTCTTTCCTCAAGGGCAGCCTTGCCTGTCTCATTGGACTATTTCTCGCCACGATCGGACTCGACGCCATCCACGGACAGCCTCGCTTCACCATGGGCAGCCCCTATCTCATGGGGGGCGTACCGTTCATCGCCGTGATCATCGGCCTCTTCGCCATCCCGGAAATCATGCAGCGCTTCGAGAAGATCTCCCAACGCAGCCAGCCGACGATGCAAGTCTCTAAGGTGCTGCCCGACTGGCCTCTCATGAGACGCTTGATTCCCACCCAAGTGCGCTCCAGCGCCATCGGTGTCGTGGTGGGCGCCGTACCCGGCGCCGGTGGTGATGTCGCCTCCATCATCTCTTACAGCCAGGGGCGCAACCTTTCCAAGAACCGTGATCGCTACGGCACGGGGGAGCCAGAGGGCATCGTTTGCTCGGAAGCGGCAAACAGCGCCTCTGCGGTGGGGGCCCTGATTCCGCTGCTGACCCTTGGCCTTCCCGGCGGCGCCGTGACGGCCGTTATCATCGGTAGCTTCATGATTCATGGACTGCAGCCTGGCCCATTGCTGATGCAGGACCATGCCCCACTGGTCTACCAGTTCTTTGCCACGACCGTGCTCGTCAACGTCATGCTATTGCTGGTTGGCCTGCCTGGTGCCAAGCTCTTCTCCCGCGCCCTGCAGGTCAAGGAGTACATCCTCCTGCCCATCATCCTGCTGATCTGCATCATCGGAGCCTATGCCCTGCGCAATAACGCCTTCGACATCCTGGTGATGCTCGGTATCGGCGTCTTCGGCTATTGCATGGCCAAGGCCGGGATACCCCGTCCCCCGGTGATCATCGGGATGATTCTGGGACCGATGATCGAGAATGAAGTCGCTCGCGGCCTCCTGGTAACCCGCGGCAATCCTTGGGATTTCATTACTCCCGTGAGTGCCGTCATCTGGGCCATTGCCTTGCTGCCCTTCTATCTGCCGTTGATCAAGTTGCTGTTCCGCAAAATGAAACGAAGTCCGCTCGGAGCCCACTGAACACTGCAGCGAAGTAACGGTTACGCAACGACAACATCAGACGAGATATCGATATGACCCACCCACTCCACGATACGGTGTCTGGCAGCCTGCACACCTCATGTTTGGATGGCGCACGCATCGAAGCCTATCTGCCAACGCCCTGTATCCAGAACCATGCTGCCTTCCTGCATCAGCTGCATAACGACGACCTGCTGTGCGCCTGGTTCGGGGGTACCCAGGAAGGTATCCCCGATGTCTCGATCTACATGGCAAGGCTCGAGGCAGGTGCCAGTGCCTGGTCACAGCCGAGCAAGCTCTCCCATGACGACAGTCGTTCGGAACAGAACCCGGTACTGTTCGACGCCCCCGATGGTAGCCTGTGGCTGCTCTATACGGCCCAGCTCTCAGGTCATCAGAACACCGCGATCGTTAAACGCAGAATCTCCCGCGACGCTGGCCGGAGCTGGGATGAGCCAGCCCCGCTCGTCGAGACGTCGGGCCTGTTCATCCGCCAGCCTCCCGTCATCCTCGATGATGGCCGCTGGCTGCTGCCCGTCTTCCTGTGCCAGGCGGCACCCGGTGAGCGCTGGACCGGCAACGATGACATCAGCGCGGTGATGGTTTCCAGCGATGCGGGCCAGAGCTGGACGCAGCACGAGGTGCCGGAGAGCCGCGGCTGCGTGCACATGAACATCCAGAAGCTTGAGGATGGCTCCCTGCTGGCTCTCTTCCGCAGTCGCTGGGCCGACCACATCTATCTCAGCCGCTCACGGGATGGCGTGGAGTGGACGCCTCCCCGGCCAACCTCGCTGCCCAACAACAATTCTTCGATCCAGTTCACCCGCCTGGCCAATGGCCACCTGGCACTGGTCTACAACCACAGCAGTGCCAAGCCTGGCGCTGAACGCAGGACTTCTCTCTACGACGATATCGAGGACTCCGAGGATCATGGCGAGCTGGCCGAGCAGTCTGCCAAAGCCGGCAAGGCGGCTTTCTGGGGCGCACCGCGAGCCCCCATGACGCTGGCCATTTCCGAGGACGGGGGAGAGACCTGGCCGATCCGCCGTGACCTGGAGATCGGCGACGGCTACTGCATGACCAACAATTCGGCCGACAAGAAGAACCGGGAATACTCCTATCCCACCATCATCCGGGGCCAGGATGGAGCGCTGCACATTGCCTTCACCTATTTCCGCCAGCGCATCAAGTACGTACGCCTTGAGGAGAGCTGGGCTTCCTATTGACAGCCCACTTCCCAAACGCGACAGGCCCCGCCATGCGGGGCCTGTCGCGGTCGTTGCCAAGATGTCTTACTTCACCTCTTCCAGCGTCGCCGCGGTCACGTTGGCCGCTGCCGGCTCGTTGGAAACGTGACGGTTGATGGCGCTCATCACCGCTTTCATCGAGGCGCTGGTGATACTCTCGTCGGTACCCACGCCGAACACCGCCTTGCCGTCGATGCGCACCTCCACGTAGGCGATCGCCTCGGCATCGGCGCCCTGGCCGCGGGAGTGCTCATGGTAGTCAATGATCTCGACGTCGTGACCGGCAGCGGCCAATGCCTTGATGAAAGCCGCCAGCGGGCCATTGCCTTCGCCCTGGATGCTGCGCCGCTCGCCGCGCTCTTCGATGCTGGCTTCGAGCTTCACCTTCGGGCTGTCGGGCTCCGATGAGAGTCGATGGTTGAGCATCGTATAGGGTGAGGTGCGTGCCAGGTATTCGTCGGCGAAGGCCTGGTAGATCATCTGCGAGGTGATTTCGCGCCCGGTGCGGTCGGCGACTTCCTGCACCACCTGGCTGAACTCGATGGAGAGCCGGCGCGGCAGCTCGATGCCGTGCTCCTGCTCGAGCAGGTAGGAGACTCCCCCTTTGCCCGACTGGCTGTTGACGCGGATCACCGCCTCGTAGCTGCGGCCCACGTCCAGCGGGTCGATGGGCAGGTAGGGCACTTCCCACATGGCATCCGGATTGGCGCGGCGCTCGGCCATGCCCTTCTTGATGGCATCCTGGTGGGAGCCAGAGAAAGCGGTGAAGACCAGGTCACCCACGTAGGGATGGCGCGGGTGCACCGGCAGTTGGTTGCAGTACTCCACCTCGCGCATGATCGGCGTGATGTTGGAGAAATCGAGCCCCGGATGCACACCCTGGGTATAGAGGTTCATGGCCAGGGTCACGATATCGACGTTACCGGTGCGCTCGCCGTTGCCGAACAGCGTGCCCTCGACGCGATCGGCACCGGCCATCACGGTGAGCTCGGCAGCCGCCACGCCGGTACCGCGGTCGTTGTGCGGGTGTACGCTGACGATCAGGTGGTCGCGATTCTTCACGTTGCGGCAGAACCACTCCACCTGGTCGGCATAGTTGTTGGGCGTGGCCGCCTCCACCGTGGCCGGCAGGTTGACGATCATCGGCTTCTCGGCCGTCGCCCCGTAGGCTTCCATTACCGCCTCGACAATGTCCTTGGCGAAATCCATCTCGGTGGTGGTGAACAGCTCCGGCGAGTACTGGAAGGTCCAGTTCGTCTCCGGCGCCGCCGCCATCAGCTCACGAATCTGGGTGGTGGCGTCCACTGCGATACCGATGCACTCCTCCCTGCTGACGTTGAACACCACACGGCGGAACACAGGGTCGGTGGCGTTGTAGACGTGGACGATGGCGTTCTTCGCTCCCTGCAGCGCCTCGAAGGTACGCTCGATCAGATGCGGACGCGCCTGGGTCAGCACCTGAATGGTGACGTCGTCGGGAATCTTGTTCTGCTCGATCAGCGCCCGCACGAAATCGAAATCGGTCTGCGACGCCGAGGGGAAACCGACTTCGATTTCCTTGAAGCCGATCTTGACCAGCAGATCGAAGAAGCGCTGCTTGCGTTCCTGATCCATGGGGTCGATCAGCGCCTGGTTGCCATCGCGCAGGTCGACGCTGCACCACAACGGCGGGGTTTCGATGCGTCGGTTCGGCCATTGACGGTCGGGCAGGTCGACGGCGACGAAGGGGTGATACTTGGCGGCGGGGTTGTCGAGCATCATGGTGGCTTTCTCCCTGGGCTGGCGGCATTCAGAAACGACGACGCCCCGGCTGCATCGAGCATACCGGGGCGTCGTGGCAATAGGCGGAACATTCTACGCAACCGATGACGGCGCGACCGATGATGGTCACGGCGGAACGATGTACGTGGCAGAAAACACTTCGGGTAGTAGACATTTCTCGGTACCTCGACTGACCTGGACAAAATGCGATGCGCAACGCATCGCCCGACGCTCAAAGGCCGGCTAGTAGTCGTAGGTTCAGGCTGAGGTAGCGGAATGTCGTGTTCATACCCCCTAGAAAATCAGCATGCGTTCCTCTTGTCAAGGCACGTTCCCGTTTTCCGCTGACACATCGGCCCGGCGCCACCACTCGATCAAGCCTTGAGGGACCGCCTCCTCGGCTACCGTCAGCATCCAGACCGAGGTGCCACTCGGCTCTTCCACGCTTACGCAGAAGCGCCGCCGGTCGGCACCTGGCGCTTCTGCAGGCGCCGCTTCCGCACAAGACAGCAGTTGCCAGAGTTCTTCACGCTGCGCCTCGCTGTAGCGGTCGCAATGGATGCAGCGCGGGCGCGCCAGGCCGGGGAAATGCGCCATCCCACCTTCGCGCCGCAGCCGGACCACACTGGCCGGCGTCAAGGTAGGTGGCAGGCTCACGGCAACACCCCGACGCGACGCCAGCCTTCGCGCACCGCCGTTGCTTCCTGGCTCATGGCACCATGGCGGCGCTCGGCGTTGTCCAGGGTCAACGTGGCGAAGGTGACAAAATCGCTCTCCTGCCCCAAGCGCCGGTCAACGAGGGTGTCGTACCAGATGCGACCGGCTCGCTCCCAGGCATGGCCGCCCAGTGCCATGGACGCCAGATAGAAGGCTCGATTGGGGATGCCCGAGTTGATGTGCACCCCACCGCTGTCCGCTTCGGTGACCACGAAGGCCTCCATATGGTCGGGCTGCGGGTCGCGTCCCAACAGAGGATCGTCATAGGCGGTGCCCGGCCTGGCCATGGAGCGCAGCGCCCGGCCGGCAACCTGCTCGGTGAACAGCCCCTTGCCGATCAACCAGTCCGCCTCATCGACGCTCTGTCCCAGTTGGCGCTGCCTGACCAGGCTGCCGAACACGTCGCACAGCGACTCGTTGAGCGCCCCGGACTGGCCAACGTAGGCCAGTGCCGCTTCGTGCTGGATGACGCCATGGGTCAGTTCGTGGGCAATGATGTCCAGCGCGATGGTGAAACGATTGAACAGTTCGCCGTCACCGTCGCCGAAGACCATCTGCTGGCCGTCCCAGAAGGCGTTCTCGTAATCTCGGCCGTAGTGAACCGTTGCCAGCAGCGCCATGCCTTCGTCATCGATGGAGTGCCGCTCGTAGACTTCCCAAAACAGCTGGTAGGTCGCTCCCAGGCCCAGGTAGGCCTCGTCGACGGCGGGATTGCCGCTGTCGCCCTCTCCTTCGCGCCTCACCAGCCTGCCGGGCAGAACCTGACGCTGCTCGGCAGAATGCACGTAGCGTGCCGGCTCGCCGCGCCGGCTGCTGCCTGCGGGCAGAGTGGCCGCCCCTGCGCGGGCGCGGAACTGCTGATCGACCAGCAGGGTATGCCGGGCGCACTCGCGCAAGTGAGTAGAGCCGGCGCTGGCGATGCGCTCGAGCAGGTAGGGTGGCAGAAAGTGCTTCGCTCCGGCAGGTGCATCGGTCATCCTTTTCCTCTCCTTCATGCCATGCAGCTCGCCCATCGAGCCCTGTCGATTAATCAGCATAGCGGAAGACTTACTTTTCACGCCGCTCCAGCATCGCCTCCATGCGCGCCAGTTGGTCATGCAGTGCGCGCACGTCGTTGCGCAGGCCGTGCAGCTCGGCGGCCTCCCCTTCGCCACTCTCGAGCTCGATCTGGATGCTCTCCTTCTGCATCACGTCAAGCACGATGCCGATCATCATGTTGAGGAAGATGAAGGCGTTGAGAAAGATGAAGGTGAGGAAGAAGATCCAGGCATAGGGGTAGTGCTCCATGGTGGGATAAAGCACCGCCGTGGCCCAGCTCTCGAAGGTGGCGACCTGGAACAGGGTCAGCATGGCCAGCGATATGTTGCCCCAAAGCCGCTCGTCGACGTCGTTGAACAGGAAACTGCCGATCGCCGCGTAGATATAGAAAATGATGAACATCAGCAGCGCCACGTAGCCCATGCGCGGTATCGACTTGAATAGCGCCGCCATCAGCATGCGCAGCTCGGGAATCATCGAAACCAGGCGCAACACACGGAAGATGCGCAGCAGGCGTGCCAGCAGCACCATCTCGGAGTCGTCCATGGGAATCAGGCTGGCGGTAACGATCAGGAAGTCGAAGACGTTCCAGCCCTTCTTGAAGAAATCGAGCAGCCGCCGCTCAGCGGCCATGCGGATCAGGATCTCCACCAGGAAGAACACCGTTACCGCCACGTCGAGCACCCGTAGCCACTGCTGAAAACGCGAGACCTCCTCGTAGGTCCGCGCCCCGATCAACAACGCCGATAGCACGATGATCGCTATCACCGTGAGTTCGAAGAACTTGTTGGCCCGCAGCCGCTCGAAGCGGTCGCGCCAGGTCTCGAAGGAAGCACTCATGGGCATTCTCGCAAGCACTCCATGACAGGATCCGAAAGGACAGGAACCGAAGAACCGCCGGAAACAGATTACCGGGCCGTTCGAGGCGGCGTGATGGTATCACGGGTGTGAAACGAAGAGCGCACCTTCACGGCGCCGCCGGTTTCACCACACATTACGACAGCGAAACCTTTATTCACGCTCCCCGCCTTGTCCTGGTGGTGGCGGCCTGCCTACCTTCAAATCATCACGTGCACAAGGAAAAGGAGTCCGGCACATGAGCGAAGAGAAGCAACCACCTCAGGAGCAGTCCCACCAGCCCGGCGCCGAGTACAAGATGGACCCTCAGCCGGAGTACATCCGTAAGAGCTACCGTGGCGCCGACAAGCTCAAGGACAAGGTCGCCATCATCACCGGCGGCGACAGCGGCATCGGTCGCGCCGTGGCGGTGCACTATGCGCGCGAGGGCGCCGACTGCGTCATCGTACACCTGGAAGAGGATATCGATGCCCGCGATACCCAGCGTCTGGTCGAAAAGGAAGGGCGTCGCTGTGTCGTACTCAAGGGCGACGTGGGCGAGCCGTCGTTTTGCGACGAAATCGTCGACAGAACGCTTCAGGAGTTCGGCAAGCTGAACATCGTGGTACACAATGCCGCCGAGCAGTACGACTGGGACGATATCACCGATATCCCGCCCGACCAGCTCCAGCGCACCTTTCAGACCAACGTGTTCAGCCACTTCTACCTGACCAAGGCGGCCCTTCCCCACATGGGCGATGGTGACAGCATCATCTGCACCTCGTCGATCAACGCTTTCAAGGGCAATCCTACACTGATCGACTACACCGCCACCAAGGGGGCGATTCAGGGGCTGGTGCGTTCGCTGGCGGTGCCACTGGCCGAGAAAGGCATCCGCGTCAATGCGGTGGCGCCGGGGCCGGTGTGGACGCCGCTGATCCCGGCCAGCTTCCCAGCCGACAAGGTCGCCTCCTTCGGCGGCCAGGTGCCGATGAACCGCGCCGGCCAGCCCTCCGAGATGGGCCCAGCGTATGTCTACCTGGCCTGTGAGGAATCTTCCTACATGAGCGGTCAGACGCTGCATCTTAACGGCGGCGTGGTGCTCAATACCTGATCGCCACCATACGAGAGCGCCCGCCTGGAGCCTCCAGGCGGGCGCACGAGTTCGGGCAGTTCGAAGCGTGCTCCAGGTAGCGCGTGGCTTCAGGTCGTGAGTTCTGCCGGGGCCAGCAGGCCCGCCAGCTCCTGGGCGTGAAGGGCAGCCTCGCGCCCGCGTGGCGTCAGGTAGCCGCCGTCGGCCTGGGTTACCAGGCCCTTGTCATGCAATCGTGATGCGGCGGCCACGGCCCCGGTAGCAGCGCTACTGGCGTGGACCTTCAGACCTTCATGGGTGGTGTCGAGATTGTAAAGACAGAGCAGGTTCAGTTCGTCCAGCAGTTCCGCGGAGAAATGCGCTTGGGCCATGGCGACCTCCGATGTGATGGTCCTTCGAAATAGGAGCCCTTCGAAGGTACGCCACTTCGCCTGAGTTAACCAGTCAGGCCGTCAACCCGCGCGGCTTTCGTCCTCCAGATCGACTTCGCGATACCCCATCAGGTAGAGCACGGCATCGATGCCCAGGGTCGAGATCGACTGGCGTGCCTGGCTGCGCACCAGCGGCTTGGCGCGGAAGGCAATCCCCAGTCCCGCAGCGGCGAGCATCTTGAGGTCATTGGCACCGTCGCCCACGGCGATGGTCTGCTCCATGGTCAGTCCCTCGCGTGCGGCGATCTCGCGCAGCAGTTCGGCCTTGCGGCTGGCGTCGAGGATCGGTTCGCGCACTTCGCCGGTTACCTTGCCATTCTCGATCACCAGCTCGTTGGCGTGGATCTCGTCGAAGCCGAGCTTCTCTTGCAGGTGCCGTGCGAAGTAGGTAAAGCCGCCGGAGAGAATGGCAGTGCGGTAGCCCAGCCGCTTGAGATGCTTCATCAGCCGCTCGACGCCGTCCATTAGCGGTAGTTCCTCGGCGATCTCGGCGAGTACCGATTCATCGAGCCCCTTGAGCTTGGCCATGCGCTCGCGAAAACTCTGCTGGAAGTCGAGTTCGCCGCGCATGGCGCGTTCGGTGACAGCCGAAACCTCATCGAAGACCCCATGCCGACGCGCCAGCTCGTCGATCACCTCGGCCTGGATGAGGGTCGAGTCCATGTCGAAACAGACCAGCCGGCGATGGCGGCGCCAGATGGAATCCTCCTGCAGGGCGATGTCAACGCCATACATGGCGCCCAGCGCCAGCGCCTTCTCGCGCAGGTTATCGAGATCGACCTCCTCGCCGCGCAGCCAGCACTCGACGCAGGAACCGAACCTCGGCACGCCTCCGTCCAGCGCCTCGCGGCCCGAAAGGCGGTGGATCAGCTCCACGGTGAGGCCGCGCTCGGCGGTGAGCGCGCCGACTTCGGCGAGGATGCCGGCAGGCAGGTGCGGTGCAAGCAGGGTCAGAATCAGCCGCGGCTCGCTGTCATGCGCACTCCAGCGCTGGTAGTCCTCGGCGCTGACCTGAATGGCCTGAACGTCGAGGCCCAGGGTGTCGCCGGCCTCGTTGAGCGCCCCCTCCAGGTCGCTGTCGCGGTCGAGCCCGACCAAGGCTTCGAGCGAGACCATGCCGAAGGTCACGCTCTGGTTGATGTCGAGCAGCCGTGCGCCGCTGCGCGCCATCGCCTGGCCCAGGCCGGCCAGTTGGCCGGGTCGTGCCGCGCCGGTGGCGCGAATCAGCAGTCGTCGTGTCATTCCCCACACTCCAAGCGGTCGACTTTCTGCAGGCCGCGGGGCAGCTTGCTGCCGCGGCGGCCACGCTCGCCGCGATAATAGTCCAGTTCAGCGTCCTTGAGGGTCAGGTGACGCTTGCCGGCATGAATGACCAGCGACGCGCCGGCAGGCACCAGGGCAATATCGCGTACCAGCTCTTCACGCCGCGCGGCACGGGCCCCGGGGATATCGATCATCTTGTTGCCCTTGCCCTTGGCCATTTCGGGTAACTGCTCCAGCGGGAACAGCAGCAGGCGCCCTTCGTTGGAGACCGAGGCCACCCAGATGTCTTCACCTTCCGGCACGCGCACCGGGGCCATGACCCGGCACCCCTTGGGCACCGAGAGTACCGCCTTGCCCGACTTGTTCTTACCGATCAACTCCTCCAGCTTGGCCACGAAACCGTAGCCGCCGTCGCTGGCGAGCAGGTAGCGGGTCTCGGGCGGGGCCAGCATCAGCCCGGCCATGTGCGCACCGGCCACCACGTTGACCCGGCCGGTGACCGGCTCGCCCTGGCTGCGAGCGCTGGGCAGGTTGTGAGCGGCCAAGGTGTAGGCGCGGCCGGTATCGTCGAGCAGCACCAGCGGCTGGTTGGTCTTGCCCCGGGCCGCCAGGGCGAAGCGGTCACCGGACTTGTAGGAGAGCCCTTCCGGCTCAATGTCGTGGCCCTTGGCGGCGCGAATCCAGCCCTTCTCGGAGAGCACCACGGTGATGGGGTCGGCCCCCATCAGTTCGACCTCGGAGAGCGCCTTGGCCTCCTCGCGCTCGACGATCGGCGAACGGCGCTCATCGCCGTGTTCGCGGGCCGCCTCGCGCAGCTCCTCCTCGATCAGGTCGGTGAGCTTGGCCTCGCTGCCGAGCAGCGCCTTCAGGCGCTTGCGCTCGGCCTCCAGCGCATCCTGCTCGCCGCGGATCTTCATCTCCTCGAGCTTGGCCAGGTGGCGCAGGCGCAGCTCGAGGATCGCCTCGGCCTGGCGGTCGGAGAGGCCGAAGGCGTCCATCAGCGCACTCTTGGGCTCATCCTCCTCGCGGATGATGCGGATCACCTCGTCGATATTGAGGTAGGCGACCAGCAGACCTTCGAGTATATGAAGGCGGTCCTCGACCTTGCCCAGCCGGTACTCGAGACGGCGGCGCACCGTCTTGCGCCGGAAGGTGAGCCATTCACCCAGCATGTCCGGCAGCGGCATCACCCGCGGGCGGCCATCGAGGCCGATCACGTTGAGATTGACGCGAATGTTCTTCTCTAGGTCGGTGGTGGCGAACAGGTGCGCCATCATCGCCTCGATGTCGACGCGGTTGGAGCGCGGCTCGATCACCAGCCGGGTCGGCTCCTCGTGGGTCGACTCGTCGCGCAGGTCGTCCACCATGGGCAGCTTCTTGGCCTGCATCTGGGCGGCGATCTGTTCAAGCACCTTGGACCCGCTGACCTGGTAGGGCAGCGCGGTGACCACCACCTTACCCTCCTCCATCATGTAGCGGGCGCGCAGCTTCACCGAGCCGCGGCCGCTCTCGTAGAGTTTCTGCAGATCGTCGCGGGAGGTGATGATCTCCGCCGCAGTGGGAAAATCAGGCGCCGGCAGATACTGCATCAGCTCGCCGGTAGTGGCGTCTGGATGGCGCAGCAGGTGACAGGTCGCCTCGACCACCTCGTGCACATTGTGCGGTGGGATGTCGGTGGCCATGCCTACGGCAATGCCGGTGCCGCCGTTGAGCAGCACGTGGGGCAGGCGCGCCGGCAGAACCACCGGCTCGTTCATGGTGCCGTCGAAGTTGGGGGTCCAGTCGACGGTGCCCTGGCCCAGCTCGGCGAGCAGTACCTCGGCAAACTTCGACAGCCGCGATTCGGTGTAGCGCATCGCCGCGAACGACTTGGGATCGTCGGGGCTGCCCCAGTTGCCCTGGCCGTCCACCAGCGGATAGCGGTAGCTGAACGGCTGAGCCATCAGCACCATCGCCTCGTAGCAGGCGCTGTCGCCATGAGGGTGGAACTTGCCCAGCACGTCGCCGACGGTACGCGCCGACTTCTTGTACTTGGCGCTGGCGTTCAGCGCCAGCTCGCGCATGGCGTAGACGATGCGCCGCTGTACTGGCTTCATGCCGTCGCCGATGTGCGGCAGCGCCCGGTCGAGAATGACGTACATCGAGTAGTCGAGGTACGCCTTCTCGGTGTATTCGCGCAAAGAGAGACGTTCGACGTCGCCCTCCGCCACCTGGATATCCATGGTCATAAGGGGGTCAGACCTCTATGTCAGCGAGGTTGCCGTAATCTTCGAGCCAGCTCTTGCGGTCTGCAGCACGCTTCTTGGCCAGCAACATGTCCATCATCTCCATGGTGCCGTCGCCGACCTCGCGAGTGAGCTGCACCAGGCGACGGGTTTCCACCGCCATGGTGGTTTCGCGCAGCTGCAGCGGGCTCATCTCGCCCAGGCCCTTGAAGCGCTGCACGTTGGGCGTGCCGCGCTTGCCCTCGAGTTGGCGCAGGATCGCCGCCTTCTCGCTCTCGTCCAGGGCGTAGTGCACCTCCTTGCCCAGGTCGATGCGGTAGAGCGGCGGCATGGCGACATAGACGTGGCCGGCATCGACCAGCGCCGGGAAGTGGCGCACGAACAGCGCGCACAGCAGCGTGGCGATGTGCAGACCGTCGGAGTCGGCGTCGGCGAGTATGCAGATCTTGTGATAGCGCAGTTGGCTGAGATCGTCGCTGCCCGGGTCCATGCCCACCGCCACGGCGATGTCGTGAACCTCCTGGGAGCCGTAGATGTCGTGGCTGTCGACCTCCCAGGTGTTGAGGATCTTGCCGCGCAGCGGCAGGATCGCCTGGGTCTCGCGGTTGCGCGCCTGCTTGGCACTGCCGCCGGCGGAGTCGCCCTCTACCAGGAACAGCTCGCCCTGGGCCGGGTCCTGGCCAGAGCAGTCGGCCAGCTTGCCGGGCAGCGCGGGGCCGGCGGTAACTTTCTTGCGCGCCACCTTCTTGGCGCTCTTCTGGCGCCGCTGGGCGGCACTGATGACCAGCTCGGCCAGCGCCTCGGCCTGGTCGACGTGATGATTGAGCCACAGCGAGAAGGCGTCCTTCACCACGCTGGAAACGAAGGCCGCCACGGTGCGCGACGAGAGTCGTTCCTTGGTCTGACCGGCGAACTGCGGGTCGAGCATCTTCACTGAGAGCACGTAGGCGACCCGCTCCCACAGGTCCTCGGGAGTGAGCTTGACACCCCGCGGCAGCAGGCTGCGGTATTCGCAGAACTCGCGCAGGGCTTCGAGCAGGCCCGAACGCAGGCCGTTGACGTGGGTGCCGCCCTGGGTCGTGGGGATCAGGTTGACGTAGCTCTCCATCAGCGTTTCACCGCCCTCCGGGAGCCACTGCACCGCCCAGTCCACCGCCTGTTCATCGTCGGCGAAGTGGCCTATCAAAGGTGAGGCTGGCAGCACCTCGAAGCCATCGGTGGCCTGGGCCAGGTAGTCGCGCAGGCCATCCTCGTACTGCCATACGTTCTCGGCGCCGTCGGTCTCCACCAGAGTGACCTTGAGCCCCGGGCAGAGTACCGCCTTGGCCCGCAGCAGGTGCTTTAGCCGACCCATGGCCAACCGCGGGCTGTCGAAGTAGGACTCGTCCGGCCAGAAGCGCACCAGCGTACCGGTGGTACGCTTGGCCACGCTGCCGATCTCGGCCAGCTCCGACACCTTGTCGCCGTGCTCGAAGGCCATGGCGTGGCGGGCGCCGTCGCGCATCACCTCGACCTCCAGGCGCCGCGACAGGGCGTTCACCACCGACACCCCCACGCCGTGTAGGCCGCCGGAGAAGCGATAGCTGGACTGCGAGAACTTGCCGCCGGCGTGGAGTCGGGTGAGGATCAGCTCGATGCCCGAGACGCCGTGCTCGGGGTGGATGTCGATGGGCATGCCGCGGCCATCGTCGGAGACCTCGATGCCGCCATCCTCGAGCAGTCGCACGGTGACTTCCCGAGCGTGGCCGGCCAGTGCCTCGTCGACGCTGTTGTCGATGACCTCCTGGACCAGGTGGTTGGGCCGGGTGGTGTCGGTGTACATGCCGGGGCGCTTGCGCACCGGGTCGAGACCGGAGAGAACTTCGATTGAGCTGGCACTGTACTGTGTCATGCGTGTCCCAAAGCCGTTACGAATTCGATGGCGCTCCCAGCAGGGTTCCCGCTCCTTCCCTGAAGCCCGTCCCGCACGATCGGAATCAACCCGGTGCCACGGCAGTCACGCGCCCTGGCTCCAGGCAATGCCCACCGTGCGCCAATATTGCCGGCAGGTACGTCTCGAGCATGCTGAAAACGTGATCCCCCCCGGGATGCAGGAGAGTTCTGGCACCCCGATAGAGCGCGAAAGCATCGGCCGGATCCAGCGTCTCGTCGGACGTCCCGAGCAGCAGCAGATAGCGCTCGGGGGAGACACCCCGCGGCGTCAGCGCTTCCAGCTCCTCACCGTGGGCCGTCTCGATGACGAAACGCTCGCCGGTGTGCTCATTGACGAAGTCTTTGCCAACCCACTCCGACACCAGCCGCGCCGGCCGCACCGCCGGGTTGACCAATGCCGCCGACAGGTCGTGACGCTCGGCCAGGCAGGAGACCAGAAAGCCGCCCATGGAGCTGCCGACCAGCAGCGGATTCGACCCCAGCCCGTCCAACAGCGCTTCGGCCTGCTCCAGGGCCGCAGCGGGGCGATGCGGCAACTGCGGCGTCTCGCAGGGCAACGCCAGTGCAGCACAGGCGGCCCGCATCAGCACCGCCTTAGGCGAACCATGGCCGCTATTGAAGCCGTGCAGGTATAGCAGTCCGCTGGCCGGCTGCGGCGCCAAGGGCGCGTTCAGCATACCGAATCCACTGTATACATTACCAGCCCTTCCGCACTCTCCCGAATTCCTTGCTTCAACGGTCGCGCTCCTTCTCGGCGTGCCAGACCGCCTCGATCAGCGCACGGGTGGAAGCGTCCATCTTGGCAAGGCCTTCATGCTCGGCCAGGATGCGCTCTGTTTCACCGGCGATCTGCTTGCCCAGTTCCACGCCCCACTGATCGAAGGGATTGACGCCCCAGATGGTGGCCTGGACGAAGACCTTGTGTTCGTAAAGTGCAATCAAGGCGCCCAAGGTGGCCGGCGTCAGACGATCGAGCAGCAGCGTGGTAGAGGGCTGGTTGCCACGGTAGCGCTTGTGCCCCGGCCGTTCGCCGGGCTCGTCGATGGCGTCGTCGCCGAGCATCAGCAGACGCGACTGGGCAAAGCAGTTGGCCAGCGTGAGGCGATGCTGGGCCATCAAATGCTTGCGGGTCGCCATATCTTCCACGTCGTCGTAGCGCTTGAGCGGAGCGATGAAATCGCATACTACGGGCTGGGTGCCCTGGTGCAGCAGCTGATAGAAGGCGTGCTGGGCGTTGGGTCCGAGCTGCCCCCATAGCACCGGGCAGGTCGAGTAGGTGACTTGGCGGCCATCGTGGGTCGCCGACTTGCCGTTGGACTCCATCTCGAGCTGCTCGAGGTAGGCGGCGAAGTGCTCCAGGCGACCATCGTAAGGCAGGATCGAGTGGGCGCGGATGTCGAGGAAGTTGACGTTCCAGATGCCCGCCAGCGCCAGCAGCACCGGCAGGTTGTCGCCGAGAGGCGCCTTGGAGAAATGCTCATCCATGGCATGGGCGCCGGCCAGCAGCTCGCGAAAGTTGGCCATGCCGATCACCAGGGCAATGGGTAGCCCAATGGCACCCCACAGCGAGTAACGCCCGCCGACCCACTCCCAGAACAGCAGCTGGTTGGCCTCGGCAATGCCCCACTCGCTCATCTTCTCGGGCTTGGCCGAGACCCCGACGAAGTGCTGGCGCATCACCAATTCCGCGTCCACTCCCTGGGGGCCGTCCTCGACCAGCCTTGCCATCAGCCAATCTCGAGCTGTGAGTGCATTCGACAGGGTATCGATGGTGGTGAACGACTTCGACGAGATCACGAACAGCGTGGTCTCGGGATTGAAGCGGTTGAGGTAGTCGGCCAGCTGCGAGCCGTCCATGGTGGAGGCGAAATGCACCTCGACATGGTGGGCATCGGCGGGTCGATAGTCTGCCAGGGCATGGGTCACCATCAGTGGGCCGAGATCGGAGCCGCCCACACCCAGGTTGACCACGTCGTAAATTGGCCGACCGGTGGCGCCACGCCATTGCCGGGCATGCAGGCGCTCGACCATGATGGCCATGCGGTCCAGCGAGGCGTGCACGCCGGGCACGACATCCTCGCCGTTGACGAGAAGTGACGCCTCCGCGGGCAGGCGCAGGGCCGTATGCAACGCGGGGCGATCTTCGCTGACGTTGACGTGCGCGCCGCCCAGCAGGGCCTGGATGCCTTCCGGCACCGCGGCTGCGCGGGCCAGATCGAGCAGCAGTGCAAGCGTCGTATCGCTCCAGCGCTGCTTCGACAGGTCGAGGATCAGCCCCGCGGCCTGCCGCATGAAGGCGCTGCCTCGCTCCTGGTCGATGAACAGCTCGCGCAGATGGGTCGGGCGCATCTCCTCGGCATGCTCCATCAGCCGCTGCCAAGCGCCAGTCTGGTCGATCGGGGCGTGGTTCATAGCAATCCTCCTTGACCTCTTGCGGGAGCAACCGCGTCGTTGACGGCCAGCGTAAGTGAGACGAGCGAATCCTTCGCTGACAGGCTAGCCCTGTATCCGCCTGTAAATCCACAGTGCGTGCCCAACAGGATGTAGACGCGATTCGGCTTGAGCGCATCACGCCGTCGATACGGCGCGCCATCCGTGCAGCCGGCCGACAGCCGGCGTAGAATACCGGCCTGTTCCACGTTACCGGCCTGCTCATGAGTGACGCATCTTATCGCGACGCGATCTTTTCCACACCCCTGGACCGGGTCGCACGCTTCTCCTTCGACGAACGGGTGGTGGCCTGCTTCCCCGACATGATCCGCCGCTCGGTACCGGGCTACGGCCAGATCCTGGGGATGCTGGGACTGATCGCCGCCCGCCACCTGCGCCACGGCGCCCACGTCTACGACCTGGGCTGTTCGCTGGGAGCTGCCAGCCTGGCTCTGGCCGGCCAGCTGCCTGCGGACGCCTTCCGCCTCACCGCGGTGGATATCTCACCGGCCATGGTTACCCGCGCCCGGGAGACCCTCGCCGCCGAATGCCCCCGGCACGCCATCGAGGTGGTCGAAGGCGATATCCGTACCCTGAACTACCAGCCCTCGGGCATGGTGATCCTCAACTTCACCCTGCAGTTCCTGCCGCCGGAGGATCGGGACGCCGTCATCGCCCGGCTCTATGAGGCACTGGAGCCAGGCGGAGTACTGGTACTCTCGGAAAAGGTGGTCGACCCCGACGAGCGCGACAACGCCTGGCGGGTGGAGCGTTACCACGACTTCAAGCGCGCCAACGGCTACAGCGACCTTGAGATCAGCCAGAAGCGCACGGCGCTGGAGAACGTGCTGGTGCCGGACACCCTCGAGGCACACCACGCTCGCCTGGCCCGGATCGGCTTCCCGCGCTCGCTGACCTGGTTCCAGTATCTCAACTTCGCCTCGATGATTGCGTTCAAGGAGGCCTGAGGTGGCGATACCCGCTGATCAGCGCCCGCTTTACCGCGCCTTCATCGACCAGGGCCTGGAGCGCTGGCTCGTTCGCTTGCCGGAACAGCTGGCCCGCGGGCTCGACCGCAAGCGCTACGGCGACCTGCCGGCCTGGGAGAAGGCGGTAGCCAAGCTGCCTGCGCTGCCCGAGGTGCGTGATGTCCAGTTGGATGCCGATACGGTGACGGTGGATTGCACCCTCGACGATAGCCGGCGCCGCCAGTGCGAGAACCTGTTGAAGAAGCTCGCGCCGTGGCGCAAGGGGCCCTACCGGCTTGCCGGCATCCACATCGACACCGAGTGGCGCTCCGACTGGAAGTGGCGGCGGGTAGCGCCGCATCTCACCGACCTGCGCGGCAGGCGAGTACTCGACGTCGGCGGCGGCAGCGGCTACCACGCCTGGCGCATGGCCGGCGCCGGTGCTGCCTTCGTACTGGTGATCGACCCCTCGCCGCGCTTCTACTACCAGTTCCAGACCTTGCGCCACTTCGTCGGCGATGCCGACGGAGGGCGTACCCACTTCCTGCCGGTGGGCATCGAGGAGGTGCCGGAGAAGCTCGCCTTCTTCGACACGGTGTTCTCCATGGGCGTGCTCTACCACCGTCCCTCGCCGCTGGAGCACCTGCTGCAATTGAAGGACGCCCTGCGCCCCGGCGGTGAGCTGGTGCTGGAAACGCTGGTAGTGGAAGGCGACGCTACCACCGTGCTGCTGCCCGGCGAGCGCTACGCCGCCATGCCCAACGTCTACTTCCTGCCCTCCTCGAAGGCGCTGTGCCAGTGGCTCGAGCGTTGCGGCTTCAGCAATGTGCGCGTGGTGGATGAAGCCACCACCTCACTGGAGGAGCAGCGCTCCACCGAGTGGATGACCTTCCAGTCGCTGGCCGACTTCCTCGACCCCAGCGATCCGAGCAAGACCCGCGAGGGCTATCCGGCGCCAAGGCGCGCCGTGGTGATAGCGGAGAAACCCAGGTAACGCGCAGACCACATGCTAGGAGGTCTCGGATTCCAGTTCGATACTTTCTGCAACACCCTCTGCCGCCAGACCGCTCAGGATCGGGCAATCCGGCCGTTCGTCCCCGTGGCAATGGTTCACCAAGTGTTCCAGGGTCTGGCGCATGTCCTGCAACTTCTTGATCTTGCCATCCAGCTCCTCGATATGCGCCTGGGCGACGGCCTTGACGTCGGCACTGGCCCGATGTCGGTCCTGCCACAGGGCGAGCAGGTTACCCATCTGCTCCACCGAGAAGCCCAGGTCACGGGCCCGAGAGATGAAACGAAGCGCGTGGACGTCCTTCTCGCTGAAGATCCGGTATCCCGACTCCGTGCGTCGCACCGGAGAAATCAGGCCGATGCTCTCGTAGTAGCGAATCATCTTTTCCGAGATGCCGGATGCCTTCGCCGCTTGTCCGATATTCATCGGGTACCTCCAAGTCATGGGACACGCAGGGATACCCCATTTCGAACCATTGAGGGGTGCCTGCCTTGACCCCCGGACGGTGGGGCCAACTCTCCAAGAATAGGAAACTTCGGGGGAGGCGTCCTCTTCCCTTGCGCCGCCACGCGCCCGAAGCTGCCATTGAGGACATGCCGGTACCCAGCACGCCGAGGGCGGCTGACAGTCTTGCTGTCCCGCTTGACCTTCCAATGGCTGGAAGCCTTAGGCTGAAAACTCACCAAACCCGATGAGGAAAAGACATGCCGACGTTCAATGTTCCCCAGATGACCTGTGGCCACTGCGCCTCAACCGTCACCACCGCGATCAAGGCTGTCGATGCCAATGCCAGCGTGGACATCGACCTTGAGCAGCGCCAAGTGACCGTCGAGAGCAGCGCCGATACGGCGGCCCTGGCTGCTGTCCTCGAGAAAGCCGGCTATCCCAACGAGCTGGCGTAACACTGAGGGGGCCGCAGGTACGGCGCGCCGTGGCCCCCTGATTCGCCACCGACCTCATCACGAGCCGGAGGATGGCTCTATCCGGCGCGTTGCGTCCCATTCCCGGCATGTAATGATGCTTCGCCGGGGCTCACGAGAATCCGAGTACGGATTTCGTCTCCAGATACTCCTCCATGCCCTCGATGCCGTATTCGCGGCCGTTTCCCGAGCGCTTGTAGCCGCCGAAGGGTGCGTTGGGGTCCCAGGCCGGATAATTGATGTGCACCTGGCCGGAGCGGATCCGAGCCGCCACGGCCCGCGCCGCCTCGAGATCCTCGCCCTGAACATGGGCGCCGAGACCGTAGACAGTGTCGTTGGCAATCGCCACGGCTTCGTCAACGGTGTCATAGGGAATGACGCAGAGGACCGGCCCGAAGATTTCCTCCTGAGCGATCCTCATTCCAGACTGCACCTCGGAGAAAACGGTGGGGCGGACATAAAAGCCCCGGTTCAGGCCTTCAGGCCGGCCAGCCCCCCCGCACACGAGCCGTGCGCCCTCGCCGATCCCGACGTCGATCATCTGCCGCACGCGCTCGAACTGGGCGCGGTTCGCCACCGGACCATGGGTCGTCGCCTCCGCACGCGGCTCGCCGACCACCATGCCGGATACCGCCTCGCTCGCGAGACGCTCGACCTCCCGGAGGTGCCGGCGGGGCACGATCATACGCGTAGGAGCGCTGCAGGACTGCCCGAGGTTGCGGAACGCGGCCGCCACACCGGGTGCGACGGCACGAGCCAGGTTCGCATCCGGCAGGATGACGTTGGGTGACTTGCCGCCGAGTTCCAGGGCCACGCGCTTCACCGTCGGCGCTGCCGCCTGGCTCACCAGGACGCCGGCCCGGGTCGAGCCGGTCAGCGAGATCATGTCCACCTCGGGGTGGGCCGACAGGGCCGCACCGACCCCGGGGCCATCGCCGTTCACCAGGTTGAAGACACCCGGCGGGAACCCGGCGTCCTGCACCACTTCGGCGAAGAGCAAGGCGCTAAGGGGCGACAGCTCGCTGGGCTTCAGCACGATCGTACACCCCGCCGCCAGGGCAGCCCCCACCTTGGCGGTGATCTGGTAGAGCGGCCAGTTCCAGGGCGTGATCAGGCCGCACACGCCGATCGGCTCGCGCAGGATGGCCGTGGTGCCACGATGGGTGATGAAGGGATAGGTGGCCAGGTTGTCCCGCGCCACGCGAATGTGCTCCGCCGCCAGCGGCACCTGAGCGCTGCGCGCATAGCCGATGGCCGCCCCCATTTCCAGCGAGATCGCCTGGGCGAACCATTCCGCGCGCTCGAGGATCAGGGCGTGGACGCGATCAAGAAACTGAGCCCGGCTCTCGGGCGAGGTGGCGGCCCAACCCGCAAAGGCGCGCCTCGCCGCGGCCACCGCCGTATCGACATCCGCACTACTGCCCAGGGCGATCTCGGCGACGGACTCCTCCGTCGAGGGGTCGACGACAGCACTTCGGGTCGAGCGCTCGGGCAAGGTCCACTCGCCGTCGATGAACATGCGATCGAGACGGCCTGCGTTGTTGAGATGTGCGATGGGCGAGGTCATGGAAATCGATCCTTGTGACGACAATGGGCTCCCGGAATGGGCAAGAAAATTCGGGCTCGAAGTGGCCGGGCTCAGAAAAACGCCTGGCTGGCGATCGCGAACTGCTGGATGCCGGATCGACACGGAGAGCCGCGGTAAAGCGCGAACAAAGTCAGTGTGTTCCGTTGCCGTCCACTTTAGCGCCAGCCATGCGGTACGGGCTGCTCATTTCGCAGAGTGAACGGTAGGAAATGCCATAAACCCACCCGGTATTGGCAAGATACTGTCGCTGCTCTCGTGCATGATATGAGCACGCCCTTACGGCAACCCGAGGGGGCGGGACATGGCTGAGCTGCTCGACGGAGGCTGAAAATGTCAGACAAGGGATCGGAAATCGATGATCTGGTAGCGCCGCTGGTATCGTTTCGCCGCGACCTGCATGCCCACCCCGAACTTGCCTACGAAGAACGCCGTACGTCGCGCAAGATAGAAGAGGCGCTGCGCCAGCTCGGGCTGGAAGTTCATACGGGCATCGGCGGAACCGGTGTCGTCGCCTCCCTGAAGGTAGGCAGTTCCGAACGCGCTATCGGCTTGCGTGCCGACATGGATGCGCTGCCTTTCCATGAGGAGACCGGCCTGCCTTACGCCAGCCGCACTCCGGGTGTCTTCCATGGCTGCGGCCACGATGGCCATGTGGCGATGCTGCTCGGCGCCGCCCAGCAGTTGGCGCGCACCCGTCGCTTCGACGGCACCGTCCATTTCATTTTTCAGCCAGCCGAGGAAGGACACGCCGGCGCCCGGGCCATGGTCGAGGATGGGTTGTTCGAACGGTTTCCCTGCGACCGGGTTTTCGCCCTCCACAACTGGCCGGACCTTCCGGCCGGGACGGTTTCGACGCGGCCGGGGCCCATCATGGCGGCGGCCGACAAGTTCGACATCCTGGTTGAAGGGCGCGGCGCCCATGCCGCGATGCCGCACAAGACGCCCGACGCGATCCTGGCAGCCAGCGACCTCGTCACCCAACTCAACGGGCTGGTGTCTCGTCGCATTCCGCCGATGTCCACGGCGGTGCTCTCGGTCACCCGGATTGAAGGAGGAAGTTCGCACAATGTCCTGCCCGCCTCGGTCCGTGTCGTCGGCACGGTGCGTACCTTCGACATCGCGGTGCAGGACAAGATCGAGGAAGCCCTGCGGCAGGTCGCCGCGGGCGTCGCCCTCGCCAGCGGCACATGCGTGAGCGTGACCTACCAGCGCTACTACCCGGCGACGGTCAATGACGCGGCTGCCGCCGACGAGGCGTTGGCCGCCGCTGCCAGCGTGGCCCGCGCCGAACTCGCCGCGGAACCGGCCTTCACCTCGGAGGATTTCGCGTTCATGCTGCAGACGTGCAAGGGCGCTTATCTCTGGTTGGGTCAGGGGCGCGGCGACGCAGAGGTACCGCTGCACCACCCCCGTTACGACTTCAACGACGACGTGCTGGCGACCGGGATTCGCCTGCACGTCGCACTCGCCGAACGCCACCTGGCGAGCTGAGCGGTAGCGCAAGGAGACTCGCTGGCCGACCGATATCGAAGCCTGACCGGCAGCCAGGGACATCACCACAGATCGAGTTCCTCTACAGGCGCCCCACTCGGCCCCCCGGGGCTGGCCAGCTGTCATGCAGCGTGTCGCCCTCCCTGGGCATCCTGCCTCTCTTGTTGTTGGTGATCTCGTCAGTCGTTGCGCAATCACGGCACCTGCCATTGGCCAGGTTGACTGGTCATGAGCATTCCGCCAGCTGACCGGCAAGTTTTCAGAAAGGCTCTTGACCTTCCCAAGATGGCAAGGTTTAGGCTCCACACTACTCCCCACACGACACACCAGAGGAGCTGGACCATGCCGGACAACAACATCACCGAGATAAAGCAGGCAAAGGGCAGGAGCCCTGACACCGCCAATGCGTATTCCCTGGCCATCGAAGGCATGACCTGTGCCTCCTGCGTCGGCCGGGTCGAGAAGGCGATCCGCGGCGTGCCAGGGGTGGTCGACGCTTCCGTCAACCTGGCCACGCAGCGCGCCCAGGTGGCATTCGCTTCCGACCGGACAGACCTCGCCGGTGTCGTACAGGCGGTGGGCAGCGCCGGCTACCCCGCCGTTAGCGATACCATCGAATTGACAGTCAAGGGCATGACCTGTGCCTCCTGCGTCGGCCGCGTGGAGCGCAAGCTCGCCGACGTGCCCGGGGTACTCGAGGCCAGCGTCAACCTGGCCACGGCGACGGCCACCGTGAAAGTGGTGGCCGAGGCCGTGACCGCGCCGCGCCTGATCGAGGCCGTGAAGGCGGCAGGCTACGACGCCGAGGCCGCCAGCGACGCACCGGATCGCAGTGACCGAGAACGCGAGGCCCGCGAACGGGAGATCGCCGAGCTGAAGCACGCGGTCGCCATCGCCGGGATCTTCACCCTGCCCCTCTTCGTGCTGGACATGGGTTCGCATGTCATTCCAGCGCTGCATCACTGGCTGCACATGAGCCTGGGCCAGCAGAACCTGTTCTACCTGTTCTTCGTGCTGGCCTCGATCGTACAGTTCGGCCCCGGCCTGCGCTTCTACCAGAAGGGCTGGCCCGCCCTGATGCGCGGCGGCCCGGACATGAACTCGCTGGTGATGCTGGGTACTACCGCGGCCTGGGGCTATTCGGTGGTGGCCACCTTCCTGCCCCAAGTGCTGCCGGCCGGCACCGTGAACGTCTACTTCGAGGCCTCGGCGGTGATCATCACGCTGATCCTCGTCGGCCGCTATTTCGAGGCCATCGCCAAGGGCCGCACCAGCGAGGCCATCAAGGCGCTGATGAAGCTCCAGGCCAAGACGGCCCGCGTCGTTCGTGACGGCGAGGAAATGGAGATCGCCATCGAGGAAGTGCGCCGGGGCGATATGGTGCTGGTACGGCCCGGCGAGAAGGTCCCGGTGGACGGCCAGGTGATCGACGGTAGTTCCTTCGTGGATGAGTCCATGATCACCGGCGAGCCCGTCCCCGTGCGCAAGGAGGCCGGAGCCGAGGTAGTGGGCGGAACCATCAACAAGGTCGGCAGCTTTACCTTCCGCGCCACCAAGGTCGGCGCCGACACCCTGCTCGCCCAGATCGTGCGCATGGTCGAGCAGGCCCAGGGCTCGAAGCTGCCCATCCAGGCCATGGTGGACAAGGTCACCAACTACTTCGTGCCGGCGGTGATCGCCGCGGCCCTGGCCACCATCGCCATCTGGCTGATCTTCGGCCCCGCCCCGGCGCTGACCTTCGCCCTGGTCAACGGTGTGGCGGTGTTGATCATCGCCTGTCCGTGTGCCATGGGCCTGGCCACCCCTACATCTATCATGGTGGGCACCGGCAAGGCCGCAAAAATGGGCGTACTGTTCCGCAAGGGCGAAGCCCTGCAGTCGTTGCGCGACGCCAAGGTGATTGCGCTGGACAAGACCGGGACCCTGACCAAGGGCCGGCCCGAGCTCACCGACCTGGCCGTGGCCGATGGTTTCGAGGAGTCCGATACCCTGCGTCTGGTGGCCTCCGTCGAGCGCCAGTCGGAACATCCCATCGCCGAGGCGATCGTCAACGCGGCCAAGGCGCGCGGGCTGGATCCCGCCGCCATCCAGGACTTCGAGGCCATCCCCGGCTTTGGGGTCGCGGCCCGGGTCGATGGCCATCGGGTGGACGTCGGCGCCGACCGCTACATGCGCAAACTGGGCCTGGACGTGGAAGCCTTCGCCCAGATCGCGTACCGGCTCGCCGACGAGGGCAAGTCACCGCTCTATGCCGCCATCGACGGCCGCCTGGCCGCCATCATCGCCGTCGCCGACCCCATCAAGGAGTCCACGCCGGCCGCCATCCGCGCACTGCACGCCGAGGGCCTGCAGGTCGCAATGATCACCGGCGACAACCGGCGCACCGCCGACGCCATCGCCCGCCGCCTCGGCATCGACAAGGTGGTGGCCGAGGTGCTGCCCGACGGCAAGGTGGATGCAGTTAAAAGCTTGCAGGCCGAAGGCGGCCTGGTGGCCTTCGTCGGCGACGGCATCAACGATGCGCCGGCACTGGCCCAGGCCGACGTGGGTATCGCCATCGGCACCGGCACCGATATCGCCATCGAGTCCGCCGAGGTGGTGCTGATGTCCGGCGACCTGCGCAACGTACCCAATGCCATTGCACTGTCCCGGGCCACCATCCGCAACATCAAGCAGAATCTGTTCTGGGCCTTCGCCTACAACACCCTGCTGATCCCGGTGGCCGCCGGCGTGCTGTTTCCCGCCTTCGGCATCCTGCTCTCGCCGATCTTCGCCGCCGTGGCCATGGCTGCCTCGAGCATCTGCGTGCTCACCAATGCGCTGCGCCTCAAGGGCTTCCGGCCGCCGATCGCGATCGAGGCGGATGACCACGACGCGCAGAATCTGCCCAGCACGCAGGCGGCCTGAATATCCCAGGCCATGCGATAGGAGAGCAACCTATCGGCCCAAAGGTCCCTATCGGATGGCGCCATCACAGCCACTCATATATCCGCCATGAGTCTGGGGCCAGCTTGACGCTGGCTTCGCCTGCAAGAAATGGACGGGGTGAGCCCTCTCTACAAGGCGAAGCGCATATCTGCCGTGTGCGCTCGAGAAATCAACGTTTTCAGCCGTCTCGCCCCCATGCATCGAAACCATCTGTTTGCAACCCCATGGTGTAATGGGTTTACGGCGCAAAGTGAACGACCCCATTCGTGAGGCATGCCTCGGGATACCGCTGACGACGCCGAAGGGCTTTTATTCACCATCGCAAAAAAACAGGAAACCCAACTCATGAGTACATTCAAGCCGAAGTACATCACCTTCGATTGCTATGGCACGATGACGAACTTCCAGATGGGCCCGTCGGCGCGCCGGATCTTCGCGGATCGCATCCGCCCGGAGCAAATGGAAGCCTTCGTAGAAGATTTCCGTGTCTATCGCCTCGACGAAGTCCTGGGCGACTGGAAACCGTTCAAGGAAGTCGTTCACAACTCGGTCGAGCGCACTTGCCGCAAGTGGAAGCTCGAGTTCCGCGAGGAGGAAGCGCTGGAAATCTACCACTCCGTGCCGACCTGGGGCCCGCACCCGGACGTGCCGGAAGGCCTGCTCAAGGTCGCCCACGAAATTCCGCTGGTGATCCTCTCCAACGCCGACAACGACCAGATCTACCAGAACGTCGAAAAACTCGGCGCCCCATTCGCCCATGTCTTCACCGCCGAGCAGGCCCGCGCCTACAAGCCGCGCCTCCAGGCCTTCGAATACATGTTCGACCAGCTCGGCTGCTCACCGGAAGAGTGCATGCACGTCTCCAGCAGCTTCCGCTACGACCATATGTCCGCCTCCGACCTGGGCTACGGCGCTCGCGTGTTGGTCGATCGCAACCATGAGCCGAACCTGGCGCCGAATTACGTGACTCACGTGATCAAGGACATGGGCGGCCTGGCTTCCGTGGTCGGGCTCTAAGCGCAAAAGCCTCCTCTCGTCACGACCGCACTCTTCGCCGCCGAGCAAAGAGTGCGGTCGTCGATTGACGCTCTCCCCTCCTCCGCTTGACACCACACCCTCCTTTCGCCTTGTCGAGTTCCATTTCCTGGAATTGCAACAACTGCCGCAGCGCCCTAGCTGCCCCCCTCGAGTTACGTTCACATGGTTTAGCAGATCACCGCTTGGGCAGTTCGCCGGCTTTGCTCTGCTGAGCTAGATAGCAAACCCGACGTCGGCTGTGACCGTGCGGCACGCCGGCAACGCATCGGGAACGGAAAAAACCAGGGATGCTACCCTGGTTGCAATGATCTCCGCAGGTTGCGGCAGGGGATTCAGTAGCCGCGGGACCGATCGATGACGTTCATGAGCGCCTCGCCGCCTTGATGCCGGCGAAGGTTCTCGAGCAGGATGGGCGCAGCCGATTCGGGCTGGGTCATGCTCGCCACGTGGGGCGTCAGGAACACCCGCGGATGCACCCAGAAGGGGTGTTCGGGTGGCAGGGGCTCGGGATCGGTCACGTCGAGGATGGCACGCGACAGCTGACCCGAATCCAACGCCTCGAGGAGATCGGCATCCACCAGGTGCGGACCGCGGCCGACGTTGATCAACGAGGCCCCGGCGGGCAGCGCCGAGAAGAGTTCGCGGTTCAGGATCCCCTGGGTGGCCGAGGTGAGCGGCAACAGGCAAATCAGGACATCGCAACCCTCGAGGAACGGCTGCAATTGCTCGGGGCCGGCGAAACTCTCCACGCCATCCAGGTGACGCAGCGAACGATTCCAGCCGCGCAGCCGGAAGCCGTAGGTCGCCAGCCGCTCCAGAACGGCGCAGCCGAGGGAGCCCATGCCCATGACTCCGATCGTACGGGACGACGCAGGCGGCACCTCGATGGGGTGCCAGGTACGCGATTGCTTCGCCTCGACATAGTCAAAGAAGTCGCGATGGAGATTCAGGACGGAAAGGGACACGTATTCCACCATGCCATCGATGATGCCAGGCTCGACCATCCTGACGATGGGAATGTGCTCGGGCACGGCGGAAAAGTCGACATGATCGACCCCGGCTCCCGAGGAGAAGAACACCTTGAGCCGGGGCAACTGGGCAATGAACTCGGCCGGCGCCTGCCAGGCGATCAGGTATTCGACTTCGTCGAGGTTGCCAGCGTCAGGCCAGACACGGAAATCGAGGTCGGGGGCATGTTCGGCAAAATAGCTTGCCCAAGCTGCCGCACGTGGCGGATCTGATCGATAGAGAATACACATATTAATGTCCTACCAGCCTCCTACCCAGCCATCGAAGAGGCCTTCGGGGAGAGTCTCTTCGTTGGCGCCGCGGAGAAAGTCGAAGTCGCAGCCGCGATGCGCCTGCTCGATGTGTTGATTGTAGAGATTGCGATAGCCGCGCACGTGCCGGGACAGCGGCGGCTGCCACGCCTGGCGCCGACGCTCGAGCTCTTCCGGCTCGACGCAGAGCTGCAGACGGCGCTCCGCCACGTCCAGCTCGATGATGTCGCCATCCTGCACCAGGGCGAGCGGACCACCGATGGCCGCCTCGGGGGAAACGTGCAGCACCGCGGCGCCGTAGGCGGTACCGCTCATTCGCGCGTCCGAGATGCGGAGCATATCGCGGACGCCGCGCTCCATCAGGTGGCGCGGCAGGGGCAGCATGCCCCACTCCGGCATCGCCGCGCCCACGGGACCGGCGTTGCGCAGGATGAGCACGCTGCTCTCGTCGATGCCGAGCTCGGGATCGTCAATCCGGTCGGCGATCGTCTGGACGTCCTCGAAAACCACCGCAGGGCCGCGATGACTGAACAGTTTCGGGTCTGCGGCGCAGGTCTTCATCACCGCCCCATCCGGCGCCAGGTTGCCCTTCACCACGACCAGTGTCTCGCCCGGCTTCACCGGCTTGTCCAGCGGGCGAATGACATCCTCATCGATGACCTCGGCGGTCTCGATGACCTCGCCGATCGTGCGCCCGTCGACCGTCCGTGCGTCCAGGTGCAACAGCGGCTTGAGTGTCTTGAGCAGGGCCGGCACGCCGCCCGCGGTCATCAGCCGTTCGGTCAGATGTTCGCCGGCGGGCTGAACGTTGGCAATCAGCGGCACGCGGCGGGCGATCTCGTCGAAGCGCTCCAAGGTCAACGGCACACCGACGCGGCCGGCGAGCGCCAGCAGGTGGATGATGACGTTGGTCGAACCGCCCACCGCACACAGGAGGGTGATGGCGTTGTCGAAGGCCCGTGCGTCGAGTATCTCATTCGGACGCGGACTTCCCTCGGCAGCCATGCGGACGCTGCGACGGCCCACCTCGCGGGCGAACTGATTACGACGTCGGTCGACCGCCGGCACCAGGCTACTGCCGGGAAGGGACACGCCCAACGCCTCACAGATGGTCGCCATGGAGGAAGCCGTCCCCATCTCGGCACAGTGGCCCACCGTTCCCATGACGCTGCGCTCGAACGCCGCGAAGTCGCCTTGGGAAACCTCGCCGGCACGCAGCTCGTCGACCAGGCGCCAGACGCCGGTGGCATTCGCCAGATTTCCGCCAGTCGACGAACGGGGCGTTGTCGGGCCGCTGGCCAGGAAGATACAGGGAACCCCGGCGCTCGCGGCCCCCATCAGCAGTGCTGGTTGCGTCTTGTCGCAGCCCCCAAGCAGCACCACCGCGTCGAACGGGTAGGCGCGGATGGACTCCTCGGCCTCCATCGCCAGCAGGTTTCGAAACGGAAACGAGGTCGGCTTGATGATGTTCTCGCTGATCGACATCAGCGGCGCCTCGAGCGGGATGCCGCCCGCCTCGAGAATCCCGGTCTTCACCTCCTCCGCCAGGTCACGCAGGTTGAGGTTACAGGGATTGATATCGGACCAGGTGTTCAGGATGCCCACGACGGGGCGCTCCATCAGGTCCTCGCGGCTCCATCCGGCGGCCGCCAGGGTCGAACGGTGCACGAAGCCCGGCAGATCATCCTTGCGGAACCAGCGCGCGCTACGCAACGGCCGGTTGAGTTTAGTCTTGTGATCGCTCATTGGTTCACCTTGCAGTCACTATGCTCGGAAGCAAGTGTAATCTGGCAACGCAAAGATCATCTGCCGTTTATACCGAGTATTCGGCATGATGGCATGGAGCTGGTCATTCAATTGGCACGTTCCATCGATCACCTCTAACCGAGGTCGACACGGTGATAACGAGATATAAAATTGCTGACGGAACTACCTGAATAGGCTTGAATCCAACACGGCCTACTATTTGAAAAATGCGTAGGGTGTGCCCAGCCCCTTGTCGAGGGCCGCCTCGTACAGCATGGCAACCGTCACGGTGTCTTGAATGGCCATGCCGACCGAATCGAAGATCGTGATTTCTTTCGGATTTTCACGACCGGCCTTTTTTCCCAGCAGGATCTCACCGATTTCCGCATGGATATCTTCCGGCTTGATGATGCCTTCTTTAACGGGATGCTGTGTATCGCCGTACTTGATGCAGAGATCGACAGAATCGTTGACCACCTTGGCCTCTTTGAATATATCGGCGCCAAGCTCCTGCTTGCCCGGCATATCGGAGCCAATGGCAACGATATGCGTGCCGGGTCTCAGCCACTCCTTCTTGACGATAGGTCCCCGGTGGGCCCGCGTGGTAGTGACGACGACGTCGGCTGCGCGAACTGCTTCCTCCGCAGTTTCGCATTTTCGGATATTGAGACCTGTCTCCTCGGACATTTCCCGAACGTACTCATCGAGCGCTTGCGGGGAAGCGTTCCATACGAGAACCTCGGAGAAATCCCTCACCCGGATAATCGCCCGAAGCTGTCTGCGCGCCTGGTTTCCCGCCCCTATGATACAAAGCGTCCTGGCATCCTCGCGTGCCAGGTATTTTACCGATATGGCACCCGCGGCGGCGGTACGGCAGCCGGTGATCCAGGTTCCATCCATGACGCACCTGAGAGCGCCGGTGCTTGCCTCGAAGAGCATCACGGTGTTCATGCCCGTCGGCAGGCCCAACTCGGGATTTCCTTTGTATCCACCGGCGGAGGACTTGATGGTGATATATCCCCCAGCAAGATCAAGGCCGCCCTTGAAATCGATACACGCATGTGAACCAGGGAGCTCTATGCTCATGAAATCCGGCTGAACGACTTTTCCGCTATTGAAAGATTTGTAGCCATTTTCAACGGCTTCTAGCACTGCATCCAGATCGATGAGCGACCCCACCTCATCCTTGTTCAACAACAGAGTCTTCATGCTCGCTCCTTTTTACTTGTTAAAAAATACCTGCCACACGCTCCCCTTTGAGGAGCCTGCCGATCATGTCGATGCCCCAGTTCCCGGAGGTAAGGACCACACAGACTTTTTCATCCGGGCGAGTCGTCACGGCACCTGACTGCAAGGCGGCGATTCCTACGCAGGCTGAAGGCTCCGCGACGAGCTTGGCATCGTTTGCCACCATTCTTACCGCCTCTTCGATGGCTTCTTCCGAGACGGTAACGATGTCATCCACATACTTCTCGATGATGGGATAGGTGTTGTTGCCGGGCCAGTCGCAGGCCAGGCCGTCGGCTAGGGTCTGCTTCACTGTCGCCCTGGTTCGCTCGCCGTTTTGGCGGCTCAAATAGTAGGGGCAGCAGGCCTCGGCCTGGACGCCAATCACCCTTATCTCGGGATTGGTCTCTTTGATGGCGGTGGAAATACCCGAGATGAGCCCGCCGCCACCGATCGGAACGAGCACGGTTTCCACATCGGCTAGATCCTCCATGATCTCCAGGGCAATCGTGCCTTGACCGGCCATGACGTCAAAGTCTTCATAGTTGTGCACGATGGTGTAGCCATGTTCCTCGACCTCGGCATGCACCTTTTTCCAGCGCTCTGTATAGGCACGGTCCCACAGGATCACATCCGCCCCCATCGATCTGGCATTGTCGACCTTCAGCTTGGGCGTGTCTTCCGGAACGATGACGGTCGCATGAATGCCGAGCACTTTCCCTGCATACGCACATGCCTGACCATGGTTACCCGATGAGCTGGTAATGATGCCCTTGTCCCGTTCGGCCTGCGTCAAGGACAGGATCTTGCTCAACGCCCCCCTGATCTTGAACGCACCTGTCACTTGGAGCATCTCGGGCTTGACATAGACCTGACAGCCCAAAGCCCTGTCCATCTTGCTTTCCCGAAGCAGTGGTGTACGGCACACATAAGGCCGGATACGCACTGCCGCTTGCTTTACATCCTCGAGCGTTACCTTCGTCTTTTCCATAACCACCCCCTTGATCTGCCGCCGGGTTCACTGACCTGCGGACTGTGTACAGCGCGTTCTGTACTGACGTGGCGTCATCCCGCAAAGGCGCTTGAAATGCCTCGCCAGGTGGCTCTGGTCGAAAAAGCCGGTCTCGCTGGCAATGTCCGTCGGCCGCAGCCCCTGCTCCATCATCGCTTGTGCCTGCCGGACCCGCACCTGACAGACGTAGCGATAGGGGGAAATGCCGAATCGCTTGCGGAAGCGCTTGGCCAGACTGAAACGTGTCATGCCGACGAGCTCGGCCAGATCGTCGAGATTGATCGGCTCGCAGAAGTGCTCATCGATGTATTGCTTGGCCGTTGCCATCGCCATGGCCGTTTCGTCAGCGTCTCGCCTCCCGTCAGGGTCAGGCTCACCCGCCTGCCACATCGGAGGAATGCCGCTCTTGTCGTTCATGTTCCACACTCCCTACGCCGGCACCACCGCAAGCCCGGTGCGACCGGCATGACAGAATGCAACGTCAGTTGCTGGCCGCCATGGCGGGTACAGGCTCGTCGAGCTGCCGCAGTTCGCTATCGCTGTGGTGACAGAGGATTTCGTTGCCCTTGTCGAGCCGCACCCGCGGTGGCGAGACCTTGTTGCACTTGCCGTCGATCCTGACCGGACAGCGCGACAGGAACGGACAGAGCGGCGTCAACGCGGCCGGCATGACGATCTGCGGCAGTGCACCGCGGCCGGCCCGCGTCTCCTCGAGCCAGCCCTGGTGCATCTCCGGCACCGAGTCGATCAGCAGATGGGTGTACGGATGATACGGCGGTGCCTGGAAGGTCGCTCGATTGCCCTGCTCCACCTTGGCGCCGGCATACATCACCACCACCTCGTCGCAGATCGCGCGTACCGTGCTGATGTCGTGGCTGATGAACAGATAGGAAACGTTCAGTTCCCGCCGCAGCTCCGCCATGAGTTCGAGGATCGCGGCACCCACCACCGTATCCAGCGCCGAGGTAACTTCGTCGCAAAGGATCAGATCCGGCTCGGCCGCCAGCGCTCGTGCCAGGTTGATGCGCTGCTTCTGGCCGCCGGAAAGCTCACTTGGGCGACGCGTCGCCAGGCTTGCCGGCAGTTGCACCAGCTCCAGCAGCTCGGCCACCCGGCGACGGCGCTGCGCGCTGCGCATGCCGTGGTAGAAACGCAGGGGGCGCGCCAGGATCTCTTCAATGGTGTGCTGCGGATTCAGCGCCGTGTCGGCATTCTGGAACACGTACTGCACGCGCCGGAACTGCTCGCGGGTTCGTCCGGCGAGCGTGCCGCTAAGCGGCTGGCCATCCAGCAGGACCTGCCCGGCCGAGGGTGCCACCAGGCCGGCAATGGCTCGCGCGACGGTGGTCTTGCCCGACCCGGATTCACCGATGATCCCGACCGTTGCTCCGCGGCGGACCTTCAGGTCGATATCCTGCACGACCCGCTTGCTGCCATAGCAGATCTCGAGACCCCGTACGTCGAGCAGCAGATCCTCATCGATTCCGGAGATTGCTGGCACCGCTTCAGCCGCGTGTTCCGCCGGTTTCATCGCCGCCAGCAGGCTGCGGGTATAGGGGTGCTCAGGCTCCACCAGGATCTGCTCGGTGCGGCTGTTCTCCTGGATCTCGCCGTTGCGCAGCACCACGATGCGGTCGGCCATCTGCGCCACCACCGCCAGATCGTGCGAGACGTACACCGCCGTCGTATCGAGCTCGCGCACCACCTTCTTGAACGCCCGCAGTACCTCGATCTGGGTGGTGACGTCCAACGCGGTGGTCGGCTCGTCTAGGATGACCAGCGCCGGATCGGTGATCAGCGCCATCGCCGCCATCAGCCGTTGCAGTTGCCCGCCCGACACCTGGTGGGGATAGCGCGCACCGATGTTCTCGGGGTCCGGCAGCGCCAGCGCCCGAAACAACTCGACCGCCTTGGCCCGCGCCGCTCGCCGCGACATCACGCCATGGATCAGCGCACTCTCGATCACCTGCTGCATGATGGTCTTGGCGGGATTGAACGCCGCCGCCGCACTTTGGGCGATATAGGCCACGGTGCGTCCACGCAGCTTCGCCAGTTCGGAATCCGGCTGTTCGAGTACCTCGACATCACCGATGCGCACCGATCCCCCGACGATACGACAGCCGGCGCGGGCATAGCCCATCAGCGCCAGGGCAATGGTGGTCTTGCCGGAGCCGGACTCACCGATCAGTGCCAACACCTCGCCCTTCTTCAGAGTGAAATCGGCACCGTGCACGATCGGCACATCGACGCCGGCATCATTACGCGCCGCTACGCGCAGACCGCTGACCTTGACGATATCGTTCATCTCAGTTCTCCATCTCGCGCTTGGCCCGTGCACCGAAGCTGTCGATGATCAGGTTGACCCCGACGGTCAGGGTGGCGATGGCAATCGCCGGCGCCAATACGGCCGAAGCACCTTCACCCAGACCCTGGATGTTTTCCCGTACCAGAGAGCCCCAGTCCGCATCCGGCGGCTGCACGCCCAGGCCGAGAAAGCTCATCGCGCTCAGCAGCAGCACGACGTAGACGAAACGCAGGCCGAAGTCGGTCAGCACCGGACGGAGCATGTTCGGCAACACCTCGATGAACATGATGTACGGCATGGCCTCACCCCGCGCTCGCGCGACCTGGACGAAGTCCATCGTCATGACGTTGACCGCGACAGCACGCGCGATGCGGTAGGAGCCGGGCATATAGGCAAAGGCGGCCATGACCAGCAGCAGCGGCACCGAAGAGCCGAAAGAGGCCACCATGATCAGCGCAAAGATCTTGTTGGGAATGGCGATCAGGGCGTCCTGAGTGCGACTGATGGCAGCATCGAGCCAGCCACCGGAGGCCGCCGCCACCAGGCCCAGTACCACGCCGAACAGGCAGGCCAGTACCGTTGCCGCCAGTGCCACGCCGATCGTGTAGGGCGCACCGTGCAACAAGCGGCTGAGGATGTCCCGCCCCAGGAAGTCCGTGCCAAGCGGGTATTCCAGGCTGATTGGGCCGAATACCTCGAAGCTGACCAGTGCGTTGGCACCATGGGGCGCCAACCAGGGGCCGACCAGGGCCATCAGCAGCCAGAATCCGACGATCAGCAGCCCCAGGGCACCGCTGATGGGCCGCTTGGCACGGCGGCGCACGACCTTTGGCGCCTTGTCGCCGAACGCCACATCGATCGCGGCCTCGGCTCGAGCACCCGACGTGCTCAATTTCGGTGACGGCGGAAGAGTGTTCGGGTTCATGTGCGCAGCCTCGGGTTGGATAGGATGGCAATGATGTCGGCGATCAGCACCAGCAACAGAAAGCCCAGGGAGAACAGCATCACGCACGCCTGCACCAGCGGCATGTCGCGAGTCACCACGGCATTCACCATCAGCGTCGCAATGCCCGGATAGTTGAAGATCGTCTCGACGATGACCACACCGCCAAGCAGGTACGACAGGCTCAGCGCCACGGCATTGGCGATCGGCCCGATGGCATTTGGCAGCGCATGGCGCAGCACCACCCGCATCGGCCGCGCGCCCTTGAGTACCGCCATTTCAACGTAGGGAGAACTGAGCTGGTCGATGACGGCCGCCCGAGTCATACGCGCCATCTGCGCGACCAATACGCAGCACAGGGTCAGCACCGGCATGGCATAGACACTGAGCAGCTGCAGGAAAGAGTCGACTTCTACCGAGCGCGACAGCGCCGAGAGCCAACCCAGCTTGACCGCGAAAATCAGCACCGCGACGGTGGCAATCAGAAACTCGGGAACCGATACCAGGAATACCGCCAGCATGTTGGTATAGCGGTCGAAGATCGATCCGCGATACATCGCCGAGAGGATGCCGATGGACAGCGCCAGGGGCACGGCAATCAGAGCGGTGGCCGCTGCCAGCTTCAGAGAGTTGGGCAGCCGGCTCGCGATCAGATCGTCGACCGGCATGCCGTTGACCAGTGAAACACCGGGGTTGCCTGTCACCAGGCCACCCAGCCAGCTCAGGTAGCGCATGTATACGGGCAGGTCCAGACCCAGCTTCGCACGCAGTGCCGCCACCGCTTCCGGTGTCGCCTCCTGGCCAAGCTGTTCCTGGGCCGCGTCGCCCGGCAATAGGCTGGTGAGAATGAAGACCACCAGCGAGACGATGAGCAGGGTGAGCACGCCGATACCCAGCCGGCCGATGATGAGCCGTGGAATGCTGCTGTTCATGGTTTGCCCTTCTTATTATGGCGTCACCTTATTCCCGCCAAGGTGACGCCTTCATGGTTGAGTTGTCGTCAGAGTGATTGCTCAGGCGTCCAGCCAGACGTGCTCGGCGAACATGTAGCCCATCAGGCCGCCCAGCGGATGGGGGCTCAGCCCTCTCAGCTTGGTGTTGTGGCCGTCGATGCTGCTCCTGAACTGCGGAATGCCGATGCCGCCGTGCTCGTGGATCAGCACCTGCATGTCGCCGTACATCTGCTTGCGCTTGTCTTCGTCGGTCTCGCCGCGCGCCGCCAGCAGCAGCTGGTCGAACTGGGCGTTGCGCCAGCCCGACTCGTTCCAGGCGGCATCGGAGTGAAAGAACAGGCTGAACATCAGGTCGGCCGTCGGCCGCGCACTGATGGCACCAAAGCCCAGCGGATGCTTCATCCAGTGGTTGGACCAGTAGCCGTCCGACGGCACCCGCCGGATCTCGAGCTTGAGCCCGATCTGCTGCGCCGAAAGCTGCATCAACTGAGCCATGTCCACCGAGCCGGTGGCGGCCTCGGAGGCCACCAGGGGAATCGAACGGTTCCCTACGCCGGCACGCTCCAGGTGGTACTTCGCCCGGTCCAGATCGAACTCGCGCTGGGGCAGGTCGGCGAGGTGGTAGCGGTGGTTGGGCGCGATCGGCTGGTCGTTGCCGAGGGTGCCGAAGCCGCCGAAGGCGAGCCGCTGGATCTGCTCGCGATCGAGCATGTGCTTCATCGCCAGCACGAAGTCCGGGTTGTTGACCGGCCCCAGCTCATCGCGCATCACCAGGTTGGTGTAAGCGCCGGTCGGGGACTCCATCACCGTGGCGTCGGCACTGTTCAGGATGCGCGGGATCGAGCGCGCATTGACCGGATTGATGAG
This sequence comes from Halomonas sp. A29, assembly GCF_046723295.1. Classification (NCBI taxonomy): domain Bacteria; kingdom Pseudomonadati; phylum Pseudomonadota; class Gammaproteobacteria; order Oceanospirillales; family Halomonadaceae; genus Halomonas; species Halomonas sp. A29. The sequence goes on from NZ_JAXQPR010000004.1 coordinate 158,697, forward strand.
GTCGACGTCCCCGGCGAGCAGGGCATTGATGCGCGCGGCCTCATCGGGAATCGCGAAGAACTCGATCTCGTCGAGGTAGGGCTGGCCCGGCTTCCAGTAGCCGTCGTTGCGCACGGCGACCGAGCGCACCCCCGCCTGGAACTCCGCGCACTCGAAGGGCCCGGTGCCGTTGGCGAGGCTGAAGTCCGTGGTGCCGTCGCGCACGATGAGGAAGTGAGAGGTGGCGAGGATCGCCGGCAGGTCGGCGTTGGGGCTGATAAGCCGGATATGCACTTCATGCGGCCCGGCGGCCCTGACCTCCTCGAGCTGCTCAGCGACGCTGAGGGCGCGGGAGGCGGTGTCCGGATCCTTGTGGCGGTTCAGCGAGTAGACCACGTCGGCCGAGGTGAACGGCTGACCATCGTGGAAGACGACGTCCCGGCGCAGCTTGACGACCCAGGTAAGGGCGTCGTCGGTGTCGAACGACTCCGCCAGCGACATCTGCGGCACCAGCGCCTCGTCCAGCGTGGTCAGGCCGTTGTAGAACATGAAGTGGCGGCAGTAGTCGGTGTAGTTCGCCCCCTTGGCCGGATCCAGCGTATCGGCGGTCGAGCTGGTCGCACTCGCGACCTTGATGCGTCCGCCGCGCTGGGGCGTCTCGGCGAAGGCGGACGACGCGCCGGTCATCAAGCCGCCGGCGGTGGCGGCCAACACGGTACCGGCGGCCATGCCGCGCAGCACATCGCGCCGCGAGATGCCGTGGCCGGCCGTGCGCGCCAGCTCAGCCATGATCCGTCGGTCTTGATTGGGGAAGTTCCTGTTTTTCATGTTCTGCCTCCGTCTATCCGCTTATCATTGCTTGTCTGTTGTTATGTCGGCGCACCGTTCTCAAGGGGCCCACCTCAGCAATCCGGGGTCTTCATCGAATGTGAACAAGCCGTTGAAACAATTACAGCACCAATGCACAACGCTTTTGGTTCGTTTTGGCCCCACTCGCACATACAATCGTTGGCATTGGCCGCACCATACGGCAGAAGCTGCCGCACACCCCGAGCCGTCCCGGCGACAAGTCCGTCATACCGACTACTCAGTTTGGAAGAGGAATTTTCACTGACTCTGGCTATACACACGATATGATTCGCCTGGCTTTGCGGTGCCGCCAACCTACAGGTGCGGCAAGAACGTCCTAGTCATGGCGGCTATCAGCTGCCAAACTGCCATTGCCAGGGAAAGCTACTTATGGAGAGCCAGGTGTCCAAAGAGACGTCAAAGCGCCTGCAGACTTATGAGCTGACGCTGCGAGACCTTGAGGAGAACGATATCGGCAAGCTGCATCAGCTGTCGGTGGGTGTCGGCTGGCCACACCGGCCCGACGATTGGCGCATGCTGCTCAAGGTCGGACAGGGATTTGCCGGCTGTGACAAGATCGGCCGGATCGTCGGCTCGGCAATGTGGTTTCCGATGGGCAACGATTTCGCCACCATCGGCATGGTCATCACCACGCCACAGCTGCAGGCCCAGGGCGGTGGCGGCTGGCTGATGGATCACGTGATGCAGCAGTGTCACGGCCGTCGTCTTCAGATCATCGCTCCCCGGGTCGCCTATCGTCTCGCCCACGCCCTTGGCTTCAAGGCCGTGAGCGTCGTGCATCAGCACCAGGGCACGGCAGTCGATCCAGGCGAGATCTCGCTGCCGGCCGACAGCCGGGTTCGCCCATTGAAAGCCACGGATTTCACCGACATCGCCCGCCTCGACCAGGCCGCCTTCGGCGCCGATAGAACGGCCATCCTGGAAGAACTGGTCGGACGCTCCACCGGCACGGTGCTGGAGCGGGAGGGCCATATCGCCGGCTTTGCCCTGTGTCGCAGATTCGGCCGGGGGCATATCGTAGGACCGGTTGTCGCAAAAAAACCCTCCGATGCCATCGCCCTGGTCGCTCCTCATGTGCAAAAACATGCAGGAAGATTTCTCCGGCTCGATACCACCCAACCCGAGGGCGACTTCACCGAGTTTCTCGAACGCTGCGGAATGCAGGAGTACGAACAGGTGTCGGTCATGACCCTACCCACCTCTACGGAACCGGTGGATACCGAGGTCCACACGTTCGCACTCGTGAACCAATCCCTGGGTTAGGCTTTGTACGAAAACTGCCTGCACACATCATCCTCGATCGCACATCGCTCCATCTGAAAAGACGGAGAGCATAAGCACATCACCATTCCATCGGCAGTCTCAGCGGCAAGAAAAAGCATACCCATATCATGCTAAAAACGCGGCTCAGGGCGGCACTATCATTCGCTCCGACTTCTCCCTCCGAACATTACTACCGAATTTTCCCGCCACCATAATCAGCCCTCCATATTGGCAAGAACATCCTAGTAATGCCCCTCGGCAGACGCCAGAGTACAAAAAGCTATGGAGGAACTTCTTATGGCAGTTCAGAACCTTGATACCGACATTACCTATCGGCCCATGCTGGGGAGCGACCTACCTGCCGCTCATCGACTCTCGCAAGCGGTACGCTGGCCGCATCGCCTGGAAGATTGGCAGCTCGTGCATCGTCTCGGCAGCGGTTTCGTTGCCGAGCGCAATGGCGAGGTCATCGGCACTGCCATGTGCTGGAGTCATGGCAGCGATCATGCAACGCTCGGCATGATCATCGTATCGCCCGAAGCCCAGGGCAAAGGCATCGGGCGCGCATTGATGGAGTCGATTCTCGACTTGATCGGCGAACGCAATACGCTCTTGCTCGCCACCCCTGAGGGTCAGCCGCTTTACGAGCGACTCGGCTTCAAGCCCATCGGCGCGGTCCACCAACACCAGGGCACCGTCGTGCAACCCGAAATCGTTGCGCCACCGCCCGGGGAGCGCATACGGCCGGCCGGCGCCAACGATCGCGCCAAGCTGATCGAGCTGGCGACAGCCGGCACCGGCATGCCTCGGGCAGCGGCGCTGCACGAACTGCTTCAGGTCGCCGATGGCGTGGTGCTCGACAACCAGGGAGAGCTCACCGGATTCGCACTGATGCGGCGCTTCGGTCACGGCTACGTGATCGGACCGGTAGTGGCCTCCTCTGCCGAGCGGGCCAAGGCCATGATCAGCTATTGGATGGGGGCACGTGTCGACTCCTTCATCCGTATCGACGTCCACGACTCCGGTCACTTGAGCCCCTGGCTGCAGGAGCTTGGCCTCTTGCAGGTCGATTCCGTCGTTGCCATGGTCAAGGGCGAAGCACCGGTACCGCTTCCCGGCCTGCAGCAGTTCGCCATCATCAACCAGGCACTGGGCTGATCCCGGAACGTCATCACTCATCACGGTCAACACAAGAGGAGGTGGCGAATGCCCCCTCCTCTCCTTTTCTCCACACGGGTAAAAGTCAATGGCAACAGTGCTGCACGGATAGGCCATGACAGCGCAAGGACCTCTTGCATGCGCGCGGATCGATATACCAACATCGGCGCCGTTTTCGGTGTTTCCTGCCGCCTACCCCTCGAGTTTCGGCGACTCTAAAGAAGACTAAAGCGCCATACTTCTTATTATGACGGGCCGCTGGCCCGGCAAACTCTCAATATCAATCCTCGCCTGATACTCGACGTGAGGCCTTCCCATGCACGAGCGCAACATCGCCGAACAGAGCACTCCCTTTTGGTGGGAAGCGGCACCCGTCAAACCACTGCCGCAGCAGCCGCTGGCCAAGGAACTCGATGTGTTGATCGTGGGCGCCGGTTACGCCGGGCTTGCGGCGGGGCTTGCACTGGCACGGGCTGGACGGTCGGTTGCCGCATTCGATGCCATGAGTCCGGGCGAAGGCGCCTCATCGCGCAACGGCGGGATCACCAGTGGCAGCATTCGCCCGGACTATGCCACGCTCAGCCGCCGCTTCGGCGAGAAGAAGGCGCTGGCCATCGAGGCGGAAGGCAAGCTCGCCCGGGAGTTTCTCTACGATTTCATCGAAACAGAAAGGCTCGACTGCGACCTCCAGCTCAGCGGCCTGTTCCGCGGTGCCATCGGCCATGAGCAGTACGAGAGCATGGCCCGTGGCGCCGAGGCGCTGGCGAAGAGACTGGGAATCGAGTCCTATGCCGTTCCGCATACCGAACAGCGCAATTATATCGGCACCGACTTCTACCGCGGCGGCACGGTCAGGATGGACATCGGCGGACTGAACCCCGCCAAGCTCCACGCCGAGCTGTTGCGCGTGGCCTTGGCTGCAGGAGTGACGGTCCACTCGAACACACCCGTTAGCTCGATAGCGCGGGACGGCTCTGGATTCCGCGTCACGACCGTGGCCGGAACGGTTCAGGCGCGGCAGGTTCTGGTCTGCACCAACGGCTATACCGATGGCGCCGCTCCCTACCTGCGCCGTCGCCTGGTGCCGGTGCGCAGCCGCATCATCGCCACCGAGGAACTCGCCCCCGAGGTGATGGCGCGTCTGATGCCCAGGCGAATGATGATGGGCGAAGGCCTACAGTTGGGCTTCTATTACCGCCCCTCGCCCGACGGCAGGCGGATCCTGCTGGGCGGCCGCGACAGCTCCCGGGTCGGCGACCCCGCGGCACCGACGCTGCGGCTGCGCAAGGGGCTGGTGACGCGCTTTCCCGAGCTCGAGAACGTGCGCCTCTCGCACAGCTGGTTCGGCAACGTGGCGATGAACCGCGACATGCTACCCCGCATCTTCGAGAAGGATGGCGTGCTCTACGCCACCGGCTTCTGCGGTTCGGGCGTGGTCTGGGCGCCGTGGGTCGGTACGCGCGCAGCCCACAAACTGCTGCGAGGCAGCGAACACCCCTGCTCGGCCTTCGACTTCCGGCCGCCCGCCTGCATCCCGTTCTATCGTGGCAACCCGTGGTTCATGCCGGCCGTCATACAGGGCTATGGAATGCAGGACCGAATCGCAATGTGGCGCGCCAGCCGATGAGCCGGGTCGATGCGGCCATCCGCCTGGCCTGCCAGCCATGCCTCAGGCTTCGTACGCCGCCGGCTCACCCCATGTCGACTTCTCGCAGGAGATGCAGCAATGAAATTCGTTTCCTATTGGCACGATAGCTCGGCTCCGTTCGACGAGGCTGCAGACGATCCCGTCTCGGGGGAGTTCGAGGTAGCGGTGATCGGCGCAGGCTTCACTGGCCTCAATGCTGCCCGGCAGCTGGCAAAATCCGGCCTCAAGGTCGCCCTGCTCGAGGCCGAACATGTCGGCTATGGCGCATCGGGACGCAACGGCGGGCACCTCAATAGCGGTCATTTCGCCAGCTTCGGCGCCATCAAGGCCCGCTTCGGAGATGCCCAGGCACGCCGCCTGTGGCAAGCCTATGACGACTCGATCGACATGATCGAAGCGATCATCGACGAAGAGAAGATCGACTGCGGCTTCCGACGCGGCGGCAAGCTCAAGCTGGCCTCCAAGCCCTCCCACGTGAAGAAGCTGCAGGCCATGTGCGATGAGATCCGCCGCGAGGTCGATCCCACGGTGGAGTGGCTGTCGCGCGAGGACGTGCGCAGGGAGCTGGGATCGGACGCCTTCCACGGCGGTGTGCTGTCGCCGAAATCCGCGATGATGCACATGGGGCAATACGTCGTCGGCGTGGCCCATGCCGCCCATCGCCATGGCGCGACCATCTGGGAGCACAATCCCGTCATCGCCCGCGAGCGGGTACCGCAGGGCTGGCGACTGACCACGCCGACCGGCTCCCTGGTCGCCCGGCAGGTCATCCTGGCAACCGACGCCTACACCACGGAGACCTTCGGCTATTTCCGCCGGCGGATGATGCCGGTCGCCTCCTTCATTATCGCCACGCGCCCGCTCACCGCGGAAGAAGTGGCGGCGACGATGCCGGGCAACCGGAACTATACGAACTCGCTCAATATCGCCAACTATTTCCGTCTCACTCCGGACAACCGGGTTCTGTTCGGCGGCAGGGCCCGCTTCTCCTCTGCTTCGAATCAGAAGACGGACGTCAGCTCCGGGCAACTGCTGCGCAAGCAGTTGATCGAGGTCTTTCCGCAGCTTGCCGACGTGGAGATCGACTACTGCTGGGGCGGTCTCGTCGGCTGCACCCAGGATCGCTACCCGCGCGCCGGCACCGCCGATGGGGTGATCTACGGCATGGGTTATTCGGGGCATGGCGCGCAGGTCTCGACCCTGATCGGCAGCGTGCTCGCCGATATCGCCATGGGCCGCAAGGGCACCAATCCGCTTGAGGGCCTGTCCTGGCGAGCCGTTCCCATGCACACGGGAAAACCCTGGTTCCTGCCCATCGTGGGGGCCTATTACCGAATGAAAGACATGCTGCCCTGATTGGCCCATTCCTCTCGGAGCGAAGCAGCCGATCACGACCGAACTCTACCCACTGGTGGCTTCCACCAATCATCGATGCGAGGTTCTCATGCTGCAATCTCTTGACCCGCGCCAGGCTTCCAGCCGGCCAGCCCACCCTTCCATCATCGACCTGCGCCAGTTCGCCAGGGAAGTCGTTGCCGCCGCGGCCAGCCAAGCCGATGGCCAAACGGATGCCTTCCTGGCGAACCGCCACCCTCTGGCAATCCCCCCTGGCCCGCTCGAGATCGGCGCCATCCGGCTGGAAGCGGGCACGGGCAGCGTGGCCGGGCTGCCGGCCGACGAGTTCATCATCCTGTGCGATGGCAGCCTGACGCTGAACCAGCAGGGCCAGACCCTCGAGCTGGCCGACAGTGCCAGCGCGGTGCTGAGTGCCGGCGCCGGCTTCGACTGGCACTGCCCGGCCCCCGCCACCCTCCTTTATATTCGCTACAAAGGGGAAAGTGCGGGAAAGGGTCGACTGATCGCCATCGACGAAGCGGCTGCCCTGGAGCCCTCCGGCACTCCCTTGGTGGAGCTGCTGGTCGGCCCGACGCCCTCTTGCCGCAACCATACCGACTACCGCTCCGTCGACGAGGAATTCATGTGCGGCACCTGGGATTCGACTCCCTATCATCGTCGTGCCATGGAATCGCGGCAGTACGAACTGATGCACCTGCTGGCGGGGGCCGTCACGGTCGTGGAGCAGAGCGGTGCCACTCGCACCTACACCAAGGGCGACATCTGCCTGGTCGAGAAAGGGGCGGTATGGAGCTGGGAAAGCCGCGAGGATGTGAAGAAGGTGTACGCGATTTACCGCCCGGCATAAGCTGCGCTCTAGTAATAAAGCCAGCAATCAAGAAGGGAGCGGCCAGTGTGGCCGCTCCCTTCTCCTTTCTCACTTCTCACGTTCCGCGTTTCACCGGGATGCATTACCCCTCAGGCAGTTGGCTCCTCAGGCTTCCAGCCAGACGTGTTCGGCGAACATGTAGCCCATCAGGCCACCCATAGGGTGAGGACTGAGCCCTCTCAGCTTGGCGTTGTGGCCATCGATGCTGCTCCTGAACATTGGGATGCCGATGCCGCACTGCTCGTGCACCAGCACCTGCATGTCGGCATACATCTGCCGGCGCTTGGCTTCGTCGGTCTCGCCGCGCGCCGCCAGCAGCAGCTGGTCGAACTGGGCGTTGCTCCAGCCCGATTCGTTCGTGGCGGCGTCGGAGTGGTAGAACAGGCTGAACATCAGGTCGGCGGTCGGCCGGGCACTGATGGCGCCGAAGCCCAGCGGATGCTTCATCCAGTGGTTGGACCAGTAGCCGTCCGACGGCACCCGCCGAAGCTCGAGCCCGAGCCCGATCTGCTGCGCCGAAAGCTGCAGCAGTTGGGCGATGTCCACCGAGCCGGTGGCGGCTTCGGAGGCCACCAGGGGAATCGTCTTCCCCGCCATGCCGGAGCGCTCCAGGTGATGCTTCGCCCGGTCCGGGTCGTACGCGCGCTGCGGCAGCTCGTTGAAGTAGTAGCGGTGGTTGGGCGCGATCGGCTGGTCGTTGGCAAGCACGCCGAAGCCGCCGAAGGCGAGCCGCTGGATCTGCTCGCGATCGAGCAGGTACTTCATCGCCAGCACGAAGTCCGGGTTCTGAACCGGCCCCAGGGCGTCACGCATCACCAGGTTGGTGAAGCCTCCGGTCGGGGTTTCCATTACCGAGGCATTGGCACTGTCCAGCACGCGCGGGATCGAGCGCGCATTGACCGGGTTGATGAGATCGACGTCGCCGGCAAGCAGGGCATTGATGCGCGCGGCCTCGTCCGGGATCGAGAAGAACTCGATCTCGTCGAGATACGGCTGGCCCGGCTTCCAGTAGTTGTCGTTGCGCACCCCGATCGAGCGCACGCCCGGCTGGAACTCCGCGCATTCGAAGGGCCCGGTGCCGTTGGCGAGGCTGAAGTCCGTGGTGCCGTCGCGCACGATAAGAAAGTGGGAAGTGGCGAGGATCGCCGGCAGGTCGGCGTTGGGGCTGGTGAGCCGGATATGCACTTCATGCGGCCCAGCGGCCCTGACCTCTTCGATCTGCTGGGCGACGCTAAGTGCCTTGGAGGCGGTTTCAGGATCCTTGTGGCGATTCAGCGAGTAGACCACGTCGGCCGCGGTGAACGGCTGGCCGTCGTGGAAGACGACGTCGCGGCGCAGCTTGACGACCCAGGACTGGGCGTCGTCGGTGTCGAACGACTCCGCCAGCGACATCTGCGGCACCAGCGTGTCGTTCAGCGTCGTCAGGCCGTTGTAGAACATGAAGTGCCGACAATAGTCGGTGTAGTTCCCGCCCTTGGCAGGATCCAGGGTATCGGCGGTCGAGCTGGTCGCGCTCGCCACCTTGATGCGTCCGCCGCGCTGGGGCGTCTGGGCGAATGCGGACGATGCGCCGGTCATCAAGCCGCCGGCGGTGGCGGCCAGCACGGTACCAGCGGCCATGCCGCGCAGCACATCGCGCCGCGTGAAACCATGACCGCCGCCTTGGCCGGCTGTGCGAATCAGGTCCGAAGCAGCCTGAGCAAAGGGCAGTTTGTTGTTTTTCATCTGATTGCCTCCAAGTGTTTTTTCGTTGCACTGCTAACGTTCACTACCATCATTTCGCTTCTGGCGTTTCGCTTTTTCTTTTTATTACTTCATTGCACCCTTTCGTTACATCCTGCCTGGCTCCAGAAGAACTCGTGTTGCCTGTGGCAATGGAAAGCAGCTCGAAAACATTCCAATCGCTCCGCCATTACAGCACCCACCTTCTTCATGACTACCCCGTTTTCAATAGGCTCAATCACATAATCCACGGTATTTCTGCCATTTTCCGGCACATCATGCCGCCAATATCCACTGAGCTTCGGCCAGCCGTGCCATACGAAACCGCAGGCAAGATTGTCCTAGTCTTGGTCATTCGATGTTGTCAGAGTTGATCAATTCATCACTTCTGACCCAGATTGCATTGGAGGAAAATGCATGAGCTTTCTCTACAAGTCCGAACCGGTTCGCGGCGCACGGTGGGCCGAGCTGTTCGCCGCACGTGAACCAGACATCGACTTTCATATATGGCCGCATATCGGTGACCCCCAGCAGGTGCGCTATCTCGCCGCCTGGCAACCACCCGAGGACATTGCGCAGACCTTCCCCAATCTGGAACTAGTATTTTCGGTGGGAGCCGGTGTCGACCAGTTCGACCTGTCTCGGATACCGGAGCACATCCCGGTCGTAAGGATGATAGAGAGTGGCCTGGTCGCGGGCATGGTCGAATATGCCACGCTTGCCGTGCTGGCTGCCCACCGTGACTGGCTCGCCTATGCCAGCCAGCAACGCGAGGAGATATGGAAGCCGATGCCGGTACGCACGGCGAACACGCGCCGCGTCGGGGTGCTCGGCATGGGCGTCCTGGGCCAAGCAGTGCTCGAGAAGCTGCGCGACTTCGGTTTCCAATGCGCCGGTTGGAGTCGCTCGGAGCGCAGCCTACCCGGCATCGAATGCTTCGCCGGCGAGCAGGGGTTGGCAGACTTCCTTACACGCACCGAGATCCTGGTCTGCCTGCTGCCGTTGACCGACGAGACGCGTGGCATCCTGTCGCGGGAATTGTTCCGGCAGTTGCCGCAAGGGGCCGTATTGATCAACCTGGGACGCGGCGATCACCTGGTCGAAGACGACCTGCTGGATGCCCTGGATCACAACCATCTCTCGACGGCAATTCTCGACGTCTGCAGCGTCGAACCACTGTCGGAAGGGCACCCTTTTTGGCATCACCCGCGCATCATGCTGACCCCTCATATCGCCAGCATGACGCAGCCGGACACATCTGCCGAGGCCGTGCTCGACAACCTGCGGCGCCACCGGGAAGGGCTTCCATTGAAGGGGTTGATCGATCGTACTCGCGGCTATTAGAGGCACGCCGCAGAAAATGTCACGCATGATTCAGATCGAAAAGGAAACTGCTCGAGTCTTGCGGCAATAAAGCATCGCCTTGGATCTGGCCGCCATAAACTTGTCAGTGCTTACACACCGACACGGGCCCAGGCACTCGAATACGCGTTCAGGTTGACCGGAAGACTCCAACCTCCCGGCTTGCTTGAATCCGGATGCCTGCCCCAGACCACCACGATGAAACGAGGTATGTGATGGTGGAGAATCTTGCGATTGCGACAGCGGCACTGAGCACGGCGGTGCCCAATCTGGCCCCAGACGAGGTGAAAGCCCTGGTCTGCCGTCTCTACGGTATCACTGGCAGCGTCAAATCACTGGCGGGCGAGCGTGACCAGAATTGTCGTATAGAGACCGCAGACGGCAGGCGTTACGTCTTCAAGATCAGCAATCCATCCGAGCCGGTTTCGGTCATCGATTTTCAGATCGCAGCACTCGACCACATCGCCCGTGTAGCGCCGGACCAGCCGGTGCCTCGCGTCGTGCGGACCCTCGATGGACGTTCACGCGACACGGTGACCTTGCCCGACGGGGTCGAGACCTTCGTGCGGATGCTGACCTATCTCGACGGCGTCCAGATCCGCGAGACTCCCCGAACCGCTACGCAGCGCCAAGCCATGGGGGCCATGCTCGCCGAATTGAACCTCGCGCTGCGCGATTTCTCGCATCCTGGGGCAACACATGACCTACTGTGGAACGTCTCCACTGCGCACCGGCTGGCCGACAAGCTCGATGCCATCGTGGACGCCCCGCGTCGTGCGCTCGCCGAGTCGTTCATGACGCGCTTCACCGACCACGTGCTGCCCCGCCTTGCCTCGGTACGGGCTCAGGTCATCCACAACGATTTTCACCTCTACAACGTGCTGGTCGCACCCGACGATCATGAGCGCATCGTGGGGATCATCGACTTCGGCGACATGCTGCATGCGCCACTGGTCGGCGAGGTCGCGACGGCGGCTGCCTTCCACACCACGGGCAATGCCGACCCGTTCGAGGGAGCGGCGCAGTTCGTCGGGGCCTATCACGCGACGTTGCCGCTTACCGACATCGAGCAGGAGATCGTTGCCGATCTCATGGCGACACGCCACCTCATCACCGTATTGATTTCGGAATGGCGCGCCAAGCGCTATCCCGAGAACCATGACTACATCATGCGCCACAATCCTGCGTCCTGGGCGGCGCTGGCGATGATGAACGCTCTTTCCCGCGATGAAGCGCGCGACCGCTTGCTGGCCGAAGTACGAAAAGGAGAAAGCCGATGAACAGCACCACTGACCTCAACATGGTCAACGCCTATATCCCCGGTCGCGTCGACGTGGGCCCCGTCACCGCGGCGATGATCGAGCGGCGCGATGCCTTGCTCGGCCCGGCCTACCGACTGATGTACGAACATCCGCTGCACATCGTGCGCGGCGAAGGCGTATGGCTGATCGATCCGGAAGGTCGCCGCTACCTCGACATCTACAACAATGTCGCCTCGCTCGGGCACTGCCACCCGGCGGTGACCGAGGCGATCTGCCAGCAGGTGAAGGTCCTCGCGACCAACACCCGCTACCTGCACGACACGATTCTCGAACTTGCCGAGCGCCTGCTCGCCACCGTGCCCGAGACCGAGCTTGCCCATCTCATGTTGACCTGTACCGGCAGCGAGGCGAACGATGTCGCCTATCGCATCGCGCAGGTCCGCACCGGCGGCACCGGTGTGATCGTGACCGAAACCGCCTACCACGGTTTCACCGATGCGGTGTCGAAATTCTCACCATCGCTCGGTACGACGGTCGATCTCGGCGCTCACGTACGCACGGTCCCTGCACCGTGCCGCTATCATGCCGAAGGGGTCGATCTCGCCGAGCGCTTTACCCGCGACGTCGAGGCGGCAATCGCCGATCTGAAGCGCCACGGCATCAAGCCGGCAATGCTCCTGGTCGATTCCGTCTTCACCAGCGACGGCATCCTCCCCGAGCCCGCGGGCTTCCTGAAGGGCGCGGTCGATGCCATCAAGCGGGCCGGCGGCCTGTTCATTGCAGACGAAGTGCAGCCCGGCTTCGGCCGCACGGGCGAGCACATGTGGGGCTTCCAGCGTCACGGCGTCTCCCCGGATATCGTCACCATGGGCAAGCCGATGGGCAACGGACAACCCATCGCGGGACTGCTGGCCACCGCCGATGCGCTGGCGGAGTTCGGCAAGAACTCCAGGTACTTCAACACCTTCGCCGGCAACACCGTGTCCTGCGCGGCGGCGCTGGCGGTGCTGGATACGATCGAAAAGGAAGGCCTGATACAGCATGCCGCCAGGGTCGGGAAACTCCTGCGCGACGGCATTGCCGAGCTTGCCAGCCGCCACGAAGCCATCGGCGACGTCCGCGGCGTGGGCATGTTCGTCGGCGTGGAGCTCGTCTCGGACCGCGCCACGCGCGCTCCCGACCGCGAGCTTACTACCCGGGTCGTCAATCGCATGCGCGACAAGGGTGTGCTGTTGAGCGCCTGCGCAATGGGCCACAATGTGCTCAAGATTCGACCGCCGTTGGTGCTGTCAGCGGAACAGGCCCGGATGGTGATCGAAGTGCTCGACGAAGCGCTGGGCTTCGCGGCACAAGCACAGTAACCGACGCCGGCCTCGAAGGTAATCGACCATGCGATCTGCAGCCTCCCTCGATCAGTTCGACATGAAGATTCTCGTGCATCTTCAGCGCGAGGGACGCTGCTCGAATGTCGACCTGTCCGCGGCCGTCGGCCTCAGTGAGAGCCCATGCCTCGCCCGTACCAAGCGACTGCAGGAGATCGGTGTCATCCGGGGCTACGGCGCGGACGTCGCACTGGAGAAGTTGGGCAGCCACGTCATCGTGTTCTCCGAGGTGACCATCAGCAACCATCGGCCGCACGACTTCCGCAAGTTCGAAACCGGGGCCGGCAAGTACGACGAGATCGTCGAATGCTACAACGTCAGCGGCGGCTACGATTACCTTCTGAAAATCGTGGCGCCGGACATCGCCCATTTCCAGGGACTCATGGAGCGGCTGTTGGAGGACGACATCGGCATCGAGAAATTTTCCAGCCGGGTCGTATTGCGCCGGCCACTCGATCAACGCGGATATCCACTGACTGTGATCGCAACCGGAAAGCCAAGTTGGGCATGACGTGCCGCAGCGACGAGGGACTCGACCGTTCGGCACGTATGCCACCGCGCGGAGCGCATGAAGCAATGGGTGGCAACGGCTCAATGGCCGCGACAGAACGGTGCCGACAGTATCTTCCGAAACAGTGACGATTACGAAACTATCGGTTCTGGCGAAGCGCATAGTCGCAATAAAACGTTGCGGCCGGATGACTATCATGGTCCTGGGTGCATCGTGTCAACCGCCGAGGATAACTGGCAGGCCGACACCCGCGCCAAACCGGCGCGGCTCGCACCAGGCCCAACGTTCATTAGCATTTCGGCGGACTGACCATGCACACAGATAATCTCGTCACCCTGGACCGCGACCACCTCGTCCATCCGGTCGTCAACTACCGCTCTCATGAACAGCGCGGCGTCACGGTACTCACGTCGGGGCGCGGTGCTTACCTGCAGGACAGCAGCGGCCGCGAGCTCCTCGATGCCTTTTCCGGCCTCTGGTGCGTCAACACCGGCTATGGCCACGAGAGCATCGTGCGTGCTGCCGAGGAGCAGATGCGCCGGCTGCCCTACGCTACCGGCTACTTTCATTTCGGCTCCGAACCGGCCATCCGGCTGGCCGCCAAATTGGTGGAATTGACCCCGGCATCTCTGCAGCGCGTCTATTTCACCATGGGCGGCTCCGATGCGGTGGACTCGGCGATCCGCTTCATCGTCAACTACTGGAACGCCCAGGGGAAAAGCGAGAAGAAGCACTTCATTACTCTCGAGCGCGGCTACCACGGCTCCTCGTCCCAGGGCGCGGGGCTGACCGCCCTGCCGGTGTTCCATCGCAACTTCGATCTGCCGCTGCCCAACCAGCATCGCATTCCCTCGCCCTATCCTTACCGCAACCCGCTCGGTTCGGATCCCGCCGCCATCATCGAGGCCTCGGTTGCGGCACTGCGTGACAAGGTACGGGAGCTCGGCGCCGACCGCGTCGCGGCCTTCTTCTGCGAACCCATTCAGGGCTCCGGCGGCGTAATCGTGCCGCCCAAGGGCTGGCTGAAGGCCATGCAGGAGTGCTGCCAGGAGCTGGGCATCCTGTTCGTGGTCGACGAGGTGATCACCGGCTTCGGTCGCACGGGGCCGATGTTCGCCTGTGAGGCCGAAGGTGTCACGCCGGACCTGATGACCCTGGCCAAGGGCTTGACTGCCGGCTATGCCCCCATGGGTGCCGTGATGATGAGCGATGCCGTCTATCAGGGCATTGCCGAAGGCGGTGGTGCGGAATTCCCGATCGGACACGGCCATACCTACTCCGCCCATCCCGTGAGTGCCGCCGTCGCCCTGGAGGTGCTGCGCCTGTATGAGGATGGCCTGCTGGAGAACGGCATCGCCCTGGCACCGCGTTTCGAAGCAGGCCTGCGCTCCATGCTCGATCACCCCCTGGTCGGCGATGCACGCAGTCGCGGCTTCCTTGGTGCCCTCGAACTGGTTGCCGACAAGCAAAGCAAGGAGCGCTTCGACCCCTCATTAAAATTGGCCGATCGTCTCTTCGAAGCTGCCTATGGTAACGGCATCATCCTGCGCGCTTTCGCCGATAACGTTCTTGGCTTTGCTCCCGCACTTTGCTATACAAGTAATGACTTCGACTTACTGTTCGAGCGCCTCGAACGCACCCTGAATGCAGTGCTCGATCAGTCCGAAGTACGCCAGGCCCTGCGCTGACAGTCGCATGCGACGCACGCAGGTAATGGTGCGTCGCATTTTTCTGTCATTGCCGGACCGACAGACTGAACCCACCGGAGCCCTGGATGATCGGCGCACCCAAACTGGACCGCCTCGACATACGCATTCTGAGCCATTTGCAGCGTAACGGCCGGATCTCCAATGTCGCTTTGGCAGACGCCGTCGGACTCTCCCCCAGTCCCTGCCTGACTCGTGTCAAACGCCTGGAAAAAGCCGGTTACATCATCGACTATGGCGCGCACCTTCAGCTCGAGAAACTCGGCAGTATTCAGCGGGTCTTTACCCAGCTAACGCTCTCCGATCACCGCCTCGAAGACTTCGCACGCTTCGAGGCCTATATACGCAAAGTGGATGAAGTTCTCGAGTGTCATCTGGTGAGTGGTGGCTTCGACTACCAGTTGACCTTCCTTACCCGCAATGTCGTCCATTACCAAAGTGTCATGGAGGACCTGCTCGAGCAGAATATCGGTATCGACAAGTACTTCAGCTATATCGTGATCAAGTCGCCCGTCGTGAAAAAATACTATCCCATTGAAAAACTGATCAGCGATCACGACTGACCCCTCTCGACTGGCCTCTCTCCTTCTTACCCTGTCCCTCTCCTCATTACCCTCACGGCATAAGCTTCCGTGAGCTCCCTCGAAAACGCCCGAATCTGCGATTGCAGGACCTCATTACGAAAGCCTCCGCCGGGACGGGACGCCTAATATAGGGTCAATGCAGCAGCCGACATCGTCTCGGGGCAAGGCCCTTTGGCTGCTCTGGCTTCGACACCCATTACACCAACGAGGCAGCAGCCATGGCCCTGAATCTCGATCGTCCCGATCTTGTACGCTCCGACAACTTCATCGACGGACAATGGCAGCCAGGTGCCGCCGGTGACCAATACCCCGTCAGCAATCCGGCAACCGGCGAGACCATTGCCAGCGTCGCCGACAGCACTGCCACCGATGCACAGGCTGCCACCGTTGCAGCGCACCGCGCATTCGACAGCTGGCGTCAGCAACCGGCAGCGGTGCGTGCGCAGATCATCAAACGCTGGTACGCCCTGATCGTGAAACATACCGAGGATCTCGCCCGCCTGATCTCCCGTGAGCAGGGCAAGCCCCTGGCGGAAGCGCGCGGTGAAGTGGCGTATGGCGCCTCCTACGTGGACTGGTTCGCGGCGGAAGCGGTGCGCAGCTACGGCGACATCATCCCCGCCCCGGTGGGCAGCAAGAGAATGCTGGTGACCAAGGAACCGGTCGGCGTGGTGGCGGCGATCACCCCCTGGAACTTCCCGCTGGCGATGATCGCCCGCAAGATCGCACCGGCCCTCGCCGCCGGCTGCACCGTGGTCGCCAAGCCGGCCGAGGATACGCCGCTGACCGCGCTGGCACTGGTCGCGCTGGCGGAGGAGGCCGGGCTCCCCGCCGGCGTGCTGAACATCGTTACCTCCTCGCGCGAGCGTGTCGGCGATGTCGTGGGTGCCTGGCTGAGCGATTCCCGGGTGCGCAAGATCACCTTCACCGGCTCGACGGCGGTCGGCAAGCTGCTGGCCCGCGATTCGGCCGCCACGCTCAAGCGCCTGTCGCTCGAACTCGGTGGCAACGCCCCCTTCATCGTGTTCGAGGATGCCGATCTCGATGCAGCGGTCGAAGGCCTGATGGCCGCCAAGTTCCGCAATGGCGGCCAGACCTGCGTCAGCCCGAATCGTGTCTACGTCCAGGCGTCGGTCTATGAGGCCTTCGCCGACAAGCTGGTGGCCCGTGTCCAGTCGCTGCGCGTCGGTCCCGGCGACCACGAAGAGAGCCAGATCGGCCCGATGATCAACGGCCGCGCCGTCGACAAGATCGAACGTCACGTGCAGGATGCCCTGGCCCGAGGCGCCACGCTGCTCACCGGGGGGCAGCGCCTGAGCGGCGGCGTCACCAGCGGACCCAACTACTACGCTCCCACCGTGCTCGGCGACGCCAGCCACGACATGGAGCTGGCCCAGGACGAAACCTTCGGCCCGGTGGTGCCCCTGTTCCGCTTCGCCGATGAAGAAGAGGTGGTGACGGCGGCCAACGATACGCCCTACGGCCTGGCCGCCTATTTCTTCTCCCGCGATGTGGAACGCATCTGGCGTCTCGCCGAGCGTCTGCAAACCGGCCTCGTCGGTATCAATGAAGGCGCGCTCGCCGCCGAGTCGGCTCCCTTCGGCGGCATCAAGGAGTCGGGCTACGGTCGCGAAGGCTCACGCTACGGCCTCGACGACTACATGGCGACCAAATACCTGTGCCAGGGCAACCTCACCTGAAATGCGCAGGCCGAAGCGATATAAAAAACTCGTAGTCAGGCCAGGAGAAGCCCCATGCCGGCTCCATTGTTAGCGATTCCATCCACGCCGGACCTGCCGGAGCGCGCCGATGCCGTGGTCATCGGCGGCGGCATCATCGGCGTATGCGCCGCCTACTATCTGGCCCGCCAGGGCGTGAGTGTGGCGCTGCTCGAAAAGGGCCGCATCGGAGCCGAGCAGTCCAGCCGCAACTGGGGCTGGTGCCGCCAGCAGAACCGTGACGCACGCGAGCTGCCACTGTCGACCAAGAGCCTCGAGCTGTGGGAGGAGATCACCGCCGAACTCGGTGAGGACCTCGGTTTCCGCCGCTGCGGGCTGTTCTATCTGTCGGATGACCAGGCCGAGCTGGATGGCTGGGCCAAATGGCGCGACTTTGCCATTACCCAGGGGGTCACGACCCATATGCTGAGCGCCGCCGAAGCCACCGAGCGCGGCGCAATGACCGGCAAATCCTGGCTGGGAGGAGTGTTTTCGCCCACGGACGGCATCGCTGATCCGGCGCGGGCGGCACCGCTGATCGCCAAGGGCGTCATCAAACATGGTGGGTCGATTCATCAGTTCTGCGCAGCACGTGGGGTCGAAACCGAAGCTGGACGCGTGTCGGGGGTGATCACCGAGAAGGGCGTGATCAAGACGTCACAGGTGGTGATGGCCGGCGGCGCCTGGGCCTCCTCCTTCTGCCGCCAGCTCGGCATCCGCTTTCCGCAGGCGTCGGTGCGCTCCTCCATCCTCTCGGTCATGCCAGGCGCCAAAGGGCTGCCCGATGCGCTGCACACGGCAGAGGTATCGGTCACCCGCCGCGGCGACGGCGGCTATACGCTTGCCACCTCGGGGCGCGCCTGCCTGGACCCGACCCCGCAACAACTTCGTTTCTCATCGCATTTCCTGCCGATGTTCGCCAAGCGCTGGCAATTGCTCTCCCCCGGCGACCTGCAGGGCTGGCAGTACGGTCATGAGACGCGCAGGAAATGGGCGCTCGACCGGCCCACTCCGATGGAGCGGGTGCGCATTCTCGATCCACGCCCATCGGAGCGAATCCTGAGGGAGACCCTGGCCCGTGCGCGCCTGCTGTTGCCCGCCCTGGGCAGCGTGCCCGTGCAGGCTGGCTGGGCAGGCTACATCGACAGCACCCCCGACGGCGTCCCGGTCATCGACGAACCGGCTAACCTGCCCGGCTTCCTGCTGGCCGCCGGCTTTTCCGGTCATGGCTTCGGCATCGGCCCCGGCGCCGGACGCCTGATCGCGGAAATGGTCACCGGCAAGACGCCCTTCGTCGAGCATCACCAGTACCGGCTGGCTCGCCTGAACAAGGGCGCCTGGGGCAAGGTATCGGAGTTTTGAAAGCAGGCCGGTTCCATCCCTGGCGTCAGACCCCGAAGGGATAGGTATCCGGCACCTCCTCGGGCCGCCACAGCTCGCCCTTGTCGAACGGCTCCACGGCGCGGGTCTCGTCGACGTGGAAGACGGCGTCGAACTGCTGGGCCATTGATGCCTTGAGCCACCGGCGAGCGGCTTGGCATTGTCGCGGATGTAATCCTGGGGAGTCGTCATGATCGCACCTCCTCCATGAAGACCCGTGACTACACCCGGAACTTTAGGAAGCGCTCCCGCTTACGCTCAAGGAGAGGGCTATCTTCTCAATATCACCAACCATCGCCCTAAGTTGAGAATGCTCGCCAGCGACGCCGCCACGTAGGTGAAGGCGCAGGCGGTCAGCACGTGACGGGCGCCGGGCATGTCATAGGGCGGTACGTACTCCCTGAGCAGCGGCAGGGCGCGATTGAAGCTGGCATCGAACTCTACCGGCAGGGTTACCAGGTGCACCAGCGCCGCCGTGCCGAAGCTGATCACCGCCGCTGCGATGACGATGGCCAGCCCGCCAGGCAGCCGGGTAAGTATGAACAGGAAAGGCGCGGCCATCATCAGCAGGGCGCCGAGCTTCTCGGCCCGCTGCGCCACGCCGACCATGCGCGCCCGGGCGGTCAGCGGTGCATAGCCTTCATGGTGCTGAATGGCATGGCCGACCTCATGGGCGGCCACGGTCACTGCGGTAAGCGAACGACCCTCGTAGTGCTCGCGGGATAGCCGCACCCGTCGCGCCTCCGGGTCGTAATGGTCGCCCTGCTCCGTCATCTCCACCTTAACGCCTTCGATGCCCATGCGGCGCAACAGATGGTCGGCCAGCTCGGCACCGGTGCCTGGATAGTCGTCACGACCACGGGAGTGACGCGCCAGCACCCACTTGGCCCAGGCGTTGGGCAGCAGGAAGATGGCCAGCAGCAGGGCAATGACAACTACGATCATGGCGTCATGCGCCTCGTCTCAGGGATCACTGAATAGGACTTAGCGTACCCGTTTCGGGTTCATGCTGTCGCGCTGGCTCTTGACGCCAGCCTTTACAAAAACAATAATTATTCGCGTTTGAAACAATAACCCATTCAGGCCCATACCATGTGCGCAACCTCCCCCGACCCGACTACGGCCCGCGCGCAGGCCGCCACGCCACACGAGCGTTCGGGCAAGCCCGGCATTGTCGAGAGCAGCGCGCTGCTCGACGAGCAGGGCCAACTGATCATCGAACACCGCGGCAAACGCTACCAACTGCGCGAGACGCGCAACGGTAAGTTGATACTGACCTCATAAACCCGACGAAAAGAACGCCAGCCAGGTAGCCCACGCCACCCAGCCAGCCGCTCATCGCCTGATACGACAAGGGAACTTCAGGAACATGAAGCGAGCAAAGAGCTGTACCGGCGCCCTGGCGCTGTTTCTGCTGTCACCGCTAGCCCTGGCCCAATCATCCTCCGGCCAACATACAGCGACGCCCGACGCGACGTCCGAACTGGCACCGCTGGTGGTCACCGGCACGCGTACCCCCACCGACGCTTTCTTCGCCCCATTGATCGTCGACGTGATCGACCGACACGACCCGACGCTGCACACCGCTTCGCGAGTCGAGGACATCCTCGCCGACCAGCCCGGCCTGCACGTCGCCGGCCAGGGTCGGCGCAACGGCCAGACCCTGAGCCTGCGCGGCTTCGACAGGAACGGCGTGCTGGTACGCCTCGATGGTGTCCGCCAGGACATCAACACCGGGCACCTGGGCAACTTCTTCCTCGACCCGGCGCTGCTGCGCGAGGTGCAGATCGCCCGCGGCGCCCTGTCTAGCCTCTATGGCAGCAACGCCATGGGCGGCGTGATCAGCTTCGAGACGGTCGACGCCGGGGATCTGCTGCGCGCCGGCGAGAACGGCGGAGCTCGGCTCTCGCTGCACGGCGCCACTGCCAGCGACGAACTCGGCGCCACGCTGAGCCTGTTCGGCAAGCGCGATTTGAGCGACGGCGGCAGCCTCGACGGCCTGGTCGCCCTGGGCCGCAGCGAATCCGGCGACATCCGCCGCGCCGGCGGCCAGACCACGCCGGAGGATGCCAGCCTCGACAGCCTGCTGGCCAAGGGCGGCTGGCAGCTCGGCAATGAGCACCGCCTGTTCACCAGCTGGCAGCACTATCGTGAAGACGCCAACCAGCCGCCCAACCCGCAGCAACTGACGGTCGAGGATGGCAATCTGCGCGATCGGACCACCACCAGCGACAACCTGCAGTTGGGCCATCGCTGGACGCCGGCGCCAGTCACTCAGCTCGACACTCGCCTGACCCTGAGCCGCCAGGACATCGACGAGCCTACTGCGGAGCGTACCCTGCAGCGCCTCGGCGTACAGAGCGACGGCTATCATCGCCTGGAGCACGGCTGGCTGTCCCAGACCCTGGCCTTCGGCGCCGAGGCAAGCCGTGCCACCCAGCGCCCGGGCGGTACGGCGTCGGGCTTCCCCGAGGCCGACATCGATAGCACCGCGCTCTATCTCGACGATACCCTCACCCTCGGCCGCTATCTCGACCAGGGTGGTGCCGGTGAGTTCGATCTCGGCCTCGGCGCTCGCCACGACAGCTACCGCGCCAAGGACGCCGATGGCCGCGAAAGCGACAAGAGCCGTCTCTCGCCACGTCTGCGACTGGCCTGGCGCCCCAGCAACGATTTGATGTTCTATACCGGCTACGCCGAGGCCTTCCGCGCCCCCACGCTCTCCGAGCTCTATGCCGACGAGCGTCACTTCGGCGGCTTCTGCATGGGCCCCTTCGTCTGCGTTCCCGACAACTTCTGGGTGCCCAATCCCGACCTCCAGCCGGAGGCCAGCAAGAGCTGGGAGAGCGGCCTGGCCTGGCGCTTCGGCGACTGGGGCCTGCGTGCCAGCTACTTCGATACCCGGGCCGAGGATTTCATCGACACCGAAGTCGACATCTTCGCGGGCACCACGCGGGCGGTTAACGTCAGCCGGGCCCAGCTATGGGGATATGACGCCCGCCTCGACTGGTCGCCTTCGAGCGCCCCAGTCACGGCCTTCCTGGGCCTGGCCGAGGTCAGCGGACGCGACCGCGACAGCGGCGAGCCGCTCGGCAGCCTGACCCCGCTGGAAGCCTTGGCCGGCCTCGACCACCACCTCGCCGGCACTGACCTGACGCTGGGCTGGCGCGGCCGCTTCGCCCGTTCCTTCGACAAGCAGGGCGAGGATCAGGCACTGCCCGGCTACGGCCTGCACGACGTGCAGCTCGCCTGGCAAGTCACTCCGCTGCTTTCTGCTTCGCTCAAGCTGCGCAACGTTGCCGACAAGGAGTGGTACCGCCCCGACGGCAACCTCGGCGACGGGCGCAGCCTGCTCGCCAACGTCAGCCTGCAATGGTGACCAAGGAGACTTCCATGAACGCAACAGATGCCACGATCCAGACCCGCCAAGCCATTCTCGAAGCCCTGGACGCCACCCGAGCGGCCTCTCCTCACCTGCCGGCACTGGAGATCGCCCAACGCCTGGAGATCAGCGAGGGCGAGCTGCAGGCCGCCCGACTAGGCCGCGACGTGCTGACCCTGCCGATGTCACCCCATGCGCTGGCCGCGCGCTTCCACCAGTTGGGCGAGGTCAAGGCGCTGACCCGCTCGCGCCACGCCGTCCTCGAACAGCAAGGGCGCTACCCGGCGCTGCGCGGCTCCGAGCAGGCCGGCCTGCTGCTCGACCCGGGCGGGCTCGACCTGCGCCTGCATCTGGCCCAGTGGCACTGGGCCTGCCTGATTCGCGACCGACTGCCACGCAAGGATGGCGAGACCACACAGCGCCTGAGCCTGCAGGTCTTCAACCGCCACGGCATCGCCCTGCACAAGGTCTTCTCGCTGGCGGACGAAGCGCCCGAGGCGTGGCAGGAGCTGGAAGCGCTGGGCATCGTTGATGTGCCCGCCTTCACCCAGTTCGTCGAACCGCCGCCGCGGCCTCTGCCGCAGCCTCCCACCCTGGCCGACGAGTGGTCGCGCATGAGCGACGTGCATCAGTTCCTTGGCCTGCTGCGCCGCCACGAGCTGCGCCGTCACGAAGCCAACGCGCTGATGGAGGGCCGCTTCACTCGCGCCCTTCGAACAGCGACCTGCGGGCAGGCGCTGTTCGAGGCCGCCGTGAGCAGCCTGCCGCTGATGCTGTTCGTCGCCAGCCCCGGCTGCGTGCAGATACGCACCGGCACGGTTCCGGCGCCGCAGCGCATGCGCGGCTGGCTCAACCTGTTCGGCAAGGATTTCACTCTGCACCTGGACGATGCCGGCATCGCCAGCGTGTGGCAGGTCCACAAGCCCAACCGCGACGGCGGCGTCACCAGCCTGGAAGCTTTCGACGCCCAGGGAGGGCTGGTACTGCAGGTCTTCGCCGAACGCCGCGAGGGCCAGTCCGAGCGAAGCGAATGGCGCCAGTTGCTGGATGGCCTCGATGCCCGCGAGGCAGCGGCATGAAGATACCGTCCTGGCTGACCTGGTTGGCCAGCCTGGTCCTGCTGGTCGGGTACATGCAGGCGTCGGCTGCGCCGCCACGCACCGTGGTGATCGGCAGCGACGTGGCCGAGATACTAGCCGCCCTCGATGGGCTGGAAGGCGTGGTCGGACGCGACGATACCAGCCAGTTTCCTGAGGCCATCGCTGCCCTGCCCTCGGTGGGCTACCTGCGTCAGCTGGCAGCCGAGGGCATCCTGTCGCTGGCCCCCGAGCGGCTGATCGTGGCCGCCGCGGCCGGCCCACGTGAGGTGCTGGGCCAGCTCGAGGCGGTCGGTGTCGAGGTCATGCGCATCGAGCAGGGGGCGAGCCTGGCAGCGCTGCCCGACAAGGTGCGGGCGGTGGCCCGCGCCATCGGCCGTGACACTGCAGGCGAAGCGCTGGCGACCGAGGTCGAGACGGATCTTGCCCGGCTCGAAGCACTGCGTAGCGCCCCGGTTGGCCCCGGGCCGCGCGCCATGTTCCTGCTCAGCCACAGCGGCATGACACCCATGGCCGCGGGACGCGATACCGCCGGCCAGGCCATTATCGAAGCTGCCGGGGCGCGCAATGCTTTCGCCGGCTTCACCGGCTACAAGGCGGTGGGCGCCGAGGCACTGGTGAATGAAGCCCCCGAAGAGGTAATCGTCACCCGCAGCGGGCTCGAGGGCATCGGTGGCACGGCGCGACTGTGGCAACTACCCGGCCTGGCCATGACGCCGGCGGGGCGCGAGCGCAGCCTGATCGTGTGCGATGACCAGGCGGCGCTCGGCTTCGGCCCGCGTACCCCCCTGGCCCTGCTGGCGTTGCACCGGGCGCTGCATGAGGCAACCGATGCCACCAGCCACGCTGCAGAGGAGGGTTGCTGGAGGGTGGCGCCATGAGCCGTGCTGTCACTTCCGCCCTGCCCCGCCGGCACAACGGCGCCGCCGCAAGAGATCGAAAAGCCACGCCAGCGACGCCCCGGGTGCTGGCTGCCCTGGCTCTGGCCGTGCTGGCAGCCCTGTTGATCGCAGCCATGAGCGGCGGCGCGGGGCTTTCGCCGAGAGTACTGCTCGGCGAATGGCCCTCTCCGCTGGCCTGGCAGGTATGGTGGCAGCTGCGCCTGCCGCGCCTGCTCCTGGCCGCACTGGTCGGCGCCATGCTGGCCGGCAGTGGCACGGCCATGCAGGGGCTGTTTCGCAATCCCTTGGCCGACCCCACCCTGCTGGGCCTGGCCAGTGGTGCGGGGCTTGCCGTGGCGCTGTGGATCGTATTGTTCGATGGTGCCGCCGGTTCCTTCGGCCTGTACGGCCAGTTCCTGGCCGGCTTTCTCGGCGCGCTGGGCGTATGCGTAATGGTATTTGCCCTGGGCGAGCGCCAGCAAGGCCAGGAGGCGCTGTTCACTCTGCTGCTGGCGGGACTGGCCATCAATACCCTGGCGGGTGCCATGGGCGGCGTAATGGCCTTCATCGCCAGCGACGAGCAGCTGCGCCAGCTCAGCCTGTGGGGCATGGGCAGCTTGTCCCATGCATTGTGGAGCGCCACCCTGGGGGCGCTGATCGGCATTCCGCCGGCGCTGTGGTGGCTGTTGCGCTGCGCCAGGGGACTCGACCTGCTGCAGCTCGGCGAGCTCACCGCCCACGGTGCCGGGCTCGATGCCCCGCGCCTCAAGCACCGCGTGATAGTCGCCACGGCGCTGGGCGTGGGACTGTGCGTGGCGCTGGCCGGCATCATCGGCTTCCTTGGCCTGCTGGTGCCACACTGCCTGCGCCTGTGGTTGGGGCCGGGGCACCGCCTGCTGCTGCCCGCCTCGATGCTGGGCGGCGCCCTGCTGCTGATCGTGGCGGATACCCTGGCACGCACCCTGGCGAGCCCCGCCGAGATTCCGGTGGGGCTGCTCACCAGCCTGCTCGGCGGCCCCTACTTCCTGTGGCTGTTGCTCAAGCGGAGGTCGCGATGCTGAGTCTGATCGACGCCGGCTTCATTCAGTCGCCGTCGCTCGCCCCCTTCAGCGACCGCCTCGAACCGGGGGAACTGCTGGCCATCGTCGGTCCCAACGGTGCCGGCAAGAGCACCTTGCTGTCGCTGCTCTCGGGCTATCGCCGCCCGGACCGCGGCAGCGTCTGCCTGGATGACAAGCCGCTGTCCTGCTGGCCACCGGCCGAGCTGGCCCGACGCCGCGCGCTGGTGGCACAGAAGCTCAGCCTCGGCTTCGACTGGCCCGTGCGCGAGCTGGTGGCATTGGGCAGCGAAGCCTCGCCACGGGAGGTTGAGGAAGTACTGGCCATGCTCGATCTCGAGGCACTTGCCGGGCGCGGCGCCCTGAGTCTCTCGGGCGGCGAATCCCAGCGGGTGATGATTGCCCGGGCGCTGTGCCAATTGGGTCTGGGCCGCACCACCAGCGTAACTGCCGACAGCGTGCTGCTGCTCGACGAGCCCACCAGCGCGCTGGACATCGGCCAGCAGCAACGACTGATGCGCCTGCTGCGTGAGCTGGCCGAAGAGCGTCGCCTGGCAATCGCCTGTGTGCTGCACGAACTCAACCTGGCGGCTCGCTACGCTCATCGGGTCTGGCTACTGGAGCACGGCCGGCGCATCGCCTCGGGCCCGCCCGCCGAGGTACTCAGCGCCACTACCCTTGCACGGGTCTTCGATGCCGAACTCGAGGTGCGGGCCAGTCATGACCATGGCTCGCCGCTGATAGTGCTGGCCCCCTGAGCCCGAAACAGCGCAGCCCCGACCAGGTGGCCGGGGCTGCGATGTGTAGTGCGACATTTCAGGTAGTTGCAGGCATCGCCTCGGCATCTCGCATCAGCGCCTCGAAGGGCACGCCGGCCCTGGTCACTGGCGTGACGGACTGCACCTCACCGCCACTGTCGTGGTCGCGTGTCTTGGCATACTCCACCGCTTCGACAGCGCTCTTGCCGTGATCGATGGCCGCCATGGCCCACTTCCAGCCGGTGCCGTAGGCGACAGGCCCTTTGACCGGGATGCGTACCAGTTTGTTGAACATCTCGTAGACCCCATCGGGGCCGGCAATGATCATCTCGACCCGCGTCACGTGCGGCTTGTCGTTGCGCGGCGCCCCGGCGTTGAGCCACTCCATGACCTCCCACCACTCCTGTTGCTCGCCGGCGAAGGCGACCCACTCGCCATTGTCGAGCTGGAACAGCTTCTGCGCATGGTTGTAGGTCGAGCCATTGACACTGATCAGCGAATCCGTCGCGAGCGTCGTTCCGTCCCATACGATTGTGGTCATGCTGAGTACCTCTGTGTAGATCGGGCGCAGGCTTCAACGAAAAACCGACGAAGCCCCTTGCGTCAGGCGCAGAGTAAAATCGAAAAACGCAAGAAATCGACACACAGGTTAACGATGTTGCAACACCTTCCATGCCTTCATCAGATGGCAGGGCCGGTGCTAAATCGCCCTATCGGTCCGACTCACGGCGTACTTTCTCTACCCCTTCTTCGGCAATCAACCCTTGGGTAAAGGCGTGTTCCGCCATGGCCAGGCTGTCGTCGGCCAGCACCAGGTCGCAGTCGGTGTGACGAATCTCGTCGCGAAGTGCGTTGATGGCGCGCTCACGCTCGGGTTTACGCTCGACCCGGCGGATATACACCGCCCGAATTCGCTCGGGATACTCGTGCACGATGCGAGCGTAGACCTCGGGGTCATGCTGGCCGCTGTCGCCGATCAGCACGCAAGGCAGCTCGTCGCGCATCGACAGCATGTGCTGGATCAGGTCGTACTTGTGGTCCTCGGCGCGACGCGGCCAGGGCTTGCGCCAGGAGATACCCCATTCGCGCAGGAACAGAATGGGGCCTACCGGGATGCGGTTGAGCTGGAAGAACTCCTCGAGCATCTCGTAGATGCTCCAAGGTCCGCGGGAGACATAGAGAATCGGCCGCTTGGCCTTGCCATTGCTGCCGACGTGCAGCGCCTGGTAGAACGCTGCCACGCCGGGGAAGGCCATGCGCTGGTGCGCCCGCTTGACGAACAGGCGGTGCAGCATGCGCAGCTTGTTGGCCACGCCGGTGTACATCACCGTGTCGTCGATATCGCTGATCACCAGCAGGTCGGCCTCGGCCGGCGGTATGTACACTTCGGTAAAGGAGTGCACCGGCTCCACTCCCGGCAATACCACATGCAACTCGGCATGGTGCCAGGCGGTATCCGACGGCAAGGGCTCCTTGAGCGGCATGTGAACGTCGAAATAGCCGTCGCGGTCGGTGGTCACGGTCGTGACGTTCTCTCCCAGGCTCACCTTGACGTCCACCTGGGGCAGGCCGTGGCGGAAAATGCGGCGAATCACGTCGGCCAGGTCGCGCAGCACGCCGTAGCGAGGTATCACCTCACCCAGCGTGGCCTGACGGAACACCCGCCCCATGAGAAAGGCCTCGTGGCGGGAACCGTAGCCACGATAAGGATGCACCACATAGCCGCCCTGGCCTCGATCGCGCTTCATCGGACGGGCAGCGATACTCAGCAGGCGCCTGACGAACCCCGTCATTTATCCACCTGCCCAGCACCGCTCTGCGTGAATGCTCTCGAACCGTACGCTATCAGCCGATCCTGGCAATACGACATGGTCTCCTCCCTGACACTCGACAGGGCCCGGCAAGCGCCGAGCCCTGTCTCTAGTGTGGAGGATGCTGCCGCAAGATCAACCGTCTATGGTTCGCCTAGCTCTGAGCCTCTAGCGCAGTAGATCGCGTACGTCCTTGGCTTCCCAGTGCGGGAAGTGGCGACGGACCAAGGCATTGAGCTCAAGTTCGAAGGCGGTCCAATCGACCTCGCGATGCGCTCGCTGTGCCGTCTCGGCAACGCTACGCACCATTCCAGCTCCCACGGTGACGTTGGAGAGCCGGTCGATGACGATGAAGCTGCCGGTACCGGGGCTCTGGTCATAGGCATCGAGCGGCACCTCGGCGGTCAGCTCGACCCGGCAGCGGGCGATGGCGTTGAGTTCGAGACGTTCGGCCTCGTGCCGCTCCAGGGTATTGACGTCGATCTGATAGAGGATGGCGCTCACCTGCCCCGCTACCGAACGTCCGGCCAGGCGGATGTCGACCTGCCGACCCGGCGTCAGCGGCTGCTCGTGCATCCAGACGATATCGGCATCGAAAGTATTGGTCAGGGCGACGTCGGCATCCTCGGCGACGATCCAGTCACCGCGTGAGATGTCGATCTCGTCTTCGAGGGTCACGGTGACCGCCTGGCCCGGCCAAGCCGCCTCAAGATCGCCATCGAAGGTGACCACGCGCTCGATCCGGCTGGTCTTGCCCGAGGGCAGCGCCTTGACGGCGAGCCCCGGACGCAGCACCCCGGCCTCCAGCGTGCCGGCATAGCCGCGGAAGTCGAGGTTGGGCCGATTGACGTACTGCACCGGGAAGCGCAGGTCGACGAGGTTGCGGTCGCGCGTCACCTCCACCGTTTCCAGCAGTTCCAGCAACGCCGGCCCCGCTTCGCCCTGCTGGCGATACCAGGGCGTGCGGTTGCTGCGGTTGACCACGTTGTCGCCTTCCAGCGCCGACATCGGCACGAAGTGCAGGTCGTCGACCGAGAGCTGCTCGGAGAAGCGACGATAGTCGGCGACGATCTCTTCGAAGCGAGCCTGGGAGAAATCCACCAGGTCCATCTTGTTCACCGCGATGACCAGATGCTTGATACCGAGCAGGTCGGCGATGAAGCTGTGGCGCCGGGTCTGGGTCTGCACGCCGTAGCGGGCGTCGATCAGGATGATCGCCAGGTTTGCGGTGGAAGCCCCGGTGGCCATGTTGCGAGTGTACTGCTCGTGCCCCGGGGTATCAGCGATGATGAACTTGCGCTTGTCGGTGGAGAAGAAGCGATAGGCCACGTCGATGGTGATGCCCTGCTCGCGCTCCGACTGCAGACCGTCGACCAGCAGCGCCAGGTCCACCGCCTCGCCGGTGGTACCGCTCTTCTTGGAGTCACGGGTGATCGCCGCCAGGTGATCGTCGAAGATCATCTTGGAGTCGTGCAGCAGCCGACCGATCAGGGTCGACTTGCCGTCGTCGACGCTGCCGCAGGTGATGAAGCGCAGCAGGTCCTTGTTCTCGTGCTCGTGCAGGTACTGCTCGATGTCGTCGGCAATTAGAGAAGACTGATGGGCCATGTCGATACCCCAATAAACTGGAAACAGACGCTGGACGAAAAGCCAGCGAGATGCAGCGAGTTTTCGCCTGCGGCTAGAAATACCCCTCGCGCTTCTTCTTCTCCATCGAACCCGCCTGGTCGTGGTCGATGGCCCGGCCGCTGCGTTCGCTGGTGCGGGTCAGCAGCATCTCCTGGATGATCTCCGGCAACGTGTCGGCCTTGGACTCCACCGCGCCGGTCAGCGGGTAGCAGCCCAGGGTGCGGAAGCGCACCCACTTCTCCTCCGGCACCTCGCCGGGGGCCAGCGGCAGGCGCTCGTCGTCGACCATCACCAGCATGCCGTCGCGCTCCACCACCGGCCTCGGTGCGGCGTAGTAGAGCGGCACGATGGGAATCTGCTCGAGGTAGATGTACTGCCAGATATCCAGCTCGGTCCAGTTGGAGAGCGGGAAGGCGCGGATCGATTCGCCCTTGTTGACCCGGGCGTTGTACAGGTTCCACAGCTCGGGACGCTGGCTCTTGGGGTCCCAGCGGTGGAACTTGTCACGGAACGAGAACACCCGCTCCTTGGCGCGGCTGGCCTCCTCGTCGCGGCGGGCGCCGCCGAAGGCGGCGTCGAAGCCGTACTTGTCCAGCGCCTGTTTGAGCGCCTGGGTCTTCATCACGTCGGTGTAGCCGCTGGAGCCGTGGTCGAAGGGGTTGATGCCGGCGGCGCGCCCCTCCTCGTTGGTGTGCACCAGCAGCTCCATGCCCACCTCGGCGGCCATGCGATCGCGGAAGGCGATCATTTCGCGGAACTTCCAGGTGGTATCGACATGCAGCAGCGGGAACGGCGGCGGCCCGGGGAAGAAGGCCTTGCGCGCCAGGTGCAGCATCACCGAGGAGTCCTTGCCAATGGAGTACATCATGACCGGGTTGCGGAACTCGGCCGCTATCTCGCGGATGATGTGGATCGACTCGGCTTCCAACTGCTGAAGATGGGTGAGTCGGCGCGGTGACAGGGATGCCTGCGAGCCGGCGACGTGGGAAGCCGGCTGTTGCTCGGGAGCTTTGAGACTGGTCATCGGCCCGGGTACCTCGCATGACGATGGGCAGTAAGGATCATGCGCACAGGGTAACGCCGGGCCGATAATAACGTAAAAGAATGATTACCTATCTTTTTAGATCAAAAACGAATCGAACATCATAGGTCGACGCGCTCGACCCAGGTCAGCCACGCTTCTCCGCTCAGGTTGAAAACCCGGTAGCCCGGACGTGACGCTTCGTCGATGGCGAAATCGTCGGAGCCAGCCAGGAACTGGTCGGTGGTCGAGGGACAGCCGTAGACCATGACCTCACCGTGCTCAAGCTTCTGTCGACCGGCAAAGGCCTGATGGATGTGTCCACAGAGGATGGCCTTGACCTGCGGGAAAGATGCCAGTGCCTGCCACAGGGCGTCGCGATCCCGCAGCCCTATCTCGTCGAGCCAGGCCGAGCCGACGGTGAGCGGCGGATGGTGCATGACCAGCAGCGTAGGACGCTCATCCTGCTCCAGGCGTTCGATCAGCGCACCGATCCTCTCCTCGCCCAGTTCACCATGGGCATACCCCTTGACGGAGGTATCCGCGACCACCAATCGCCAGCCAGCGAGGTCGATGTCATCGCGGATGGGCTTGACGTCCTTCATCAGCTCCTGCTGATCGTGGTTACCGCCCAGCCAGAACCAGGGACATTCCAAGGCCGAGAGGACCCGGTGAGCATGCTGATAGGAAGCCGCCGTCTCGTCCTGGCTGATGTCGCCACTGACGATGACAACATCCGGGTGCTCGTCCCGCACGGCCGCCACAACCGATTCGAGCTGGCGCAACGGGAAGCCGGCCCGGGAACGAGCATCGGGATCGGCATGCAGGTGACAATCGGTGATCTGGACCAGCCGCATCATCCCGGCTGTTCCGTCACGTTGGTAGGATGCCCATGTTCCAGACCATGAGCCAGCCACTCGCCCAGGAAGCGGTTGAGCTGAAGCTTCTCGTCGGGCTGGAACATGCGCACGTTGGGGTAACGGTAGCGTCCATTGAAGTGGCGCTCGCGCTGGAAGTCCGTGACCTCGGCCATGCGCACGTCATGGTAGAGATGTACGCGCATGCGGGGCGGTTCGATAACCGCATCCATCAGGCTGCTCTGGCTCACGCGGGCGATGGTGGTATAGGGCGCTTGCTCCAACACCGACAGCCACAAGGTGCCGAACCGACCACGTCCGCCTGTCAACTCGAGCTCTCGCGTCTCGCCCGCACCCAGATCTCCCAGCAGCCGCACCAGGCGCAGGTAGTTGGCGCTGCATTCGCCCTGCAGGCTCTTCAGATCGGTGACATAGGCGGTTCTCGCCACACTACCCCCTTGCACGTAGAGATGCTCGTTCGGCCGCCAACCAGTAAAAGGCGATCAGACACATGGCATTGTCGAGTCGCCCAACCTGCAAGAGTTCCCAGGCCTGGTTAAACGGTAACACGTGAACGCGGATATCCTCATGCTCTTCATCCAGGCCATGCACGCCTCCCAGCCCGTCACAGTCGACCAGGGCACAGAACAGCGTTACTCGCTCCGAGCAGGCGCCGGGGCTCGGATAGTAGGTGTGCAGCTCGATCAGGTCGGTAACTTCGCAGCCGGCTTCTTCCATGGCTTCCCGCCGAGCCACCTCGGCCGTGCTCTCGCCCTCCTCGACCAGGCCGGCAACGATCTCGAGTTTCCATGGCGATTCGGAATCGTCCAGGGCGCCGGCACGAATCTGCTCGACCAGCACGACGCAGTCGCGCTCGACGTCGTAAAGCAGTACACCTACGGCATCATGCCGCACGTGTACCTCACGAACCATCTCGCTGCTCCAGCCGCCTTTGAACAGGCGATGGCGCAAATGCACCTCATCCAGGCGGAAGAAACCCTGGTACAGGCAGCGACGCTCGATCAGCTCGGCATCGGCACCGCCGAAGCTGGGCAGGCCGTCGGCTTCCCGGTTGCAGTCATGATTATCGGTCATGCAAACCTCCAAGTCTGCGCATGGCGACCATTATCATGACCGGGACCGGCTATGCCAACCGCCACAGGCCGAATCCATGCGCCCCACGAGCGAGGCGCATGGGAAAAGCCGCATCAGAGCCGAGCGAGCAGCGCCCGGGCCTGTTCGCGCAGCGCCTCATCCGAGGCCTGACGATCCTCGCGGGCGACGCCGTCGACGGCGCGCTGGGCATGTTCACGCGCCTCCGCCCGGCGCCCTTCGTCCTCGAGGAAGGTGGCATAGTAGTAGTTGACGTCTATACCGTCGGGGCGAATTTCGAGGGCGCGCTGAAACATGCGCTGAGCGGTATCGCTGTTGCCGAATCCAATCGGCCTGCCCGGTGCACGGTCGTACAGGGCGCCCAGCGTGACGTAAGCCGAGCCGTTGCCCCCATCTGGATCGATCCCAATGGCGCGTTCCAGGGCATCGCGAGCGGAACGGGCGCTGCCGAGCGCTCCCAGGCCACTGCGTTCACGGGCATGCGACGCCTCGATGATGCCGTACCAGATCAGCGGCTGAGCGGCCCCGGGGTTCGCCTGTACCAATCGCTCCGCTTCCTCGGAGAGCGACTTGAGCGAGCCGCGGCGCTGACCTTCGGCCTGCCGGGTGTTGATCTGCTCCCAGCGCTGCTTGAGCGCCTCGACCTCGCTCTCCCAGGCCAGGGCGGCCGAGAACGGAGCGAGCAGAAGGCCAGCGCCCAGGGCGGCGGCGAGTAGCTGACGTCGGATCATGTCCAGTCTCCTTCATGTGGAGGTTGTTCTTGTGTGCGGCACGGGCCACAAACAGCACTGTAACGAACGTTTGAATCAATCGCCAGTCGTCAGCCTTTAACTGGTTCGCCGGGTGCGAATGGCGTATGTTGGCCAGTCTCGCCAGAAAGAGGAAGTATAGGCATGAAGGGCCGCAACATGACCCGATGGCGCGACCCCGCCAAGGATCCTCGCCAGGAACCCAAGAGCAACCTGATCACCGCCGAGGGGGCGGCGCGCCTGCGCGGCATTCTCGACCATCTATCGCGGGTAAAACGCCCTGACCTCTCGGCCAAGGTAGGTGAAGCCGCGGCACTGGGCGACCGTAGCGAGAACGCCGACTACACCTACAACAAGAAGGAGCTCAACCGGGTCATCGCGCGCATCCGCTACCTGACCACGCGGCTCGACGAACTGCAGGTGGTGGATCGCCTACCGGCGAATACCGACAAGGTCTATTTCGGCGCCTTCGTCACGCTCGAGGACGAGGAAGGCGAGGAGATTCGCATCCGCATCGTCGGCCATGATGAAACCGACACTGCCAAGCGCTGGATCAGCATCGATGCACCGCTAGCCAAGGCGCTGCTGGGCAAGTCGCTGGACGACGACGTCACGGTTAAGGCCCCGGCCGGCGACATCACCTACGTAATCACGGATATCGCCTACCGAACGCCGGCTAGCTGAGCCTCAATCCTCCAGGGCGTAGTCCACCGTGGTCACCACGCGCACACGCTTGACGTCCGGCGTGTAGCTGTCGAGATCCTCGATGGAGAAGTAGCCCTGGGTGGCCTGGCGGATCTGTCCCACCCGGCTCCCCGAGTCCTCGGCGAACTGCTGCGCGGAACGGCGCGCATCGGCCGTGGCGTTGGCAATCATCTCGGGCTTGATGGCATCGAGGCCGGTAAAGAGGTACTCGGTACGGTACTCGTAGTTCGGCGAGAGCAAGACTCCCTGACGCACCAAGGTGGTGACCTCCGGCATCGCCGCCTTGACGCCTTCCACGTCCGGCGAGCGCAGCAACAGAGTAGCCTCGCCGCGATAGCGCTCGTCGGGACGCTGACCACCGTAGAGGTTGCTGAACTGGTCGGTGATGCGGGGTGGCGTCACGCTGATGTGCTCGGCATCGAAGCCGCGCTGGGCGAGAAAATCACGAACCGCCTGCTCGTTACTCGACAGGATCTGCTCCAGCTCGCCCAGCGTGTTGGCGCTGGCGCTGTAGTTGAACGGCCACAGCACCAGATCCGCCGCCATCTCCCGTTCAGCCAGGCCACGTACGGTCACACTGCGCGACGACTGCTGCCAGACCTCGGCCGCCTGTTTGATGAAGCTGCCACCCCCTACCAACCCGACCGCCAGCAGCACTCCCAGCACCGCCGCACTTCGCAGATTTCCCGCCATGACCGCATCGCTCCGCAATAGGCCTACTGCCTGAGCGCATGATAAACCCGAAAGCGACGGTCGTCGGCAAGAATCTGAAAGCCCCCGAAGGCGCCCTGCAGCAGGTCTGGATAGGGCAGGAAGGCGTTTGCTACCAGCAGCAGTTTGCCGCCTGGCAACAGATGCGTCGGCGCTTCACGGATAAGGCGCCCAGCGGGGCCATAATCAATGTTGCGCTCTTGGTGAAACGGCGGATTGCTGATGATGGCGGCGAAGCGACTCTCGCCGAGCGCCGAGTAAACGTCGCTGGCCAGGGCTTGCCCTTCCAGTCCATTGGCCACCAGGGTGCGCCGGGTGGCCTCTACCGCGAAGGCGTTGACATCCACCGCCGTCACCGCATGGCCGCGGCGCGCCAGCCAGGCGGCGAGAATGCCGTCGCCGCAGCCCATGTCGAGGACTTCCTGCATCCGTTCAGGCCCCGGCAGATGGTGCTCCAACTGGTCGAGCAACAGACGGGTGCCGTCATCGATCTTGCCATGACCAAATACGCCGGGGTGGCTGGCCAGCGTCAAGCCCTCGGCCTCGAAGGAGATCCAGGCGGCATCCGGATCGATCCCCACCCTGCCGAGGCGCGTCTCGAACAGGATGCAGCGCCGGGCGCTGTCGCGCTTGCGACAACCCAGCCCCAGCGCCGCCAGCACCTTGAGGACGCGCTTGATGCCGCCCTGGTTCTCCCCGACCAGTTGCAGCGGCGTACCCGGCGGCAGGCTGGCACACAGCCACAGCAGCCACCACTCACCGAGCGCATGGCTCTTGGGCCAGAAAAGCACTGCGCCAGGCGGCTCCTCAGTCGACAGGGCATCGAACGGCGAGCAGGCCGGGCGGCCTCGTTCGCGCCACGCTTGTAGCACACCAAGGTCGGCACTGACGACGCTCCCCTGCCCCTCCTCGAGCCAGGCATCCCGCGGCGGCGACACCCAAAGCCAGCCGCGATAGTCGGCTTCCTGGCGTTCCAGAAGTTGACAGACCAGGGTCTCGGCACTCATAGGGAACATCCTCCGGACGGCTGTTCGCCCTCCTTCACCAAGGTGTAGAGCAGATAGCGCCCCAGTCGCCAATGCGGCTCGGCTTGGCAGTAGCGCAGTTCCAGTACCACCAGCCGCTGCCAGTCGTCCTCGCTGGCCGGCGGCTGACGCAGGTAGTCGTGGAAGATGCGGATGCCCGCTACGGCGCGAATCGAAAGGCCGTATTCCTGGCTCCAGGCAACGATCTGGTCATGACAAAGCGGTGAGATGGGCGTCAACCGCTGGCGCCTGCCGGTGCCTTCGAGGCGGTCGTCCAGCGCCTTCTGCAGATTGCCCTTGACCACGTTGGAGAAACGCAGCGCATCGCGATTGAACACCATCAGCGACAGCTGGCCACCGGGAGCGAGCCCATCCACCAGGGTGGCGAAGGCAGCCTGCGGATCACTGAGCCACTCCAGCACGGCGTGGCAGGCGATGAGCGGCCAGGTGCCGGGCGCCCTTTCCGGCAGCGCCTGCAGCGGCGCCTGGAGGAACGTCACCGGCCAGCTGCCGAGTGCCTGGCGTGCCTGATCGAGCATGTCCGCGGCCGGTTCCAGCAGGGTCACCGAGTGGCCACGCCGGGCAAACCAGGCGGATAGTTGACCCAGCCCACCGCCGACATCCAGTGCCGGCTGGCCATCGAGCTCGAGCATCTTCGGCAGCAGTTCGTCGAGCATGGCCAAGCGCAACTCGCCGCGGGGGCCGCCATAGAGGCTGCCGGCGAACTTGTCGGCCAGGCCATCGAAATGGCGGTCACCGGCTGGCGAAAGCGGTGTGGAATCGTTCATGGCTGGGCCTGGCAAAAGCGAAATGTGGCGCGCATTCTACCCGTCTTGCCGGGGTCTGGGCAGGTGCCGCCCCCAGCGCACCTCGGCCTCGACCTGCGCCGCCAGGGCCAGCAGGCGACGCTCGTCACCCATGGGTCCAATCACCTGTACGCCGACCGGCAGGCCCTGCGCGGTAACGTGCAGCGGCAGCGACATGGCCGGCTGCCCCGTGAGATTGGCCAGTTGGGTGTAGGGCGTACGCGCCAGGGCGTCACGCGCCAGGTAACGAAGCATGTTGGCCTTGAGCGCCAGCGCAGGCAGGCCGGGGATCGCCAGCAGCGACATCAATCGCTCGTGTGCCGGTGGCGGATAGAGCTCCCCCAGGCGTGGTGCCGGTGCCGCGGTGACCGGCATCAGCAACACGTCATAGCGGCGGTGAAATGCCCCCATGGCACGTGACGCCGTGTTCCAGTCACGCTTGGCCAGCTCGTAGTCGCGTACAGGCAGGCTGCGCCCCAGCCGGGCAATGGCTCGAGTCGAGGGTTCGATGTCAAGGCGTGAGACGGGCACACCGGTTTCGCGGGCAATCCAGGCCAGGTCGGCAGTGAGATGGCCGAGATAGAGCGTCAGATAGGCGGTGGCCAGGTGCTCGCCGTCAATCGGCGGATCGGCCCACTCGACGTGGTGGCCGAGCCCATCGAGCATTGTTGCCGCCTCTTCCACCGCTTGGCGTACCTCGGGGTCAAGCACGGTACCGAGCGGTTTGCCCAAGGGATCTCCCAGAGAGACTGCCACGCGCAGCGGCTCAGGAGGGCGCTCTAGCGCCGCCAGGAAGCCCTGTTCGCGCTTCACGGGATAAGGGGCTCCCTCGTCCATGCCGTTGATGGCGTCGAGCAAGGCAGCGCTGTCACGTACCGAGCGGGTCACGGCATGCTCCACCACGGCGCCCTGCCATACTTCAGCATGCATGGGGCCCAGCGGCACCCGCCCGCGTGAGGGCTTGAGTCCAAACAGTCCACAGTAGCTGGCAGGAATGCGGATCGAGCCGCCGCCGTCTCCAGCCATCGCCAGCGGCACCAACCCACCGGCAACTGCCGCTGCCGCGCCACCGCTGGAACCGCCAGGAGAGTGATCGATGTTCCAGGGATTGGCGGGATGGGGGAAGGCCCGCGGCTCGGTGATCCCCATCAGCCCCAGCTCGGGTGTCGCCGTCTGACCGAGGATGGCAAAACCCGACTGGCGCAGGCGCGATACAAGGGTCGAATCCACTGGCGACTTCCACTCCGCCAAGGCCGCACTGCCGAAGGCCAGCGGCTCGCCTTCGATGGCCATGAGTAGATCCTTGGCCAAGGTTGGCACACCGGCAAACGGCGACTCTACATCGATGGCCCCGGCTTCGGCCCGGGCACGTTCGAAGCGCGTGCGCACCAGCGCCTTGAGCCGTGGGTTGTCGCGCTCGATGACGCAGCAGGCGGCGTCGAATATCTCCTCGCGACTCACCTGCCGGCTACGCATCAGCTCGGCAAGCCCCAGGGCATCGTGCTGTTGGTACTCCTCGATCTCCATTCGCTTTCCCGGCTTCCCAGACAGCACGATGATGGCGGGTCGGCTGCGTACTTGGCAACCCGTGCCAGGCAAGCGGTTTAACTTGCCGCCACAAGCCCTTATAATGCGCAGCCGTGCTGCCCCCATAGCTCAGCTGGATAGAGCGTCCCCCTCCTAAGGGGAAGGTCTCAGGTTCGAATCCTGATGGGGGCGCCAAAAAGCCCCTTCGACAGTCTTCCGCCGCATGCACTTGCCCGGAGGAAGGAATAAAGCTCAAGCCGCCTAGTCATTCTTCAGGTGCAGGTAGAGTGCGTCGAACTCGCCCGCTTCCCTCAGCTTCTCCCAGTCGGGTATGGTCACTTCCATCTTGGCGGTCTGGATCAAGCCATTGGCGCGCAGCGCCTGCATGGTTCGGCTCACGTGAACAGCGCTGATGCCGGTCGCATCAGCCAGTTCTTCCTGGGTCAGGGGCATGCTGAAGGTATTGGAGTTTCTCACCAGCCCCACCGCCTTCAGGCGCAGCATGAACTCGCACAGCAGATGGGCTATTCGGCTATAGGCATCTCGCCTGCCGATGTTGAGTAGCCACTCCCGGAAGATCGAGGCATCCACCAGCGTCTCGCGCCAAAACGCGGCGGCGATACGAGGGTAACGTTCGCACATACGGCGCAAGTCTTCGTGTTGGATGAACCCCACCGTGCAAGCGCTGATCGTTGCAAGGCTACTGTCCATGTACTCCAGGTGCAGACTCTGCATGTCAGGCATGTCGCCCGGCACATGCAGCGCCATGATCTGGCGCTTGCCCTCGTAGCTCAGCTTGAAGACGCAGGTGAAACCCTCCAGGACCAGGCAGCACTGATGCGGGCAGTCGCCGGTGTTCACGATGATCTGGTCAGCCTTGAGCTGCACGATCTGCACAGGCAAAGCCAGGAGTACCTGCTTCTCTTCCTCGGTAAGAGGGAAGATGCTCTCCAGCTTGGTGATCATCAGGGTGTTGGGCTGGTGCGGCCCTGGGCTCATATGTACAGGCTCCGTGGATAGTGCTGTCAGTGCCTTCACCCTAGGTCACCTTAAGGCAATTTAAACGAACATCCTGCAAAAAAAACTTCCCCGCCGCCGGCCTGGCGACGGGGAAGAGTCGAGGAATCAGTGCATGGCTACACATCACTCATAAGCGGTAACATGACGGTCATCCGTTTCGTGCTAGGATGATGCTTGCCAATAACGGTGAACTTTCAGGCAGGAGGCCAGAATGTTTCAACGCACACGGAAAGTCGCATGTCCCGAATGCAACGGCAGCAATTTCTGGAACGGCAACCCGAAGCCAACGGATGTGCTTCACTGCCGATACTGCGATGCCATTGTCATCAGCTACACCGAGTATGTGGAGCAGGCGGCCAAGCGTGAGGCCGAGCGGCTGCTCGCTGAATTCGTCGAAACCGACGTTTCCCGCGATCTCGCCCACCTCAAGGCCGTATTGGCGGCCCCCGACCAGCGAATAAGCCCCTGAGGTTCCCTAGGTCGGCGCGGCCACCCTGCACAGGGTGGCCGTTTCATTTTCCAGGCCTTGACTGCCTAGGCTTTGAATACGGCGTACACCATCTGCAATGCCAACCCCATAAGCATGAACGCGAAGATTCGCTTGAGCATGGCCACGGGCAGGCGATGCGCCAGCTTTGCCCCGACCGGCGCCATCAGGATGCTGAAAGGCGCCATCAAGAGTAGCGCGGGCAAGTAGACGAAGCCCAGCGCGGCGCCGGGCAGGCCGGACACTCCCCAGCCGTTGATCATATAGCCGAGGGCTCCGGCGAGTGCGATGGGCAACCCAACGGCAGCAGAGGTACCGATGGCCTGGGGCAGCTTGACGTTGCACCAGGTCAGGAACGGCACGGTCAGTGAGCCACCGCCAATGGCCACCAGCGCGGAGATGCCGCCGATGCCCAGCCCTGCACCGCCGAGACCAAGCGCGCCGGGAAGGCTTCGCGTCGGCTTGGGCTTGAGGTTGGCCAGCATCTGCAGCGACATCAGGAACATGAAGCAGGCGAAGAAGACCGCCAGACCCCGTGTCGGTACCAGGGCAGCAACGAAGGTGGCCAGAAAAGTTCCCACCAGTATGCCGGGCGTCAGGTAGCGAACGATCTGCCAGCGCACGGCGCCGTGTCGTTGATGCGACAGAAGACTTGCCGTGGACGCAGGAATGATGGCCGCCATCGCCGTGCCCAGTGCCAGGTGGGCCAGATGCTCGTGCGGCACGCCCTGGATGACGAACAGGGTGGTCAGGATCGGCACCATGATGCCGCCGCCGCCAATGCCCAACAGGCCGGCCATGATACCGACCAGCCCGCCCAAGGCCACATAAGCCAACCACCAGATAAGGTCCAAAGCCACTCCTCGCTCAAGGTCAGGGACGAACAGGCGAGCCAGTTTATCAGAAAGCCCTTCGCCCCACGCCTTGCCCCGGCTGCCGCTACAGCAAGGTGCACGCCTGCTCGAAGCTCAGTCGCGGGCCGCGCGGCCTCAGTCTGGCCGTGTCGCCGTAACCCAGGTTGCAGAGGAAATTGCTACGGTGATTGGGGTGACGTTCGGCGAAGAACAGGCCGTCCACCAGGTCGTTGTCGAAGCCGGACAGTGGCCCCACGTCGAGCCCCAGCGCCCGCGCCGCCAGGATGAAATAGCCGCCCTGCAGGCTGCTATTGCGAAAGGCCGTCTCCTCCCGATAGGGTTCGTCACCTACGAACGACGCCTTGGCATCCACGTGGGGGAACAGCGCGGGCAGATGATCGTGGAAGCGGCGGTCATAGGCGAGGATGGCCGTGACCGGCGCCTGCTCCACCTTGTGCCGGTTCCCTTCGCTCAGCGCGGGCATGAGCTTCTCCTTGGCCGCACGAGTACGCAGGAAGTGGATGCGCAGTGGGCTGCTGTTGACGCTGGTGGGCGCCATCCTCACCAACGCGTACAGCTCTCGCAGAACCGCATCGTCCACGCCGCGCGGCTGCCAGTAGGCATGGGTCCGCGCCTCGTTGAACAGCTGGTCCAGCGCCGTCTTGCTCAATACGCCTGCACTCATCTCGTCGCTTCTCCTCGTTGTGGTTCCGCGGGTTCAGTAGCGATAGGCCAGATAGGTGGAAAGCACTGGAAACAGCGCCAGGATCAACAGCACCACCAGCATCGCTACGAAGAAGGGCACTACGCCCTTGAAGATCTCCTTGACGGGAACGGAGCGGTCGTTGAGTGCGGCTTTTACCGTGTAGACCGAAATGCCGAATGGTGGCGTGATCAAGCCGATTTCCACCGCCACGACTGTAATGACGCCGAACCAGATCAGATCCATGCCGAAGAACTGGGCGATGGGCAGCACGATGGGCAGCACGATCAGCATGATCGACACCGAGTCGATGATGCAGCCCATCAGGATGACGACCAGCAGGTAGAAGAACAGGAAGTGATAAGCGGTCAGGTCCATGGCCGTGACCCACTGGGCGATCGCCATGGGCAAACCGGTCAGGGCCAGCATTCGGCTGTAGAGGGAGGCCGCCAGGATCAGGAACAGGATGGACACCGCCACGTGCCCCGTCTCGCCCAGCACCTGGTAGAACTTGCTCGGATTGAGGCGGCGCTTCGCCAATGCCAGCAGCAGCGCGCCACAGGCACCGACGCCACCCGCTTCCGTAGGCGTGAAGAAGCCCGAGTAGAGCCCGCCGAGCACCAGCAGCATCAGCGCCAGGATGGGCACCAGCTTGAGCGCCAGCCCCAGCAGCGACTCGTCGGCCGTCCTGGTCTCGGCCACTGCCGGACCCTGCATCATGAAAGCGGGGCGCAGGTAGGAGAGCAGCATGATGGTCGCGCAGAAGATCAGCGCCAACAGGATGCCAGGAATGATCCCGGCGATGAACATACGCCCCACCGACTGCTCGGCCAGCACGCCATAGACGATCATCAGCAGCGAGGGTGGGATCAGCATGCCCAGCACCGAACTGCCTGCCACGACCCCGACGGAGAACTTTGGCGTATAGCCATGGCGCCGCATTTCCGGTACCGCCACCTTGGTGAATACTGCCGCTGAAGCCACGCTGATGCCGGTGATCGAGGCGAAGATTCCGTTGGCACCCACGGTAGCGATCCCCAGCCCACCGCGAATCCGGCGGGTCAACCATTGGAAGACGTCGAAGGTGTCCCGTCCCACCCCCGATATCACCACCAGCAACCCCATCAGCACAAACAGCGGCACCACGCCGTAGAGGTAGCTGCTCAGAGAATCGTTGGCCGCCGCTGCCACCATGCGCGTGGCCAGTTCGGGATTGCGCAAGGTGGAGATGGCCACGAAGGAGACCAGCATCAGTGCGATGCTGATGTGCATGCCGAAGTAGATCAGCGCCAGCATCAACAGCACGGCAACGATACCGACTTCGATACCGCTCATGCGCTGCCCTCCTCTTCGGCAGGCGCTCCACCCCTGACGGCCCAGACCAGCGCCTGTCCTGCCAGCAGCAGATACTGCAGCAGCGTGATCGCCGCACAGGCGATCACCACCAGCCGGATGGGCCAGACGGGAAAGGTGAACACTCCCTCCACGCCCATGAACTGGCTGCGCTCCCAGGCGCGCAGGAAGGTCGGCAAGGTGCCCTGGTAGATCACCATCAGCATGTAGGCGCCGGCCAGGTAGAACAGCGCCTGCAGGCCATGGCCGAGGCGCGGGTGCCGCTCGGTGAAGCCCTGGATGAAGATATCGGCCTGGGCCATGCGCCCATGGCGCAAAGTGCTGGGTAGCTGCAGGAAGACGATCATGACGATGGAGGCCGCCACCAGCTCCGCCACGCCCGCGATGGGCTTGTTGATCAGGTTGCGCGAGAGCACGTCGACCACGATCATCGCCATGATGATGAAGATCAGCAGCGAGCCCACCGCGTTCAGGCCATCCACCAGGTAACCGAACAGGCTGTTGTGGCGATGGCGGCCATCGCCGAGCCGGCGCCCCAGCATCAGCGTCTTGAAGGAAAAGGTCATTCCGCGACTCCTCTGCCCGACCGGCTTGGCCGGCCGGGCGCTCCGATCAGTTGCGATCCCAGGCCAGTTCCGGCTCGTGACCGCGCTCGCGCATGGCATCCATATAGGTGCTGAGGAGTTCACGAGCGGGCAGGCCCCGCCCTTCGTTGCGCTCGATCCACTGCTCGGCCAGGCCGGGCATGCCGTCGATCCAGCGCTGACGCTGTGCGTCGGAAAGCGCCTGGATCTGCACCGGTGTACTCTGGTCGGCACCCAGCTCGACCATGCGCTGGAGCGAACTTTCGTAGCGTTCGGCCAGGTCGCGGCCATGGGCCAGGGTATAGGTCTCCCCCGCTTCCCTCAGGGCTTCCTGCACGGGCTCAGGCAGGCTATCCCAGGTGAAGCGGTTGATGGCGAGCCCCCCCGAGAACACCACGCCCAGGTTGACCTGGGTGATATAGGGCGCCACCTCGTAGATACGTGCCGGCAGGTTGCCCGTGGCAAGCCCGACCACACCCTGGGAAACGCCGGTCTGGATGTCGGTGTAATAGCTCGCCAGCGTGCCATCGACGGGCACCGAGCCCACCGGTTCCAGCCACACGCCGAGCACACCGGGCGCGGAGATGCGCGCGCCCTCGAGGTCGTCGAGGCTCGCCACCGGGAAGTTGGTATAGATGTCGTAGGTATCCGATGCGGTGGCACCGAGGAATACCAGATCGTGGTCCTCCCATTCGGCGCGGAATTCCGGCACCGAACGCACCAGGTCGTTCATCACGTCGAGCATCAGCTCGGGGTCGCTGGTGGTGAACGGTGTGTAGGCGCTGATCTGGGCCAGCGGCATGCGAGAAGGCTCCAGGTAGCTGAAGACCCAGCCTATATCGGCAATCCCGTCCTGAACGGAAGTGAGGGTGGCGTTGGTGCCGTACAGCTGGCCGGCATAGGCTTCCGTCCAGCTCACCTCGTACTCGCCCTCCTCCGCCAGGATCTCGTTGACCTTGGGGATGAAGACCTCGGGAATCATGCCCACCCAGGGAATGGTCGTAGGGTGGCTCGAGCCCACGGTCAGGTTGATGGTCTCTACCGCTGAAGCATTGGCGGGGAAAAGGGCCACGGCCAGCGTTGCGGTCCCCAGGCCAAGGGCGGCGCGAGCAATGTACGGCTTTGCTGTCTTGTGCTTGTAGAGTGTCATGTTGGCGTCTCGCTTGGGTTGTTGTTATGGCTCGGCGCTCCACTGGGGAGTCGCAGGACTCAG
Organism: Halomonas sp. A29; assembly: GCF_046723295.1. NCBI lineage: Bacteria > Pseudomonadati > Pseudomonadota > Gammaproteobacteria > Oceanospirillales > Halomonadaceae > Halomonas > Halomonas sp. A29. The sequence continues at coordinate 202,810 of NZ_JAXQPR010000004.1, forward strand.
GAATCGATGGGCGACGCCGGCAGCCGGGACACGCCGGGAGAAAGATCGAAATCCACCTCGAGCGTGCAATAGCGGCCTTGAACGTCGGGGTCGGGCGCCTGGCCGTCATGGTGGAGGGGAAATTCCATGGCCAGGTCGGCGCTGGTGACGCCGAATACGCAGTCCGATTCGAGGAAGGGGTCGTCCTTGGGGAAGATTTGGGTCACCAGGGTCCGGTGCCCTTCCGCCGACACCGTGAAGTGCAGGTGGGCGGCACGGAACGGATGGCGCTGCTGGGCCCGAAGCATCTCACCTACGATACCGTGGGTGGGGATCGGATAGCTGGCGGGACGAATGGTGCGAAAGTGGAAGCGTCCCTTCTCGTCCGCGCGAAACTTGCCACGCAGGTTAAGGTGCGGCTGGCTATCGTCCTGGTTTTCGTAGAGGCCTTCCGGCGAAGCGTGCCACACCTCCACCAGTGCCCCCGGCAACGGCGTGCCGTCGCGGCTCGTCACCCGGCCAGAGACGAACAGAGGGATGTCGCTCTCCTTCGGCACGGCCCGTGAGATATTGGCCCCGAGCGGATATTCCGGATCACGGCGGCTATAGAACGGACCCAACAGGGCGGGAGAGATCTGCTCCGGCGTACGCTCCTGGTTGAGGATCATCACCAGGGTGGAAAAACCCAGCGCGTCGGCCATCACCATGGTCTCGTTGTGACGGTCGCGAGTCAGGTGGCCCAGGCGGGTGACCGCGTTGATGGCGGTCATGAACTCCTCCTCGTTCAGCTTCACCTCGCGGCCGAACGCATGCAGGTGACGCACCAGCGCCGTGAGGATCTCCCGCAGCCGCTCGTCCTTGGTATGGCTCATGGCCTTGAGCACGATCTCTGTGATGTCGTCCGGGGTTTGCGGAATGCCATGTGGAACTATGTCGTCTTTGTTGGGCAATTCGAACATGACTGTCGCTCCTGATCGGCCTGGGCAAACGCCACCGCCCGGCCGTGTGGTTATCGTTTTTCAGGGTGCCAGCGCGGCGCACACCGTCCTCAGCGCCGGCGACGCTTCACTTCCGCGAGTATTTCGTCGCGATGTTCATCCAACACCGGTGGCGCCATCACCTCCAGCGGCTTTACGCCATCGAAGGAGACCGGCGAACGTACCGTGCGAAAGGTACCTACAGTGGGGTGCTCGGTGCTGACCTCCAACTGCAGGTGCCTGACCTGAGGGTCCGCGAGTACCTCGTCGGTGTCGTACACCGGGGCATGGGGAACGTCCTCGGCCGCCAGGCGACGACACCACTCCGCGCGGTCATGACGTCGAAAGATCGGCTTGAGCAGTTCGATCATCTGCTCCTGGTTGTCGATGCGCCCCTCGCGACTCGAGAACCGTTCGTCCTGGAGCAGCTCGGGATACGCCATGGCATTGGCCAGCCCCTGCCAGAACTTCTCCGGCGATGACATGTGCAGCGCCACCCACTTGCCGTCGGCGCACTCCACCACGTAGGACTGGGAGACCTGAGGCCGGCTGTAAGGCCCCATGATCTCGTTCTCGGAGAGATAGTGCGTGAAGGCATCGAGGTTGAAGTGACACATCGCCTCGAGCATCGAGACGTCGACCCGCCGCCCCTGCCCAGTCCGGCCACGCTCCACCAGCGCGCCCAGGATACCGTAGGCGGCATAGAAGCCCGACAGCGCGTCGGCCATCGCCGGCCCCACCACTCGCGGGTTCTCGGGATTGATCAGAAGCTTGAGAAAACCGCTGGCGGCCTGGGCCACGGTGTCGTAGCTGGGCCGCCCGGCGTAGGGTCCGTCGTTGCCAAATCCGCTGATGGCGCAGTAGACCAGTCCAGGGTTCATCTCACGCAGGCGCGCTTCCCCCGCCCCCAGCCGCTCGGCGGTGCCGGGCCGGAAGTTCTGGATGTAGACGTCGGCCTCACGGATCAGCGCATCGAAGGTCGCCAGGTCCTCCGGCTCCTTGGTGTTGAGCGCAATGCTGCGCTTGTTGCGGTTGTAGGTCTGATAGTGGGGACTGTAGAGCCCGCCCTTGAAGGCACGAAAGGGGTCGCCCTTGCCCGGCATCTCCACCTTGATCACGTTGGCGCCCAAATCGGCCAGCAGCATGCCGGCGGCGGGGCCGGTGATGAAGGTGCCCTGTTCGATGACGGTGATGCCGTCGAGTACCTTGCTCATGAACTCCCCCCTTCTTGCGTGAAGCCAAGCGGCACCTTGCCGGTGTATTCCACCTGCCGGGTCGCCTGATAGGAAAGCGCGAAGCCGCTGGGCTGTTCGGACTCCTCCAGCAGGTGCGCTATCAGCCCGGCGGTGCGGGCCAGTAGCGGCACGCCGCGCAGCGCCTTGAGCGGGAAGCCCGCGCCCAACAGCACGGCAGGAATGGCGGCGGAAACGTTGAGCTTGAGCTCCTTGCCGACGACCTCGGGCAGGGCCCGCTCCACGGCCGTGGCGATACCCACGTAGCGCATCTCGGCGCCCGCTTCCTGCGCTACGCCGAACAGCGCCTCGACCCTAGGGTCGCGCTCCTTGTGCAGCGGGTGACCGTAGCCAGGAATCGCCTCGCGACGGGCGCGGCGCGCACTGATGACATCGTGCACGGCGCCTTCTAGCGATTTGCCGCCGTCGATCTCTTCGGCGATCTCGGCGAACAGCTCACCCGCCGCCTGGGAGGCCCCCAGGATCACCGAGCCGCAGCCCAGCAGCCCCGCTGCCACCGCGCCCTGCAGTGCCTCCGGCGCCGCGGCATAGGTCATGCGGCTGGCCTGCACGCTGGGTACCAGCCCATGCTCGGCAATGGCGACCAGGGTCGCGTCCAGCACCCGACGCCGGGTGTCGCTGGGCGGCTGGCCGTCGAGCAGCAAAAGGAAGTAATCGGTGAAGGAGATCCGCCCGATCAGTTCGCCGCTGAGGTCTTTGCCGCGCACCACGATGGTGTCGGCGTTGGAGGTACTGATGGCGGTTGTTGGAATTGTCTCGCGCCCTATTTTCATGCTGTCGCTCCGCATTGCAGCGAGCGAGCCACGCCGGCGCGGCATGACACGCTCGGGATGGCCGATGCCGTGCATTGAACATAAGCGGCGCCAACAATTCATGAAAATGATAAATTTCCATCGTAACGAACGATGACATCGATGGATAAATAACCGTCAACGAGGTGCAGCGATGGAACTGCGACACATGCGCTACTTCCTGGCAATCGCCGAGACGCTCAACTTCACCCGCGCGGCCGAAAAGGTGCACGTCACCCAGTCGACCCTTTCCCACCAGATTCGCCAGTTGGAGGAAGAGCTAGGCCAGCCGCTGTTTGCCCGGGTCGGCAAGCGTGTAGTGATCACCCAGGCCGGGCAGGCCTTCCATGAGCACGTGGCACCAATCCTGCGGCAGGTCGACCAGGCGCTGGGCGCCATGAAGGAAACACCCGATGAACTGCGCGGCGAGCTGCGCATCGCCGCCACTCATAGCTTCAACGTGCAGCTCATCCCGCTGTGTCTCTCGGTATTCATGCAGCGCCTGCCCCAGGTCAAGGTGGTGGTGGAGGAACTGTCGGGCAACCAGATCAGCGAGGGGCTGGTCAACGGCAGCCTGGATCTGGGCATCTCCTATCGCCCCGCCATTCCGCGCGGCCTGCGCTTCGAGCCGCTCTACAACGAGGAGCTCAAGCTGATCGTTGGCAGCCACCACCCGCTGGCCAAGCGCAAGCGGCTGCGCATGGTCGAGCTGAACGGCCAGCGCATGACGCTGCTGGCACCGCACTTCTCGACCCGCCAGATGCTGGACGAGTGCTTCGAAGCGGCCGGCGCACGCCCGCAGATCGTGGCCGAACTCAACGCCATCTCGCCCATGGTCGAGCTGGTTCGGCGTACCGACCTGTGCGGTATCGTGGCGGAAAACGCCCTGAAGGACGAACCCGGCATCCAGGCCATACCGCTTGAGAGCCCCACGCCGGTGCGCACGCCGGGGCTACTGTGGTCACAGCGGGCCGAGCGCCCGCCAGCCAGCCGTTACATGGCCGAGACGATTCGTGAGCTGGTGATGCAACAACCTTTCGGGAAACGCTAGGAGAGCCACAAGGGTGCAGCCACTGCGGCAGAGGCTATACCTGGGGACTGGAGACGATACACCGACCTGGCTGCGCCTCAGCTACGATCATCCATACCAGTAGTCAGCGCCCTGCCCGCTCTCAGCGACAGCTCGAGCTGATCGAGCGGCATGGGTCGTGCAAGCAGGAATCCCTGGAATTGCTCACAGCCGTACCTCTTCAATAGGCTGTGTTGCTGCTCGGTTTCAACGCCTTCGGCCACAACGGTCAGGCCCAAGTGATGGGCCATGGAGATAATCGCCTGCACGATGGATGCGTCATCTACGCTATGCGTCACTTCCCTGATGAAGCTGCGATCGATCTTCACCTTGCTGATGGGAAGTTGCTTCAGGTAGTTCAAGCTGGAAAAGCCGGTGCCGAAGTCATCGATGGAGACGTCGACCCCCATTCTGCGCAAGGCATGAAGGATATCGACCGCGTCCTGCGCATCCTTCAATAGCACGCCTTCGGTCAGTTCCAGCTCCAGTCGGGTGGCCGGCAACTGAGTGTTGGCAAGGGTTTCCTGCAGCGTGTCCAGGAATCCGGCGCGGTGGAACTGCAAGGGCGAGAGATTGACCGCCACCTTGAACCCACCAAGACCACACGCATCGAGCAAGCCCATGTCGAGACAGGCACGTTCGAGCACCCAGCGGCTGATCGGCATGATCTGGCCAGTTTCCTCGGCCAAGGGGATGAATTCGCCCGGCGAGACGAAGCCTCTTGCAGGATGGTTCCAGCGCAACAGGGCCTCCACGCTAGTGATCTCACCCGCCTGGTCGAATAGCGGCTGGTAGTAAAGCTCGAGACGCTGCCCATCGATGGCATCCTGGAGTTCATTCCGCATCGCCAGGCGCTCATTGACGCGGGTGGTGATATCACAGGTGAACCACTGATAGGCGTTACGTCCCTGCTGCTTGGCCATGTACATGGCCATATCGGCCTGCTGGATCAGTTCCATGGGCTGGTCGATGGTATCGCTACTGATGGCAATACCGATACTGGCCGACAGGTGGAGCTCGTGGTGATCGATGCCATAGGGGTGAGCGACGAGCCGTAGCAGGCTCTCTGCCATTTTCGCCTGCTCCTCCTGCGTGGCGTCGGGCATCAGTACCACGAACTCATCGCCACCCAATCGACCCAGGGTATCACCGGGACGCATGGCACTGGACAATCGGCAAGCCACTTCAATCAGCACTTTGTCGCCAATGGCGTGGCCCAGGCTGTCGTTGATCGGCTTGAAGTCATCCAGGTCCACGAAAAGCACGGCCATGTTCCGACCCTGGCGCTGCGACAAGCCGAAGTAGTGGATCAGGCGTTCTTCCAGAAGTGCTCGGTTGGCCAAGCCGGTCAAGGCATCGTGACTGGCACTATGGGCAAGGTGCTCCTCGTAGGCCAACCGTTCGGACACGTCGCGCAGCATGCCGACGAAGTGTGTTACGCGTCCTTCGCCGTCGGGTACCGGTGCCACGTAGAGCGCATTCCAGAAGGCGCTGCCATCCTTGCGATAATTGCGTAGCGTGACATGACAATCGCGTTGCTCGGCCAAACGACGACGTAGCCATGCCACCTTTTCGGGATCCGTATCTTTTCCTTGCAGAAGACGACAGTTGCGGCCGAGGAGCTCCTCCTCCCGGTAGCCCGTCAGGGCCAGGAAAGCCTCGTTCACATAGGTGATGGGGAAGTCGTTCTCGATGGCATCGGTGATCACGATGCCGTTGATATTGGCCTGAACGCTTCGCTCCAGCACACGCAGGCGAGTTTCGTTCCTGTTCTGCTCGGTAACATCCTTGGCGATACCAAAGACACCCTGGGCGACCCCGTCTACCAGGATCGGTAACTGAGTGACGTAGAGCAGTCGAAGCTCACCGGACCGGTTGACGATGGGGACCTCATAGCGCTGTGCACCCCCCTTGAGGGACGCATCGATATACTGTTGGATGCGCTCGGCCTCGCCGGGGAGTATGAGCTGAGAGAAGTGCATGCCGATGATCTGGCCCACGGGCAGGCCCGTGATGGCACCGAAGGTAGGATTGGCCGTAGCGAAAGTCCCCTTGGGGTCGACGGAGAAGACCGCATCGGGGTTGTAGGCAAAGAGTGAGCGGTAGCGTTGCTCGCTCTCCCACAGCGTACGTCTGTCCTGATGCCGCTGATGGGCCAGCCCCAGACTGAACGCCATGAGATAGCTCAACATCAATCCTGCAAGAGCCACCCCGCCGGGTATCAACCCGGCCTTGAGCATCTCATCAACCGAATCGGGATAGACCTCCAGTGTCAGCCCGAGCCCACCCGGCAAACCGATATGTCGCTTCGCTACCAGCGGGTAACTCGATTCGCTAGCCACACGTCCGGGCGCCCGAATCTCAAGCAGGGGGCTGCCGCTCTGCAGCACACGGATCATGGAGGCCCCCAACTGAACGCGAAGCTCTTCTTTCAGCAGTACGACAAGGTCGATGCTCCCCACCAGCCGATGACCAGCCACCGGCAACGGTATCATCACTAGCGCCCTATGACGCTGCTCGCGATCGGCCAGCATCATCCATGGCTGGGAAAAGTCGAACTGCAGCCTCCTCTCGACCTGGGGGTCGGCCAACTGCGCCTCCAGCCAGCGGCCAGCTGACGCATTGCGAGCGTACTCCCAGGTCCATGCCCCCCGATCCAGCATGACAAGGGCCTGCATGGCGGGAGAGTCGCGGAAGTAGTGTTCGACATGACGGGTGCGCATCGCTGCATCGGACCACGTCTCCGGGGAGTCCAGGCGCTCGGCCATATACTGAGCGAGCAGGAGCTGTGCAGACATCATCTGTTCGGCGTTGTACTGCAAGTTGTCGAGCAAATGGCTGGCTTGTCGCTGCTTCTCTTCCTGGTATTCCCAATTCAACAGGTACCAAACCGAACAGCTCAGCAGGACGCCAAAGAGACCACACGCCAGCGCCGGCCGCCCCATTCGCGGCTGCGGGCGATCGACACCTACCGCCATCAGCAACATCGAAACACCCAGCACCATGGCCAGCACGGTTCCCAGCAAGGGCGAAGAGGCGTTGTTCAGCGTCCATGCCACCTCACCACCCGGCAGGAAGAGCCTGAGCAGTGCCAAAAGACTGCTGCTCAACAACAGTATGCCTACGCCGGCCCACAGCCAGCTCGAACGGCGCCTGCCCACTCCGAGCAGCAGGCAAAGAGCCACCAGCAACAGCATCGCTGACGCGAGGGAGCCCATTCTCACATCGCCAGTCAGCCAGGAGACCCCGACTTCCCGGCCTCCTGCGAGGATGTTGTGCAACAACAGGTAGGTGACATGAACAAGCAGAATGAGACCGGCAAAGCGACGCAGCACCGACCAGCGCACCATAAGGGCCAGCAGGCCGATACCGACCATCAGCACGGCCAGCGCATTGTCGGGCAGCAGTACGCTACGCAAGGGGTAAACGATTTCCAGCCAGTAGGTAAGAAGTCCCGCGCCCCCCATCAGGATGAGCACGGCGGCCGCCATGTAGAGCGTGGTGTCCCTGGCGATATCCAGCGTCTTGTGAGACATATCGTGCGCACACTCCTTTGGACAGCCGAATGTAAAACGACCCATCCCCGAAGCAGGCGTGTCAACATTAGATATCGGCAGGCGAAAGGAAAGGTTTAATCCCTCTTAGGGCCTCATGCCCTCTTCTGCCAGAGACAAGAGCGCTTCCCGGTCGTGAATAGTCAGTTCGCGGCCGCTCACGCTGAGTACGCCCTGCTCCTGGAAGCGCGCTAGTACCCGGCTGACGGTCTCCAGCGCGAGGCCCAGGTAGCTGGCGATATCGGAGCGGGACATGGAAAGATGGAAGCAATGGGGTGAGTAGCCGCGGCTGCGAAAACGCTCGGAGAGCCCCAGCAGGAAGCTGGCCAGGCGCTGGTCGGCGGTACGCCCCGAGAGCAGGCACAGCGTGCGCTGGTCGTTGCGCAGCTTGCGGCTCATGCAGCGGTAGAGCTGCCCGCGCAGACCTGGCAACTGCTCGGCAAGGTCCTCCAGTCGGGTGAACGGCAACTCGCAGACGAAGGTCGATTCCAGCGCCACCACGCTGCTGTGGTAGCGCGGCTCGCCGATGCCATCCAGGCCGACGATCTCACCTGGCAGGTAGAAGTTCATCACCTGCCCGCGCTGGCCGGCCTGGGAATCCACACTCTGCTTCAGGCTACCGGAGCGCACCACATAGAGGCTGGTGAAGCGCCCGCCCTGGCGCACCAAAGCCTCGCCGCGCTTGAGAGCCTGCGGCAGCTTGAGGATGGTATCGAAGGATTGCAGCGCATCGTGCTCGAGCCCCAGCGGTAGGCAGCGGGTATGCAGAGCACAGCGCTTGCAGCGGGCCGCGCCGGCCGAAGGCCGCAACAGGGGCTGGGGCTTCATCAGCGCACTCCTCTCCTCGTTGACGAATCGTCAGGCTTCGATTCTGACCCGCTCCGTTGCGGCTGTCCCGCCCGGGCGTCGCTCGCGGTAACGAAACGAAACCTTTGTTGACTTGCATCAAGAGTGAGGAAAGGCATTGCTGAATGGCAGGAAAAAGAAAACCGGCCCCGAAGGGCCGGTTCTTTCGTCGCTGGAAGCGACGTGTCTTCTATTGATCGCTTGCCCGAAGGCAGAACGATTAGAAGTGGTAGCGAGCGCCAACCAGGTAGTACAGGTCGTCGCCATCAGCGGTTCTGACACCATCGTCAGTGCTGAAAGTAATTTCAGCCTGGTCCGCCTGGTACAGTTCAGCAAAGACGTCGAAGTTGCTGGAAACTTTGTAGTACGAGCCAAGAGCCCAGGCAGTGCGGTTGTCCTCGTTATCCGGACGTACGCGGTAGACGTCAGCGTTGAAGGCCCACTGACCCACGGCGTAAGTACCACCCAGACCCCAAGTCTTGAAGCCACCGCCGATCTCATCGCCATCTTCATCCAGATCATCGTTGTTGCTACGAGTTTCGTAGCCCAGACGTGCGGAGAAGTTGTCGTTGAAGGCGTAAGAAGCGGTTGCACCCCAGATCATCTCACCGGTGCCATTAGCACGGCCATCGCGGTCATCGATGTAACCCAGCGCCAGACGAAGACCCTCAAGTTCGTACTTCACACCACCTTGGGTGGCGATTTCGCTGTTCTCTTCCTGGCCAGGCTGAGACGGGTCAGTGCCGCGGCTGCTGTAGTGCTTGGCTTGCAGGTAGGCCTGGAAGCCGCTCAGGTTCGGCGTAATGTAGCCGATGGAGTCACCGCGGGACTGGACCGGGTGCCCCTGGAACTCAAGGCCCTGGTCGATATAGACGTCGAACGGTGCACTGACGACATCCTTGTAGAAGGAGTCGAAGTTACCAGCCTGGAAGGTACCAATGGTGGCACTGCGCAGCCCCAGGTAGCTCTGACGAGTCTGATGGAAGGCTTGACCAGAACGCTGCTCATCGCCACGGAAACGCCACTCGAGGTGAGCGAAGGCGGTCAGATCAGAAGAAATCTGCTGCTGGCCACGCAGGCCCAGACGGGAGTAGACATCAATAAATTCAGCGCTGTTACGCTGGAAGTTGCCATTGTCGTCATATTCCGGGCCGCCACCGGCGATACCCAGGGCGAGACGGCCGTAGAGGTCCAGACGAGTGCCGTCCTGGTCGTAAACGGTGGCGGCTTGTGCTGCAGTGGCGCCGTAAACCATGGCACCGGCAATGGCAGTCGCTAACAGTGTCTTTTTCATCGCGATAGTTCCTTTCACTAGCTTACTGTTTCGATCGTTACTACACAGATCGGTGATCGGTGCAGGTAGCTTGCCGGGCATGGGTCCCGCCGTACGTGGCTCGGTTCCTTCTCAGGAAGCGCCAGGGCCGGTCATGACCTCAGCGAAGCCTTGTTATAGTCCAATGCTCGCAGGTAGAACTCTATACCGGGAAAAATGGGAACGCAATAAGAAAAAACACTGTTTTCCTTCGATGCCCGCCTCCCCAGCGGAACTTTTCCCTGCTGATGCGGTCCCGGGCGCTCCCGCCCCCTGGGCCGCGTGCTGCAGACACTGGCAGTCAGTATGCCTGGCAGCGATGAGCCCGCACATCATGCCCCGCTGATGGATAAGAGGCAAGGCTGTCCTTTAACGCTTAGGTTGGAACACCCTCAAGGCCCTTTCGCCTGGCCATTGTGCTTGGCCAGCAGGGCGGAGAGTTTGGCCTCCAGGCGCGCCTCGGGGTCGGCCTGGGTGGCTGGCGTCTCGGCCGGCTCCTCGCGTGACGCCGGGGCGGGCTTGGCGCTACGCGTCGGCGACCTGGGTTTGGCCTTGCGCGACTGGCCTTCGGCGCCGTTGCCGCTATTGACCCCATTACGCCGTGGCGTGCCGCTTGCCGTGCGGCCACTCTCACGCCGCTCGCTCTGCAGGCGTTCCAGCTTGCGCTTGGCGTGTTCGGCGGCCTGGGTATCGACGCTGCCGGCAGGCTGGCCGTCGAGGTCGATGCGCTCGGCGCCTTCACGCACGGCCTTGAGATAGCGCGGCAGGTTGACGTAGCCCGCCAGGGCCCGGCGCACCAGCTTCTCGGGCCAGGGCTCGCGGGCGGCGAGGTCTTGATGGATGCCCACCTTGAGCGGCCGGGTATGGCCCTTGAAGAAGGTATTGGGGTAGCGCTGGTACCACTGCGTCAGCAACGCATCGGCGGAAGGCGCCTGTTCGATGGCAAGGTGGCCCTGGCGTTCATCCTGGGCTGCCGAAGCTTCTTCGCCCTGCTTCTGCTCTGCCACTTGCACTTGCTCTTGCAATGCTTCGGGCTGGGGCGAGGGTTCAGCAGTCATCGCTGCCGAGGCAGGCACCTGCCCTCGCTCGGCCCGATCGCCTGCATCGGCTTCGGCAACCGCCTTTGAATCCTCACGCGGGCGCTGGCCCATCAGCGCCGCGAGCCCTTGGGCACGGCGCCCCGGGCCGGGGAAGACGGGCGCCGGCTCGCCCTTTCGCAGCCGCTCGCGCAGGCGTGCGTTGTCCTCTTCGAGTTCGCGATTCTGCTCGTCGAGCTCGCGGTTCTCCTCCATCAGCTCGAGACGGGCCGCCTCCAGCTCCTGCTTCGCCGCTTCGGCTTCGGCCAGCCGGGCCTCCAACTGCTCTATCTGCGTGCGGAAGCCGTGCAGTTTCTCGAGCGCATCGGCGGCGCGAGCCTCCAGAGCACTGAATAGATGACGTGAACTTTGTTCAATCAAAACCAGCATCCTCCTGGCAGGCTCACGTTGACGACACAGCGACGGACATCGGTTGGGCAAGCTTCCATGATCCAGCAAGTGTGTGCCACAAGCGCGGCGCTGACAATGTGCAGTTCAACGGCGCTCGTATTGTACGAAGCTATAGTCCGGCTGGCCCGGGTGGGGCGAACCCGGCACCCGCTGCACTTCTTGCCACTCGCTCTCGTCCAGCTCGGGAAAACGGGCGTCGCCCTCCACGTCGACATCCACCTCGGTCAGGTAGATACGGCTGGCATGGGAAAGCGCCTGGGCGTAGATCTCGCCGCCGCCCATCACCATGATCTCCTCGGCGGCGTCGATGGTGGCCTGCTGGTCGGCCAGGAACAGCGCCGACTCCAGATCGTGACAGACCCGCACACCATCGTGCTGAAAGGTTTCGTCCCGGGTCACCACGATATTGAGCCGGCCCGGCAACGGCCGGCCGATAGAGGCAAAAGTCTTGCGCCCCATGATCAGCGGCTTGGCCTGGGTCATGCGCTTGAAGAACTTGAGATCTTCGGGCAAATGCCAGGGCAGCTTGTTGTCGACGCCGATCACGCCGTTGCGCGCCACCGCGGCGATCATCGCCACCGGCACCAGGGTCTCGTCCGTCATACCGCAACCTCGGCCTTGATATGGGGGTGGGGGTCGTAGCCTTCGATGGCGATGTGCTCGAAGCGGAAATCGAACAGGGAGTCAACGCCGGCATCGAGCACCAGCCTGGGCGCTGCACGCGGCGTGCGCGACAGCTGCAACTCGGCCTGCTCCAGATGGTTGAGGTAGAGATGCGCGTCGCCCAGGGTGTGCACGAAATCGCCCGGTTCGAGTCCCGAGACTTGAGCAATCATCTGGGTCAGCAGCGCATAGCTGGCGATATTGAACGGCACGCCGAGGAAGATATCGGCACTGCGCTGGTAGAGCTGGCAGGAGAGGCGCCCTTCGGCCACGTAGAACTGGAACAGGCAATGGCACGGCGGCAAGGCCATCTCGTCGACCAGCGCCGGGTTCCAGGCCGAGACGATCAGCCGCCGCGAACGCGGGTTGGTGCGGATCTGCTCCAGCAGCTTGGCGATCTGGTCGACATGGCCGCCACGGGGATCGGGCCAGCTGCGCCACTGGTAGCCGTAGACGGGTCCGAGGTCGCCGTTCTCGTCGGCCCACTCGTCCCAGATGCTGACCCCGTTCTCCTTGAGATAGGCGACGTTGGTATCGCCACGCAGGAACCACAGCAGTTCGTGAATGATCGAGCGCAGGTGCAGCTTCTTGGTGGTCACCAGCGGGAAGCCGCGGGAGAGGTCGAAGCGCATCTGGTGGCCGAAGATCGAGCGCGTACCGACCCCGGTGCGGTCAGCACCATCAACGCCCTGCTCGAGCACCTGCTGCATCAGGTCCAGGTAGGGTTGCTCGAGAGCGGGCTGGGCATTGTCATCTGGCATCGTTGACGGACTCTGCATGGAATGTTCGATAGGCCGAGAGTCTATCGCCTCTCGGCCTGGCGTCCTACTCCCGTTCGGTTTCACTGCGTGACCCGCACTTCATCCACCGGCTGGCGACGCGACCAGGCGATCAGCAGCAGGCCGAAGGCGATCATCGGCAGTGTCAGCAGCATGCCCATGGTGAACCAGCCGAAGGCAAGATAGCCGATGTGGGCATCCGGCAGGCGGAAGAACTCCACCATGAAGCGGAACACGCCGTAGAGCAGCAGGAACAGGCCGGAAACCAGCCCGCGCCGACACGGCCTGGCCGACACCCACCAAAGGATGACGAACAATACGAGACCTTCGAGAAAGGCCTCGTAGAGCGACGTGGGATGACGAAGCTCCGGCCCCATGCCGGGAAACGGCATGCCCCAGGGCAACTCGGTAACCCGCCCCGGCAGTTCACGGTTGATGAAGTTGCCGATGCGCCCAGCGCCCAGGCCGATCGGCACCATGGGAGCGAAGAAGTCGGTCAGCGTGAAGAAGGCCATGCCCTTCTTGCGCGCAAACCACAGCGCCGCCAGCAGCACACCGATCAGGCCGCCATGGAAGCTCATGCCGCCATCCCACACGCGAAACACCCACAGCGGGTCGGCAGCCCACTGGCCCAGGCCGTAGAACAGCGCATAACCCAGGCGACCACCTGCCACCACGCCGATGGCGGTGTAGAACAGCAGGTCGCCGACGTCGTCACGGGTCAAGCCGAAGCGCTCGGCCCGCAGCCGGCCGAGCCACCAGGCGCCGACGAAGCCGACGACGTACATCAAGCCATACCAGTGAACCTGGAAGGGGCCGAGGGAGATGGCGACAGGATCGATATCGGGATAATCCATGATGACCTCAGAACAGGGAACGGAGTCCCACGACCAGCAGCAGCGCAGCAAAGGCGAGCCGCAGCATGCGGGTCGAGAGAATGTGGGCCAGGCGAACGCCCAACCTGGCAAACGGCACGCTGGCGAGAACGATGCCGAGGAAAGCGGGCCACATCACGAACCTGGTGACGCCGACAAGCGTGAGCACTACCGTCATGTCGTTGGAGAACCCTCGAACGCGTCGGGTCGCCAACGCTGCAGGAGCTCGATCAGCTCCCGTGGACCGTAGGGCTTGGCCAGGTAGTCATCCATGCCGACATCGTGAAAGCGGTGTCGGTCGCTTTCGGTGGCATTGGCCGTCAAGGCCACCAGTATGCTGCGCCCGGCGTCGGGCAGCTGCGCTTCCTGTTCGCGCCAGCGCCGGGCGGTTTCGACGCCGTCCAACTCCGGCATGAAGATGTCCATCAATACCAGGTCGTAGGCATGCAGCTGCTGTCGTTCCAGCGCCTCCAGGCCGCTGGCAACGCTGTCGACCCGCAACCCCTGTCGCTCCAGCACCTGGCTTGCCAGCATGCGATTGACCGGGCCATCGTCGACGACCAGCACCCGCAGCGGGCCAGCCTGGCCGGAAGAAAGCCGCATGTCGCGTAGTGCCTCTTCGCCCTGCTCACCCGCCAGGCTGCTGATCAGCAGCAGAATATCGGCGATGCGCTCTCTCAACTGTGCGTGACGGTGCGGGTCAACGCGCTCGCTGGCGCCTTTCATCTCCTGGGCCAGCTCGGAGAGCAGCGGCTCGAGCTCGCGCTGCAACAGCGTCAGGTAGCGCGACTTCAGCCGCGAGTCCTCACGGGCACGCTCACGGGCAGCCAGCAACCCCCCGAGTTCATGCGTACTGGCGCGTTCGAAGAGCAACAGCTGGTAGGGGGACGCATCCAGCCACTCCACCTGGAAGCTGCGCCAGCGGCCATCGCCACCCATCACCTGCACCTCGGCCGGCTTGCTTCCCGCCGCCTCGGTGGCAATCAGACGGGTGGCTGGGTCCTGCCCCTCCAGCGCCTCCTGGCTCTCGCCAAGAAGCTGCTCCATGGCCAGGTTGGCAGCCACGATTCGCCCGTGGTAGAGCAGCATGGCCGGGCGCTGGCTGGTCGTCAGGAGGGCCTCCAGGCTCGGCACCAACCCGAGCCTGGACTGCAGCTCGACCACGCCGTCATGCAGTTTCTCGAGCCGTCCCGTGACCGAGCCCTCGTCATCCGACGGCTGCCGGGACGCCCCCAACCAACGCGGTAGCAACTGCTCGGTTTCCTGCAGCAGCCGCTCGATGCGACCGAGCCGGGATTCTATCTGGCTCTCACACTCATGCATGCTGTGTCGAAGCTGCAGGAGGAAGGCCGAAACGGTCAGGGTAGTGCCCATCAGCAAGGCCAGCAGCAACCAGGCTGACTCGGCCCAGGAGGTCGGATCAGGCGTGGCCACCCACAGCACCACCCCCACCACCAGGCAGAGCAATACCAGTGCCGCCTGGGCCAGCAGCAACGGCCAGAGCAACGGCCAGATCAGATACGACCAGAAGCGGTCCTTGCGGGTTCCCACGGGCATTCGCGTCCCTGTGCCAGGCAATATGGCAGTGAGTTTACGCCGACGGGCCCCGCCTGTCATGGCGGCTTGAGTCACGTAAGTGCATGCGAGTTAGAGCAATTCTTTCCCGAGTCTTGCCAAGCGCCGCTCCTCCGGGGCCGTAACGATGCTCCTCCAGCACGATGACACCCGCGTCGTCGTTCCACTCCAGCCAGGTCGTGGCTCGGGTACCGTACTGTTCGCCGACGATGAACGGTGGCGACAAGCGTCGCTCCAGCTCCAGGCCGACGCCGGTGTCCGGCAAATGGTGATCGTCGACCGGACAGCTGTCGGACAGCGCGCTCATGGCATCCTCCGGCCAGCGACGTCGCAGCGCCATCGCAAGCCCCTGCCGTGCAGCAATCAGCTTGGGCCAGGGGGTATCGAGACTGGCGTTCGATAGACCGTGAATGCCGGGAGTCACTTCCGAGAGCAGCAGCCGCTCCCGGCTGCGGTGAAGATGCCAGAGCCGATGCCCGTCACCAGCCAACAGATTGAAGCCGGCATAGCGCCAGCCATCGCTCGCGGCCAGCCTGGCCAGCCACCCGGCCAGGTCAGGACACTCAAGCGCCTCGCGAACGAGGTGCCCCCTACTCGGGGCGTCGGCCGATACCTTGAGTGCGGGGTCGCGCACGTTGGTGACCGCGGCCACGCGTCCGCCACGATGCACCGCCAACCAACTGCCGCCGGCCTCGAGATCGCGCCCCCCAACGATGTCGGGCGCGTCCTGCCAGGCTTCGAGCGGTGCCGTGGCACGCTGGAAAAACTCGTCGCGATTGGCTACCAGCCGCAGCGGCACGGCCGTTTCCGGACGGAAATCGAAAGCGACGAGGCACATGAGGTAACGCTCAGTCCCGTGGCGGCAGCAGATGCGCCAGCTGCCATTCGCTCAGCCGCATGAAGAGATGGCTGCGTACCGCGGCTGGCGTGTTCAGGGCCAGGGTTTCACGCACCAATGCCTTGGCGGCATCGAGGGAAACCCGGCGTATAGCAGCCCTGACCCGCGGCAGACTGGGAGCATTCATGGAGATCGAGTCGAAGCCCATGCCCATCAGCAGCAGCGCCCCGGCAGGATCACCGGCCAGCTCACCGCACACCGAGATTGGCTTCTTCAGCCGAGCCGACTCCTCGGCCAGGCGCGCCATGGCGCACAGCACGGCCGGGTGACAGGCATCGTAGAGGCTCGCCACCCGGGGATTGTTGCGATCCACCGCCAGCAGGTACTGGGTCAGGTCGTTGCTGCCGACCGAGAAGAAGTCGACACGCTCGGCCAGGGCGTCCAACTGATAGAGCGTGGCCGGCACCTCCAGCATGACACCCACCTTGGGCCGCGGCGCAACGATGCCCTCCTCGCCCAGCTCACGAATGGCGCGATCCAGCAGCCGCAGCGCATCGTCGACCTCATCGATGTTGGTCACCATGGGCAGCAGGATCTGCAGGTTGTCGAGTCCCTGGGAGGCGCGCAGCATGGCACGCAGCTGCACCATCAGCACTTCGGGGTGATCGAGGGTGACGCGGATGCCTCGCCAGCCGAGGAAGGGGTTGGCCTCCTCTATGGGAAAGTAGGGCAAGTCCTTGTCGCCGCCGATATCCAGCGTGCGCATCACCACCGGCAGCGGTGCAAAGCTTTCCAACTGGTCGCGATAGAGTCGCGCCTGCTCCTGCTCGCCCGGAAAGCGCTCGGCGATCATGAACGGTACTTCGGTGCGATACAGCCCCACGCCA
Organism: Halomonas sp. A29; assembly: GCF_046723295.1. Lineage (NCBI taxonomy): Bacteria > Pseudomonadati > Pseudomonadota > Gammaproteobacteria > Oceanospirillales > Halomonadaceae > Halomonas > Halomonas sp. A29. Next base: position 219,695 of record NZ_JAXQPR010000004.1, read on the forward strand.
CTGATACGTTTCTTGAGCGACACCGTGGTATCGATGGCCAGGCCGGTGTTGACCATCAGCGGCATGACGTGGCCATCCGGGGTCTCGCTGGGCAGGTCCTGCTCGTGCTCGAGCACTTCGACCAGCGCCGCCTCTTCGGCGATCAGGCTCTGGTAGCGGGCCTTGAGCTCATCGGTGGGACGCACGAACAGGCGTCCACGATGCCCGTCAAGTACCACCTCGGCACCCGAGAGGCGCGGCAGCGGCAGGTCGACCATGCCCAGCACGGTGGGAACCCCCATGGCGCGCGCAACGATCGCCACGTGAGAAGTACTCGATCCACGCACCGACACCAGACCGGCAAGCCGCTCCCTCGGCACCTCGCCCAGCATGGCGACGCTGATCTCGTCTCCCACCAGAATGCTGTTCTCAGGGAAATTGCCGGGGATCTGTGGTGTCTCCTCCTGGAGGTGAGCCAGCACCCGCCGGCCCAGGTCGCGCACATCGGCGGCTCGTTCGCGCAGGTAGTCGTCGTCGACCCGCTCCAGGTACTGCACGTGACGCCGCACCACGTCGGCCAGGGCACCGGGCGCCCACTGCCCCTCACGAATGCGCTTCTCCACTTCCTGGGAGAGCGCTGCCTCGCTGAGCATCTGCTGGTACACCTCGAACAGCGCCAGTTCCTGAGCCGAGATACGATTGGCCAGACGCTCGCCCGCGGCGCGAATCTCCTCACGCACCCGCTCGATAGCCTCCTTGAGGCGCACGATCTCGTATTCGACATCGGTCGGGATCAGGTCGGGAACGCTGTCCAGGTCGGCCAGCGGCGCTACCACTACCACTTCACCGATGGCCATGCCGGGAGAAGCGGCAACGCCAGTGAACAGTGCCTGGCCGCCCGGCAAGGCGGGCCGGCTGAGGCTACCCGTGGCCAGGGCATGAGCCAGCACCCCGGCAAGCTGTGCCCCCATGGTGATGAGGAAGGCCTCATCTTCTTCGTCGTAGCGGCGCTTCTCCGCCTGCTGCACGACGAGAACGCCGAGCATGCGGCGCTGATGGATGATTGGCACGCCAAGGAAACTGGAGTAGCGCTCCTCGCCGGTGGCTTCGAAGTAGCGGAAGCGTGGGTGTGAAGGGGCGTCCTCGAGATTGAGCGGTTCCTCACGCTCGGCCACCAGGCCGACCAGGCCCTCGCCCACTCGCAGGCTCACGTGGCCGACCGCCTGACTATGTAGGCCGATGGTCTCCATCAGGACGAGTTCCTGGCTTTCACCCTCATGGAGATAGAAGGAACACACGTCGGTGTGCATGGCCTTGCGGATACGGCGAACCATGGTCGCCAGTGCCGCATCGAGATTGCGGGCTCCGTTGACCTCCTGTATGACCCGGCGCAGCACCTCCAGCATCGGCGTCTTGCTTTCCATTGTTGTCTTCCCTCGCCTGGCTGAGGAATCAAGACCAAGCACCGTCACCCGAGGAGGACGAAGCTTCGTAAGGGGGCCCTGCGTTGCCCCTCATATCATGCCCACCCGCTGTCGTTTCGATCAGCGGATGCCTTCTATCAGCGGCCTTCGAGGGCCAGCCGCTGCGCTCGCGGGGAAAGCTCGCTCAGCGCGCGGCGATACACCTCTCGCTTGAATGGCACCACCTGGCCCAGCGGATACCAGTAGCTGACCCAGCGCCAATGATCGAACTCGGGTTTTTCCGAGCCATCCATGCAGATGCGGTTCTCCTGGCAGCGAATCCGCAGCAGGAACCACTTCTGCTTCTGGCCGATACAGACCGGCCTGGAGTTCATGCGCACCATGCGTCTTGGCAGGCGATAGCGCAGCCATCCCCGGGTACAGGCCAGTAGCTCGACGTCATCGGCGGTCAAACCGATTTCCTCCTCCAGCTCACGGTAGAGCGCCTGCTGCGGTGTTTCGGTTGACTTGATGCCTCCCTGGGGAAACTGCCACGCATTCTGTCCTACCCGACGCGCCCAAAGCAGCTGCCCTCTGGCGTTGGCGATGATGATGCCAACGTTGGGGCGAAAGCCGTCAGCGTCGATCACGGACGTCACCTTGTGAAATACGTCATTGATAGCATTCTTCCACAAGGGCGCGAAGCGCATCAATACAAGGTTCAGGCATGATGCTCTCGCCTGCCGACGCTGGGAGAGAGAAAAAGCGCCGCTGGACTTAGCAGCACGGAGCTTTGTCTGACATAATCGCCAGCTTTCACGCAATGCAGCATGACATTACGACAACTCACCACATCGCAAGGGGTAAGCCGTGAGTCTGGCCATCTTCGATCTGGACAACACCCTGCTCTCCCTCGACAGCGACCACGCCTGGGGCGAGTTCCTGCTCGAACAAGGCGCGGTGGATGCCGAGGCCTACCGTGAAGCCAACGATCGCTTCATGGCCGATTATGAGGCAGGAACGCTGGATATCCATGCCTTCCTGGCCGTGGCACTCAAGCCGCTGGCCGACAACAGTCCCGAGCAGCTCGCTGCCTGGCACCAGCAGTTCATGGCCAGCAAGATCGAGCCCAGCATCCTGTCCAAGGGGGAGGAACTGCTGGCACGCCATCGCAGCCGGGGCGATACCTTGCTGATCATTACCGCCACCAACCGCTTCATTACCGGCCCCATCGCCCAACGACTGGGCGTGGACCATCTGATCGCCGTGGAACCGGAAGTGCGTGACGGACGCTATACCGGCAACGTCAGCGGTACGCCGAGCTACCGTGAAGGCAAGGTGAGGCGGCTCGAGGAGTGGCTGGTCGACAAGGACTACACGCTGGACGACGCCTGGTTCTACAGCGACTCCCACAACGACCTGCCGCTGCTGCAACTCGTGGAAAATCCGGTGGCAGTCGACCCCGACCCCACCCTGCGCGAAGAGGCCGAACGGCGCGGCTGGCGGATCATGAGCCTGCGCGACTGAACCAAGCTTGCTCCGCAAACGCAAAACCCCGAAAGCCTGGGCTTTCGGGGTTTTTCTTTACTGCATGCCAACTACACTGCGCGGCGATTCACTCGCACAGGCATTTGTCAGCCCAGTAGATGCTCGACTGCGGCACGCTCTTCCCGCAGCTCGTCTTCCGTGGCCTTCATCTTGGCGCGGCTGAACTCGTCGATCTCCAGCCCCTGGACGATCTCGTAGTTGCCGTTCTGGCAACGCACAGGATAGGAATAGATGATGCCTTCCTCGATGCCGTAGCTGCCATCGGAGGGGATCGCCATGCTCACCACCTGATCGGTACCCAACGCCCAGTCGCGCATGTGGTCGATGGCAGAGGAAGCGGCGGAGGCGGCAGAAGAGGCACCACGGGCCTTGATGATCGCCGCGCCGCGCTGCTGCACGGTGGGGATGAAGTCGTTCTCGTACCAGTCGCGCTCGACCAGGTCGAAGGCAGGCTTGCCGGTCACCTTGGTGTGGGCCAGATCGGGATACTGGGTAGCACTGTGGTTGCCCCAGATGATCATGCTGTCCACATCGGTGACGCGCTTGCCGGTCTTCTGCGCCAATTGGGTCAGGGCACGGTTGTGGTCCAGGCGGGTCATCGCGGTGAACTGGCGCGGGCTGAGGTCCGGCGCGTTGCAGGAAGCGATCAGGGCGTTGGTGTTGGCCGGGTTGCCCACTACCAGTACGCGCACGTTGCGGCTGGCATTATCGTTGAGCGCCTTGCCCTGCACGGAGAAGATCGCCGCGTTGGCTTCCAGCAGATCCTTGCGCTCCATGCCGGGGCCGCGCGGACGAGCACCGACCAACAGGGCGAAGTCGACGTCCTTGAAGGCGACGTTGGGGTCGTCGGTGGCGACGATGTCCTGGACCAGCGGGAAGGCGCAATCGTTGACTTCCATCACCACGCCGTTCAGCGCATCCATTGCCTGGGGAATCTCGAGCAGCTGGAGAATGACGGGTTGATCCGGGCCCAGCATGTCACCTGCTGCGATACGGAAGATAAGGGAGTAGCTGATCTGGCCAGCACCGCCGGTAATGGCAATACGTACGGGATCTTTCATCGTTGCTCCTTCGGTTGAGCCGCCTGAGGATAAGCCTGGCGGATGCATATCCGCCCTGGCCGGAATCCGGACCGCGAAGATGTTATGCCTGCACCGCACAAAACTCAATCCGACCTCTGGTTAGGGGAAACCCTTCACAATAGCTGTGTGTGGCGACTGATACCCTTCGGCACATGCGCTATCATGCTGTGCCTAAATATGCTAATGCAGCTTTTTATCCAGGGAAGGCCCCATGTCGAAACGCCCACCCATTTCCGTTCTGTTGGCCGCCCTGGTGCTGCTGGCCCTCCTGCTGTGGTTGGCGCTCGGCGACTTCCAGCGCTTCCAGCAGCAGGCACCCAGCGGCGAAGCACCTCCCAGCGAGACGCTGCCACGGGTCGAGTATCGCATTAGTCAGGCCACGTCCTACATGCCTCGGCGGGTGGTCCAGGGGCAACTGCAGGCCTTTCGCGAAGTCGAGCTGCGCAGCCGTCATGCCGGGCGCGTCATCGAGTTGTCGGTGGCCCAGGGCACGGCAGTCAAGGCCGGCACGCCGCTTCTGGCCTTGTCACGCGACGCGCTGGAGGCCCAGTTGGAACGGGCCGAGGATCAGCTCGAACTGGCCCGGGCCGAGCTGGCCGGGGCCAACAATCTGCGCCAGCGCGACCTGATCTCTCAACCCGAGCTACTGCGCCTGCAGAGCAGCGTCAGCGTGGCCGCAGCGGACGTAGCCGAACTACGCCAGGCACTTGACGAAACCCGTCCCACTGCCCCATTCGACGGCGTGCTTGACCGACTCGACGTGGAGCTTGGCGACGTGCTGCAAATCGGGGATACCTTCGCCCGGCTGGTCGATGACCGCCGCCTGAAGGCCAGCGCCTGGGTGGCTCAGCGGGATGCCCATGACCTGCGCCCCGGCCTGCCCGCCGAAGTCCGGCTGCTGGATGGCAGCCGCCTCTCCGGTGAACTGACCCATGTGGCCAGTCGCGCCGACGAAGCCACGCGCTCCTTCTATGTCGAAGCCGTCTTCGACAATCCGGAGCGCCGCCGTCTGGCCGGCGCCAGCGCCACCCTGGCGGTTACCCTGCCCGAGCGCGAAGTGCATCGCCTCTCCCCCGCCCTGCTCGAGCTGGACGACGAAGGACGGCTGCGGGTCAAGCATCTGGATGACGACGACCGCGTGGTGAGCACCCCCATCAGCCTGGTGGCCGCCGATGCCACGGAGGCCCGCGTTGCCGGGCTGCCCGAGACGATCCGGCTGATCACCCTGGGCGGCGGCTTCGTCGCCCCCGGCGCTGGCGTCATCGCCATGCCCGCGGCAAGCCCCACCGAGCATGACGACCGCGCGGAGTCTCCCTGATCATGCGCACCCTGATCGAGGCCGCTCTGAACCGGTCGCGTACCACCCTGTTGCTGCTGTTCGCCCTGTTGATGGCCGGCCTGGCTGCCTGGCAGGCGGTGCCCAAGGAGGCCAACCCGGACGTTCCCATCCCCATCATCTACGTCTCGCTGGCGCTGGAAGGGGTGAGCCCCGAGGATGGCGAAAGGCTGCTGGTGCGCCCCATGGAGCAGGAGCTGCGCACCATCGAGGGCGTGCGCAAGATGACCGCTCAATCCAGCGAAGGCCATGCCGCCGTCACCCTGGAGTTCGATGCCGGTTTCGATCCGCGCCAGGCGCTGGCCGACGTGCGCGAACGGGTCGACATCGCCAACGCCTCGCTGCCCGACGAGGCCGAGGAGCCGCGCGTGTTCGAGGTCAACGTCGGCCTCTTCCCGGTGCTGACGCTGGGGCTCTCGGGACCGATCGAGGAGTTCCGCCGGCTGGCCATCGCCCGCCAGCTTCAGGATGCCTTCGAAGGCGTCCCCGAAGTGCTCGAGGTCGAGATCGGCGGCGAGCGCGAGGAATTGATGGAGATTGTCATCGACCCGCTGGTGCTCGACAGCTACGGTGTGGACTTCGATACCCTGTTCAACCTGATTACGCGCAACAACCGACTGGTTGCGGCCGGCAGCCTGGATACCGGCGCAGGCCGCACCCCGGTGAAGGTTCCCGGCGTGATCGAATCCCTCGACGACGTGCTCAACATGCCGGTGAAGGTCGATGGCAACAGGGTGGTGACTTTTGCCGACGTGGGCTGGATCCACCCTACCTTCAAGGAGCCCGAAGGCTTCGCCCGCATCGACGACGAGCCGGCCCTGGTGCTGGAGATATCCAAGCGCGCCGGTGCCAACCTGATCGCCACCATCGAAGGCGTGCGCAACATTCTCGCTGAAGCCGCCCCGCTGCTGCCCGACGAGCTCTCCATCACCACGATCATGGACCAGTCGGTCACCGTCGAGCAGATGCTCTCGGAGCTGCTCAACAACGTGGTCACGGCCGTGGTGCTGGTGCTGATCGTGATTCTGGCGGCAATGGGCGTGCGTTCGGCACTGATGGTGGGACTGACCATCCCCGGCGCCTTCCTCACCGGCATCCTGCTGATCTGGGCGATCGGCTACACGCTCAACATCGTGGTGCTGTTCGCCCTGATCCTGGTGGCTGGCATGCTGGTGGACGGTGCCATCGTGGTCAGCGAGCTGGCCGACCGACACCTGCGCGAAGGCCAGCCACCCCGGCAAGCCTGGATCAATGCCGCGGCACGCATGAGCTGGCCGGTGATCGCCGCTACCGCCACCACCTTGGCGGTGTTCATCCCGCTGCTGTTCTGGCCTGGCGTGGTGGGGGAGTTCATGAAGTACCTGCCGGCCACGGTAATCCTGTGTCTGCTCGCTTCGCTGGCCATGGCGCTGATCTTCCTGCCAACCCTGGGCAGCGTGTTCAGCGTACGCGCCAGCAGGGCCGTGCACGGCGAGGAGATGATCACTGCGGGGGGACGCTTGTACCGTGCCACCCTCGCCAGACTGCTAGCCCACCCCGGCATGACACTATTGATCGCCTTGCTGCTGATGGCGCTGATCTTCGTTGGCTATGGCCGCTTCAATCACGGCGTGGAGTTCTTCCCCGACGTCGAGCCGGAAAACGCCCAGGTGATGATCCGCTCCCGCGGTGACTTTTCCGCCCTGGAAAAAGACGCCATCGTGCGCCGGGTCGAGGCACGCCTGGCCGGCATGAGCGAGGTGCAGGCACTCTACGCCCGCTCCTACGCCATCCCCAACGAGCAGATCGGCAGCGACGTGATCGGCACGGTGCAGTTCCAGTTGATCGACTGGCAGGAGCGCCGCCCGGCCCGTGTGATCATGAACGAGATGGCCGAACGCACCGCCGACCTGCCCGGCGTGGCGCTGGAATTCCGCGAACAAGAGCAGGGCCCCGGAGGTGGCAAGCCCATCGTGCTCGAGATCAGCGCCCAGCAGAACGCCGCCGGCGAGGCAGCGGTGGAAGCCATTCGACAGGAGATGGAGCGGCTCGGCGGCTTCCGCGACATCGAGGACAACCGCAGCCTCCCCGGCGTCGAGTGGCGGCTCAACGTGGACCGCGCCGCCGCTGCTCGTATGGGCGCCGACGTGGCCGCGGTGGGCAGCGCCGTGCAGTTGGTCACCAACGGGCTGCAGGTGGCCACCTATCGCCCCGCCCACGCTCCCGACGAGGTCGACATCCGCGTCCGTTTCCCACACTCCTGGCGCCACCTCGACCAGTTGGATCGATTGACCCTCAATACCTCCCGCGGCCAGGTGCCGGTTTCCCATTTCGCCACTCTGGAGCCAGCCCCCAGGGTGGGTACGTTGCACCGGATCGATGGACAGCGGGCCATCACCCTGGAAGCGGACGTGGCTACCGGCTACCAGCCTGACGAACGCCTGCGCGCGCTGCTGGCGGCCTTGGGCCCGCCCCCCGAGGGCGTGCGGGTCAACGTCGCCGGCGAACAGGAAGACCAGGAAGAGGCCAGCCGTTTCCTGATTACCGCCTTCCTGGTGGCGATCGGGTTGATGCTGCTGATCCTGGTGACTCAGTTCAACAGTCTCTACCAAGCGCTGCTGGTGCTCTCGGCGATCGTGTTCTCCACCGCCGGCGTACTGATGGGCCTGCTGATCAATGGCCAGCCGTTCGGCATCGTCATGGTAGGCATGGGCATCATTGCCCTGGCGGGCATCGTGGTGAACAACAATATCGTGCTGATCGACACCTACAACGAGCTGCGCCAGGCAGGACTGGCTCCCGTTAATGCCGCGCTGGAAGCCGGCGGCCTGCGCCTGCGCCCGGTGCTGCTCACTGCAATCACCACCGTGCTGGGCCTGATGCCGATGGTGCTGGAGATCAACGTCAACCTGTTCGCCCCGAGCCTGGGCATCGGTGCCCCCTCGACCCAATGGTGGACACAGCTCTCCAGCGCGATTGCCGGCGGACTGATATTCGCCACCGGTCTGACGCTGCTGCTGACACCTTGCATGCTGGTGCTATGGCAGCGCCGCCCGGCACATGTAGAGGCCGAGCCCGCCGAGGCGTGAGTCACTGCAGAGCCGACGTCCAAGCCAGATGAATTGCCCGGATGCAACGGCGCCGCCCCGGGCCTTTGCCCGGGGCCTTTGCCCGGGGCGGCGCCTGAGGAATCGGCCTGAGGGCCAGGCGGCTATTCGGCCTGGGCTTCCTTTAGCGGGGTATGCGCAGCGTGCAGACGGGCGATCAACTGATCTTCCAGTGCAAAGCGCTCGGTCAGCCCCTTGGCCAAGCGATCGAGCCAGGCAGGCAGGCGCGGCAGAAAGTGCTGACAGCGCACCGGGGTCGAATAGTCGGCATCGAAGGCCAGGACCAGCTCGGTGGAGAGCTCCAGCCGCTCCAGCAGCTTGGCGGCTATTGCCAGCGCGTCGTGATCCTCGAAGGCATTGGCCTCCTCGCGCAGCTGCGGATAGATCTCGAAGTGGCCGGCACTGATGTAATCCATCAGCAGCTCGCTGAAGCGATCGATCTGCGGTTTGCTCACGGCCTCAAGCTCGGTATCGCAAGCCTCCTTGAGTTCAAGGAAACTGACCAGCAGTTCGCGGCGCTCGTCGAGCCATCGGTCGATCAGCTGATGCACGCCACCCCAGCGCTCCCTGGCTGTCTTGCACTCTTCCAGCATCGTGAGCCTCCTTCCCTTATGAAGCCTGTTGCAGCTCGTCGGAACCAGCGAGCCCTGAGCTTGAAGACCCAGACTCGCCGTTGCCAACCTGCCTGTCAATCCTTGGGTGAGCGAAAAATTTCACTTCATGCCGATAATGTTCAAGCTTGAAATTTTAAGCTTGAAGCAATCCATTCCAAGGTCTAGCCTGAAACTCAGCACAACAACGATACGGTTCCAAACCATGAGAATCGCCTGCCTCGGCGGTGGCCCTGCGGGGCTCTACTTCGCCATCAGCATGAAGCTGCACGACCCTGCCCACGAAGTCGTGGTGATCGAGCGCAATCGACCCGACGACACCTTTGGCTGGGGCGTGGTGCTCTCCGACGAGACGCTGGAAAACCTGGCCGCAAACGATGCCGTGAGCGCAGCGCGCATCCGTGAGCACTTCGCCTACTGGGACGACATCGCCGTCATCCATGATGGCGTGAAGACGGTTTCCAGCGGCCACGGCTTCTGCGGCATCGGCCGCCACCAGTTGCTCGTCCTCCTTCAGCAGCGTGCCCACGAACTCGGCGTCGAGCTACGCTTCGAGAGCGACATCCCCGAGGAGCGCATCGACGAACTGCGCCGCGAGTTCGATCTGGTACTGGCCGCCGACGGGCTCAACTCGCGCACCCGGCAGCGCTACGCCGAACACTTTCGGCCCGATATCGATGTGCGCGCCTGCAAGTTCGTCTGGCTAGGCACTCATCAGACCTTCAATGACGCCTTCACCTTCATCTTCGAGAAGACCGAACACGGCTGGGTGTGGGCTCACGCCTATCAGTTCGATGCCGACACCGCGACCTTCATCGTCGAGTGCAGCGAAGCCACCTGGCAGGCCTTCGGCTTCGGCGAGATGAGCCAGCAGGAGTCGATCGCCGTGTGCGAGCGGATCTTCGCCCGCCACCTGGACGGCCACGCGCTGATGACCAACGCCAACCACATCCGCGGCTCGGCCTGGATCAACTTCCCCCGTGTGCTGTGCGAGCGCTGGAGTTTCGACAATGTAGTGCTGATGGGTGACGCCGCGGCCACCGCGCACTTCTCCATCGGCTCGGGCACCAAGCTGGCGCTGGAGAGCGCCATCGCGCTCGCCGAGTACCTGCACAGCGAGCCCGACATGGCCAGCGCCTTCGCCCGTTACGAGGAGGAGCGTCGCACCGAGGTGCTGCGTCTGCAGTCGGCGGCACGCAACTCCACCGAGTGGTTCGAGCAGGTGGAGCGCTATCTCGATCTCGACCCGGTGCAGTTCAACTACTCGCTGCTGACCCGCTCCCAGCGCATCAGCCACGAGAATCTGCGCCTGCGCGACCCACAGTGGCTGGAGAGCGCCGAGCGCTGGTTCCAGGCCCAATCGGGCAACGACGGCTCCTGCCGGGCGCCGATGTTCGCCCCCTTCAAGCTGCGTGGGATGACGCTGGCCAATCGGGTGGTGGTCTCGCCCATGGCCCAGTACAAGGCCGTGGACGGACGGCCCACCGACTGGCACTTCGTGCACTACGCCGAGCGCGCCAAGGGCGGTGCCGGACTGGTCTATATCGAAATGACCTGCGTCTCGCCTGAGGGCCGCATCACGCCGGGCTGCCCAGGGCTCTATGCCCCCGAGCACGAGGCGGCGTGGAAGCGGCTGTGCGATTTCGTCCACACAGAGACCCCCGCCAAGCTCTGCGCGCAAATCGGTCACTCCGGACCCAAGGGCTCGACCCAGCTCGGCTGGCAGGAGATGGACGCGCCGCTGCCCCAGGGCAACTGGCCGATCCTGGCAGCCTCCGCCGTGCCCTGGTCGGAGCGCAACCAGGTACCCAAGGCCATGGACCGCGCCGACATGGAGCGGGTGCGCGACGAATTCGTCGAAGCCACCAGGATGGCCGAGCGTGCCGGCTTCGACATGCTCGAGGTTCACGCCGCACACGGCTACCTGCTCTCCTCCTTCATCACGCCGCTGACAAATCGGCGCGATGACGAATACGGCGGATCCCTCGAGAACCGCATGCGCTACCCGCTGGAGGTGATCCGCGCGGTGCGTCAGGCGTGGCCGGCCCACAAGCCGCTCTCGGTGCGTATCTCGGCCAACGACTGGGTCGGCGACGAGGGGGTGACGCCTGACGAAGCCGTCGAGATCGCTCGCTTGCTGAAGGCCGCCGAGGTCGACATCGTCGACGTCTCCGCCGGGCAGACCTCTACCCGCGCCCAGCCGATGTACGGGCGCATGTTCCAGACGCCGTTCTCGGACCGTATCCGCAACGAGACCGGCATGCCGACCATGGCTGTGGGCAACATCTACCAGGCCGATCACGTCAACTCGATCCTGATGGCCGGCCGCGCCGACCTTGTGTGCCTGGCCCGTCCGCACCTGGCCGATCCCTACTGGACGCTGCATGCTGCCGCCGGCATCAAGGACAGCGAGTGCGACTGGCCGGCACCCTACCGCGCCGGACGCGACCAGCTTCAGCGCCTGGCCGAGCGCGGCGAGGGCTGGATATGAGCATGAACGGGAAAGTCACGATGCTGGGCAAGCGCGTAGTGATCACCGGCGGCGGCAGCGGTATCGGTGCCGACATGGCACTGGCCTTCGCCGAGGCCGGTGCCGATGTCGTCATTACCGGGCGCCGAGCCGGGCCGCTCGAAGAGGTGGCTGCTCGCCACCCGGCGATCTCCTTCGCTGTCGCCGACGTGACCCAGGAAGACGACATGGCATCGCTGTTCGACCATCTCGGCCAGGTCGATGTCGTCATCGCCAATGCCGGGGCGGCGGAGAGCGCCCCGCTCGTGCGTACCGAACTGGAGCAGTGGCAGCGCATGCTCGAGGTCAACCTCACCGGCACGTTCCTCACCCTGCGCGAAGGGTTGAAGCACCTGCGCGACGGCGGGCGGCTGATCGCCGTGGCTTCCACCGCCGGGCTCAAGGGCTACGCCTACGTGACGCCCTACTGCGCCGCCAAGCACGGCGTAGTGGGGCTGGTGCGCGCCCTGGCCCAGGAGGTCGCGGGCCGGGACATCACCGTCAACGCTCTATGCCCCGGCTTCACCGAAACGCCATTGTTGGAAGAAAGCATCACCACCATCGTAGCCAAGACCGGCCAAAGCCCGGAACAGGCCCGTGCCCACCTGCAATCGACCAACCCCAGCGGGCGACTCATCCAGCCCGCCGAGGTCACCGCAACGGCGCTATGGCTTTGCGGCCCGCATAGTGGCGCCATCAACGGCCAGGCGATTTCGATCTCGGGAGGCGAAATATGACAGCTCAGCTGCCGACATCGGAAACCCTGAGCAAGGAGCGCCTGCGCCTGTGGCTACGCATGCTGCGGGTAACGCGCCAGGTGGAGGCGGCGCTGCGCGAGAAGCTACGCCTGGAGTTCGACTCCACCCTGCCGCGCTTCGACGTCATGGCCGCGCTCTTTCGCGACCGTGAGGGCCTGAAGATGAACGAGCTCTCCAAGCGGCTGCGCGTCTCCAACGGCAACGTTACCGGCATCGTCGACCGCCTGGCCGACGACGGCCTGGTCGAGCGCATCGCGATCGAGGGCGACCGCCGCGCCACGCTGGTGAGGCTGACGCCGGACGGTCGCGACGCCTTCACCACCATGGCGGTGGCCCACGAGCGCTGGGTCAACGAACTGCTGGATGGCGTCAGCGCAGAGGATGCCCACCATATCGGCGAGCTGCTGCACCGCTTGCCGGCCGATACGGGAGATAGACAACGATGAAACTGGCCAACCTGGCGCCGCGTCATTTCCAGTGGCGCATGGAGGGCAAGGTCGCGGTGATCCGCCTCGACCGCCCCGAGCGCAAGAACCCGCTCACCTTCGACAGCTACGCCGAGCTTCGCGATACCTTCCGCGACCTGGTCTATGCCGAAGACGTCAAGGCGGTGGTGTTCGCCTCCAACGGTGGCAACTTCTGCTCCGGCGGCGACGTCCACGAAATCATCGCCCCGCTGGTGGGGCGCGACATGAAAGGGCTGCTGGAATTCACCCGCATGACCGGCGACCTGGTCAAGGCGATGATCAACTGCACCAAACCGGTCATCAGCGCCATTGACGGCGTCTGCGTCGGCGCCGGCGCCATCATCGCCATGGCCTCGGACATCCGCTTCGCCACGCCACAAGCCAGCACCGCCTTCCTCTTCACCCGGGTGGGCCTTGCCGGCTGCGACATGGGCGCCTGCGCCATGCTGCCCCGCATCATCGGTCAGGGCCGTGCCGCCGACCTGCTCTACAGCGGACGCAGCATGAGTGCGGAAGAGGGCCATCAATGGGGGTTCTACAACCGTCTGGTGGAGGCGGACACGCTGGAGGCCGAGGCCATCGCCTACGCCACCCGCCTGGCCCAGGGCCCCACCTTCGCCCACGGCATCACCAAGACCCAGCTCAACCAGGAGTGGTCGATGAGCCTGGAGCAGGCCATCGAGGCCGAGGCCCAGGCCCAGGCGATCTGCATGCAGACCCGCGATTTCGAACGCGCCTATCGCGCCTTCGCCGCCAAACAGAAGCCGGTCTTCGAGGGGGATTGATGAGCGATACGAGCTTTCTCGACTGGCCCTTCTTCGAGGCCCGCCATCGCGACCTGGCCAAGCGCCTGGAAGCGTGGTGCCGGCACGAGCTGCCCCGCGACCACGCCGACATCGACGCCACCTGCATCCAGCTGGTGCGCGACCTGGGCCGGGCGGGTTTTCTCGAGGGCACCGCGGGCGATGCCATCGACGTGCGCAGCCTGTGCCTGATCCGCGAAACCCTGGCCCGCCACGACGGCCTGGCCGACTTCGCCTTCGCCATGCAGGGGCTGGGCACCGGGGCCATCAGCCTGTTCGGCAACGACGAGCAGAAACGGTGGTTGGAGAGCACCCGCCACGGCGAGGCGCTCTCGGCCTTCGCCCTGAGCGAGCCGCGCTCGGGCTCCGACGTGGCCCAGCTCGACACCCTGGCCGAACGCGACGGCGACGGTTACCGCATCAACGGCGAGAAGACCTGGATCTCCAACGGCGGTATCGCTGACTTCTACACCCTGTTCGCCCGCACCGGCGAGGCACCTGGTGCCAAGGGGCTCTCCTGCTTCTTGGTGCCCGCCGACACGCCGGGACTCGAGATTCGCGAGCGGCTGGAGACGATCTCGCCGCACCCGCTGGCGCGGCTCGGCTTCAACGACATGCACCTGCCGGCGAGCGCGATGATCGGCCAGCCCGGCCAGGGCTTTCGCATCGCCATGTCGGTGCTCGACGTGTTCCGCTCAACGGTGGGCTCCGCCGCCCTGGGCTTCGCCCGCCGCGCGCTGGACGAATCCCTCGACCGTGCCAGGAACCGCGAGCTGTTCGGTGCCAGCCTGGCCGACCTGCAGATGGTCCAGGGTCACCTGGCCGAGATGGCCCTGGACGTGGATGCCGCCGCACTGCTGGTCTATCGCGCCGCCTGGACCAAGGACATGGGCGCCGAGCGCGTCACCCGCGAGGCGGCCATGGCCAAGCTCTTCGCCACCGATCGCGCCCAGCAGGTGATCGACAAGGCGGTACAGCTGCACGGCGGCGACGGCGTGCGCAAGGGCCATATCGTCGAAAGCCTCTACCGCGAGATCCGCGCGCTGCGCATCTACGAGGGCGCCTCGGATGTGCAGAAGGTAGTGATCGCCCGGAGCTGCCTAACCCAATAAAACGACTGACGAAACGCCAGACACCGTATCCCCCTGTCGACGCCTCGGCGCCGCACAACAACAACGAAGTACGGAGAATGGTCATGAACATACCATCGGCCCATGCCGATACCTTCACGCGGGATCGCCTGCCGCCCGCACAGGAGTGGCCAGAGCTGAAGCTGGACGGCTTCGACTACCCCGAGCGCCTCAACGCCGCGGTGGAGCTGACCGACCGCTGGGTCGAACGTGGCCACGGCGAGCGCGTGGCGCTGATCGGCAACGGCCGCCAACGTAGCTACCGTGAGCTTTGCGAGTGGACCAACCGCCTCGCTCATGCGCTGGTGGAGGACCTCGGCGTACGTCCCGGCAATCGGGTGCTGATCCGTTCGGCCAACAACCCGGCCATGGTCGCCTGCTGGCTGGCAGCCACCAAGGCCGGTGCGGTGGTGGTCAACACCATGCCGATGCTGCGCGCAGGTGAGCTGGCCCAGGTCGTCGACAAAGCCGAGATCGCCCTGGCCCTGTGCGACACCCGCCTGCTCGACGAACTCGAGGCCTGCGCCGCCGACAGCACCTACCTGAAACGTGTGGTGGGCTTCGACGGTACGGCCAACCACGACGCCGAACTCGATCGCCTGGCGCTTGGCAAGCCCGAGCATTTCGCTGCCGTTGCCACCGCCGCAGACGATGTCGCCCTGCTCGGCTTCACCTCCGGCACCACCGGCATGCCCAAGGCGACCATGCACTTCCACCGCGACCTGCTGATCATCGCCGACGGCTATGCCCGTGAGGTGTTGCAGGTGACGCCCGAAGACGTCGTCGTCGGCTCACCGCCGCTGGCCTTCACCTTCGGCCTGGGCGGGCTTGCCATCTTCCCGCTGCGCTTCGGCGCAACCGCCGTGCTGCTGGAGAAGGCCACGCCGCCCAACATGATGCAAATCATCCGCGAGCATCGCGCCACCATCGTCTTCACCGCACCCACGGCATATCGCACCATGCTCGCCTCGCTGGAGAGCGGCCGCGAATTCAACAGCCTGCGTCTGGCGGTATCGGCCGGCGAGACGCTGCCGGCGCCGATCTACCACGAATGGATCGAGAAGACCGGCAAGCCGATCCTCGACGGCATCGGCGCCACCGAGATGCTGCACATCTTCATTTCCAACCGCCTCGACGACCATCGTCCGGCCTGCACCGGCAAGCCGGTGGCGGGCTACGAGGCGAAGATCGTCGACGCCGACATGCACGAGCTGCCCCACGGCGAAGTGGGTCGCCTGGCGGTGCGGGGACCAACGGGCTGCCGCTATCTGGACGATGCCCGCCAAGGCAAATATGTCCGCGACGGCTGGAACATTACCGGCGACGCCTTCTATCAGGACGAGGAGGGCTATTTTCACTTCGCCGCACGTAACGACGATATGATCGTCTCGGCCGGCTACAACATCGCCGGCCCCGAAGTGGAGGCGGCACTGCTGTCCCACGAAGCGGTGGCCGAATGTGCCGTGATCGGCGCACCGAATGGAGAGCGTGGGCAGATCGTCGAGGCCTTCGTGGTACTGTCTCCCGGTGTCGAGCCGGACGCTGAATGCGTCGAGCGACTGCAGACGTTCGTCAAGCAGCGCATCGCCCCTTACAAGTATCCGCGCTCGATTCGCTTCGTCGAAGCGCTGCCGAAGACGGCCACAGGCAAGGTGCAGCGCTTCCGGCTGCGCCAGGAGCACTACCCAGACAGTTGAAAACAGCCCGACAGCGGAAACCGGCCTCGACGGCACCTACTGACGGGTATCACGATACAAGCGCTGCATACGGCGCCGAAGACCACAACAAACGAGAACGAAGAGGGAAGAAAGCCATGAAGAGACTAGCCAGCGTTGGGCTTGGCCTGTTGTTGACTACCGCCATGGCGGCGGCTCAGGCCCAGGACGTCAAGATCGGCATGATCACCACCCTGTCCGGCGGCGGCTCGCACCTGGGCGTGGACGTACGTGACGGTTTCCTGCTCGCCATCGAGCGTTCCGGTCGCGACGACATCGAAGTGCTGGTGCAGGACGACGGCAACCGGCCCGACCTGGCACGCAGCCTGTCCAACGAGTTCATGCAGCGCGACAACGTCGACATCCTCACCGGTATCATCTTCTCCAACCTGGCCATGGCGGTGGTCCCGGCGGCGGTACGCCAGGGCACCTTCTACATCTCGCCCAATGCCGGGCCTTCCGATCTCGCCGGACGCATGTGCCACGAGAACTACTTCAACGCCGCCTACCAGAACGACAACCTGCACGGTGCCATGGGTGCCTATATGCGCGAGCAGGGATTTGAACGCCCCATCATCATGGCGCCCAACTACCCCGCCGGCACCGACGCCCTGGCCGGCTTCAAGCACCTCTACGAAGGCGAAGTGGTCGACGAGATCTATACCCAGATGGGCCAGACCGACTACGCCGCCGAGATCGCCCAGATCCGCGCCAGCAATGCCGACAGCCTGTTCTTCTTCCTGCCGGGCGGCATGGGCATCTCGTTCATGAAGCAGTGGGAAAATTCCGGCGTCGACATGCCGGTGTTCGGCGCCGCCTTCTCCTTCGACGAGACCATCATCAAGGCGGTGGGCAGCGCTGCCATCGGGGCGATGAACACCTCGCTGTGGGCCTATGACCTCGACAACGAGGCCAACCACGCCTTCGTCGAGGCTTTCCGCGAGGCCTACAATCGCATGCCGACCCTCTACGCCGCACAGGGCTACGATACCGCCAACCTTATCCTGAGTGCGCTGGAGAAGGCCCATCCGGACGACCAGGACGCCTTCCGCGAAGCGCTGCGTGAGGCCGATTTCGATTCGGTGCGAGGCAAGTTCCGCTTCGGCCCCAACCACCACCCGATCCAGGACATCTTCGTGCGTGAAGTGGTCGAGGGCGACGACGGTCAGCCCACCAACCGCCTGATCGGCATCGCCGTGGAGGACATCCAGGACGTCTACCACACCCAGTGCCAGATGTGAGTCTACGCCGCCGGGTCGCACGGCCCGGCGGCGCTTCTGCAACGCTCTACGGTTGACCCAGACATGACCCTATTCATCGAACAGCTCATCAACGGCCTGCAGCTCGGCACCATGCTGTTTCTCATGGCAAGTGGCCTGACGCTGGTCTTCGGCGTGATGGGGCTGATCAACCTGGCCCATGGCTCCTTCTACATGGTAGGCGCCTATGCCACGGCATTGGCTACCGCCGCCACCGGCTCGTTCTTGGTGGGGCTGGCGACAGGTATCGCCGCGGCTGCGGCGGTTGGCGCCCTAGTCGAGCTGATCGTGATTCGTCGGCTCTACCACCGCCCCCACCTGGACCAGGTGCTGGCCACCTTCGCCCTGATCCTGATCTTCTCGGAGGGCACCCGCTGGTTGTTCGGTTCTTCACCACTGTGGCTCAACCCGCCGTCACAGCTGGCCGGTTCGGTCACGCTGCCGGGCGGCCTGCGCTACCCCATCTATCGGCTGGTGATCATCGCCGTGGGCATCGCGGTGGCAGTGGGCATGTACTTGCTGATTCTGCGTACGCGCCTGGGCATGCGCATTCGCGCCGGCGAGAGCGACCGCGAGATGATCGGTGCCTTGGGTGTCAACATTGCCAGACTCTATACGCTGGTATTCGCCATGGGCGCGGCACTGGCCGGCCTGGCCGGCGCCATGGTCGGCGCCCTGCAATCGGTACAGGTAGGCATGGGCGAACCGGTGCTGATACTCGCCTTCGTGGTGATCGTCATCGGCGGTATCGGCTCGATCAAGGGGGCACTGTATGGCGCTATTCTGGTCGGCGTGGTGGATACCCTGGGGCGGGTCTTCCTGCCGGCTTTTTTCCGCCAGTTCATGAGTCCCTCGGAGGCCGCAGGCGTGGGCTCCGCCATCGCCGCCATGCTGATCTACATCATGATGGCCGCCATTCTTGCCTTCAAACCCAAAGGACTGTTTGCCGCCAATGAATAAGTCCGATACCACGACTCTCGCGCCACAGCCGGGACTGCCGACACCCGCGGCCAGTTGGCACGACCGCAAGGGGCTGGTGCAGCTCGGCCTGCTGGCACTGCTGCTGCTCACACCGCTGGCAGCCTATTTCCTGGGCCACATCTACTACGTCAACCTGGCCTCGCGCATCACCCTTGTCGCCATGGCGGCAGTGGGCCTGAATCTGGCCATCGGCTACGGCGGCATGGTGAGCTTCGGCCACGCTGCCTATTTCGGCCTCGGCGGCTACGTGGCCGGCATCAGCGCTTATCACGCCTTCGATTTCACTCCGGTGATCGGCTGGCCGGTGGCCATTCCGGGCAGTGACAGCATGTTGGTGATCTGGCTCGCGGCGATCGCGCTGTGCGGCCTGCTGGCACTGGTCATCGGCGCCATCTCGCTGCGCACCACCGGGGTCTACTTCATCATGATCACCCTGGCCTTCGCCCAGATGATCTACTACTTCGCCAACTCCTGGCCCACCTATGGCGGCGAGGATGGCCTGCCGATCTACCTGCGCAACAGCCTGCCCCTGGTGGACACCAACGACGCCTTGACCTTCTTCCTGATCTGCTTCGGCGGGCTGGTACTCGCGCTCGCATTCACCTCGCGGATCATGAAGTCGCGCTTCGGCGCCGCCCTGACCATGGCCCGGCTCAACGACACACGACTCGCCACCGCTGGCATCGCCCCCTATCCCATCCGCCTGGTGGCCTTCGTCATGTCGGCGATGATCACCGGCCTTGCCGGGGCGCTGTATGCGGATCTCAATGGTTTCGTCAGCCCTACCATGCTCAGTTGGCACATGTCCGGCGAACTGATGGTGATCGTGATTCTCGGCGGCGTGGGACGGCTCTATGGGCCACTGGCCGGAGCCATCCTGTTCGTGATGATGGAAACGCTGCTGGGTGGAATGACCGAGTACTGGAAGCTGTTCCTGGGCCTGGTGCTGCTGTTCGTCGTTCTGTTCGCCAAGCACGGGGTGATGGGCTGGCTGGCCGGGAGGGAGCGCCATGAGTGATGCCATGCTGATTCTCACCAGCCTCAACAAGCGCTTCGGTGCCCTGCAGGCCACCCGCGACGTCTCGCTGGACCTGCGCCCGGGCGAGATCCACGCACTGATCGGCCCCAACGGTGCCGGCAAATCGACCCTGATCGGCCAGATCGCCGGTGGCCTCAGGCCCGACTCGGGCAGCATCGTGCTGGCCGGACGCGAGATCACGTCGCTCAGCGTAGCCCAGCGGGCAAGACTGGGGCTCGGTCGTAGTTTTCAGATCTCGTCGCTGGCCGAGCCATTGACGGTGAAACGCAACGTGATGATCGCAGTACAGGCCCTTCAAGGGCACAGCTTCCGTTTCTGGAAACCTGTACACCGTGACGAGAGCCTGCTCGCCCCAGCATGGGAAGCGCTGGAACGCATGGCGCTCACCCAGCGTGCCGACACGCCGGTGGCCGAGCTCTCCCACGGCGAACGGCGCCAAGTCGAGGTGGCCTGCGCGCTGGCCTTGAAGCCCAAGGCACTGCTGCTCGACGAGCCCATGGCCGGCCTGGGCCCCGAGGGCACGGCACGCCTGACCGAGCTGCTCGAAGCGTTGAAGGCAGAGGTGCCGATCCTGTTGATCGAGCACGACATGGACGCCGTGTTCCGCCTGGCCGACCGCATCTCGGTGCTGGTGGCCGGCGGAGTGATCGCCCATGGCGACAGCACCGCGATCCGCACCAATCCGCAAGTCCGCGAAGCCTACCTGGGGGACTGAGATGCTCAACGTCACCGCGATCGAGACCTTTTACGGCCCCTCCCAGGCGCTGTTCGGGGTCGACCTGAGCGTACAGACCGGAGAGATGGTGGCGCTGATGGGGCGTAACGGCATGGGCAAGACCACCACGATTCGCTCCATCTTCGGGCTCACCCCGGCGCGCAGCGGTAGCATCGAATTCGAATCTCAAGACCTGCGCCGGCTGCCGTCTTACCGCATCGCCCAGGCCGGTCTAGGCCTCGTGCCCGAGGGTCGGCGCTGCTTTCCCAACCTCTCGGTACGCGAGAATCTGGTGGTCACGGCGCGCTCCGGCCATTGGAGCCTCGGGCGTGTGGAAGCACTCTTCCCCCGTCTGGCCGAGCGGCGCAGCCAAATGGCCAGCACCCTATCGGGTGGCGAACAGCAAATGCTGGCCATTGGACGCGCGCTGATGACCAATCCCAGGCTACTGGTGCTCGACGAGGCCACCGAGGGGCTGGCCCCAGTGATCCGTCATGAGATCTGGGCAGCCATCCGCGAGCTCAAGACCCAGGGACAGTCCACTCTGATCGTCGACAAGTCGCTTACCGAGCTGCTACCGGTGGCCGACCGCTGCACCATCCTCGAAAAGGGACGCACGGTATGGACCGGCGAGCCCGCTGAACTCGACGACGGTCTGCGCGATCGTTACCTGGGCGTATAGAGGAAGTCGTCATGCCGTTCATCACCCAGCGCAAGGTGCGCTTCCAGCACTGCGACCCGGCGGGTATCGTCTTCTACCCACGCTATTTCGAAATGCTCAACTCGGTGGTCGAGGACTATTTCGCCGAAATCGTGGGCCATGATTTCAACCAATTGCACGTCAGCTCCCGCACCGGCGTGCCCACGGCTCATATCGAAACCGATTTCCACGCCCCCAGCCGGCTGGGCGAGACCCTCGCCTTCGCGCTGACGATCCGTGACGTCGGCCGCACCAGCCTGACCATTCGCACCACGGCTGAGTGTGGCGAGGAGCCTCGCCTGACATGCGACGCCACCCTGGTGTATGTCGATCTGGACAGCGGCCGCCCCCTGCCCTGGCCCGATGACATGCGCTGCCACTTCGCCATTGAGAGCTAACAAGGATACTCAGATGATGGACGCCACCTTGCACGAACAGCTTCATCCCAGCCACTGGAAGGCTGCCGTGGGCTACGCCAATGGCGTGCTCGCCTCCGGCCGCACGGTCTTCATCGGCGGTCAGATCGGCTGGAACGGCGATCAGGTGTTCGAGAGCGACGATTTTGTCGCCCAGGTGCACCAGGCCCTGGCTAATATCGTCGCGGTGTTGAAGGAAGCCAACGCCGGTCCCGAGCACGTGGTGCGTCTGACCTGGTACGTCACCGACAAGCAGGAGTACCTGGCACGTTTGAAAGAAGTCGGTGCTGCCTACCGTGAGGTGATGGGCAAGCACTTTCCCGCCATGACCATGGTGCAGGTGGCCGACCTGATCGAGGACCGTGCCAAAGTGGAAATCGAGGCGACCGCAGTTCTCCCCGATGCCTGATCAGGTGTCGTGAAAGGCGGCGACCTGCCGGGCAAGGAGCTCGCCCGGCGCGTAGTGGTCGAGAATCGAGAAGTGATCGTCGCCGGGCAATAGCTCGGCGCCTACGGCAACGCCTTGGGCTTCGAGGTGCTCGGTGTAGGCCTGCATCTGCCAGGCGAACTCTGCTGACTCCTTGCCCCCTGCCACTAGCCGTACCGGCGCGGGCACCCGACAAGGGAGGAACAGCGGACTGTAGTCGTTGATGTCGCGCCCGCTGAGCTGCAGCTTGGGCTGCAGCCACGACCAGGGAAAGGGTCGCAGGTCATAGAGCCCGCTGACGCACAGGGCGCCTTCGAGCAGATCGTCGGGCAGGCCGTACACGTCCTGCCAGTCAGTGGCCAGCAGCATGGCGGTCAGGTGGCCGCCGGCGGAGTGCCCGGAAACGCTAAGCCGTGTCGGGTCGACTCCTAGCGAGGCACCATGGCGATAGGCCCACGCCACCGCGGCACGCGCCTGTCTCACCACTTCGCCGAACTCCACCGTGGGGCACAGTGCATAGTTCACCACCGCCACGCTAATACCCGCCTCTACCAGCCCCTCGGCAACGAAACCGAACTCCCGATGGCCCAACGAGCGCCAGTAGCCGCCATGAAAGAACAGATGCAGCGGCGCATCCTCGGCCTCGGCGTGATAGACGTCCATGCACTCGGCCAGGGTTGGCCCGTAAGCCACATCCAGCGATACGCGACAGCGCTCGCGTACGGTCTTCTGGCTGCGTGCCTGCCAGTCGGCGAGAATGGCGGCCGGTTCACGGCCGCGCATCGGGTCGTATTCGCGGTCGATTGCTTCCTGGGTGGCGAAGTCGCGGTAGAGCATGCGTTTCCTTCTTTTATTTTTGTTTTGTCATTTCGCGCCGGTCACGCTGGGCGGTGGCTACCGTTCAAGCTCGAGCGGCGTTCGCGAAAGGCACCGAGCAGGATGCCCAACGGGGCCAGGGCTAGGATGACGAAGCCGATCAACGTCCAACCCGGCAGTGAGATGCCCAGCAGCAGGAAATCGATCTCGGCGCACTCACCGGAGCCCGATAACACCATGGACACCACGTCCCGCATGGGCAGGATGTCCATCATGTAGTCGAGCCCAGGGCCACAGCTCGGCACCTGATCCGGCGGCAGCGACTGCAGCCACAGGTGGCGCCAGGCCACGCCGATACCGCCCAGCACGGCGGCCAGCGACAGCCCAGTGTAGATGACGGCGCCCACTCGCCCACGCGGGTTGTGGATCGCCGCGATGACGAACACCGCGGCAGCGGCCAGTACCGCCACTCGCTGGAAGATGCACAGCGGGCAAGGTTCCAGCCCGCCGATGTGCTCGAGCCCCAGGGCTACCAGCATCATCAGAATGCAGAAGGCCAGCCCGGCCAGGCTCCACTGACGTACGGAGAGACGTTGCAATCCCGCAAGCATCAGGCATTCCCCTGGCTGGCCATCGCCACGCGAGGTTCGCTGGCGCTGGCAAAATAGTGGTCGAGAAACTGCTCGAAGCTCTGGGTATCGGCAGCCTCGATGTCGCGCTGCTGCTGATGCGAGGTACCGACCATCTGCTCGAAGGTCGCTTCCCGGGCCGGGCTGACGGCTTCGTGACGCAGCCGCTCGGCATGCTCCTCGGTAAGGGCCAGGATGGCCTCGACGAACTCCTCGCCGGTCGACTCCAACCGCGCCAACAGCCGACCGGAGGGCGTCAGCGACGGATCATCGAGCCAAGGAGCCAGAGAAGCGACGGCGTCCGCGTGGGGTGTGCCCTGCTCCAGGGCGTCGAGCAGCTCGGCCGTCTGGGAAATCTCTGCGAATATTTCTCCACCCCAATCGGCTACGGAGCGGCGCTGGCCGTTCTGGATCAATCGCAGCTCGGGGTCGCGACCGCGCTCGACCACCAGGCGCCGGTTGTCATCCAGCCGGTCGCACTCCTCGTCGGGGATCCAGGGGCTTTCGGCCAGCAGGCACCACATCAGGAAGGCATCGACGAAACGCAGACGCGTCTCGTCGATGCCCAGCGGCAGGAAGGGATCGAGATCGAGACAGCGCACCTCGATGTACTCGACGCCACGCGCCTCCAGCGCCTGGCTCGGCGTCTCGTTGTGACGGGTGACGCGCTTTGGCCGGATGTCGCTGTAGTACTCGTTTTCGATCTGCAGGATATTGGCGTTGAGCTGCTGCCAGTCGCTGCCGTTCCTGACCCCCAGCGCCTCGTAAGGGGACCAGGGAGTGGAAATGGCGTGCCTCAGGGTGCCCACGTAGTTGGAGAGCGAGTTGAAGCAGATCTTGAGCTGTTCCTGCACCTTGTTCTGGTAGCCGAGGTCCGACATGCGCAGGCTGGTGGCATAGGGCGACACCAGGGTCTCGCTGCCAAGCGGGTGCAGTTTGTCGGGAATGTTGCCCAAGGGCAGGAAGCTGCGATCCAGCGCCGGCGAGGCGCCGAACAGGTAGAGCAAGAGCCAGCTGTGGCGACGGAAGTTACGGATCAGGCCGAAGTAGCGGCTCGAGCGGTAGTCGTCGAGTGACGAGTCGAGGGCACCGTCGCGCTCGCGCAGCAGTGTCCACAGCTCGTCCGGCAGCGAGACGTTGTAGTGGATTCCGGCGATGGCCTGCATGATCCGGCCATAGCGTACGTCCAGCCCCTTGCGATAGACGTGCTTCATGGTACCGATATTGGAGCTGCCGTAGTCGGCAATGGCCACGCTGTCGTTGCCGTCGAGCCTGGCCGGCATGCTGGCGGGCCAGATCAGCTCGTCACCCAGGTGGCGGTAGCTGAAGCGGTGCAGATCGGCGAGGAAATCGATGGCATCATCGGGGCGGCAGTAGACCGGTGTGATGTACTCCAGCAGCGCCTCGGAATAGTCGGTGGTGATGTGCGGATGGGTCAGCTTGGAGCCCAGCGCATGCGGGTGCGGAGTGGCAGCGATACGCCCTTGGCGGTCGACGCGCAGCCCCTCCTTCTCCAGGCCGCGACGCAGACGCCCGAAGCGCCCCTTGGTCGCCAACCCGGTGAGATGCAAAACGGTGTCAGAGTATGAATCAGACAAGGCGTGGACCCCATGTCTTGGAGACCTTCATCGGGTCTTCCGGTCGAAGCATGCCGGCCGCCCGTGGCGGCCGGTCATGCGGTTTTTGTCGAGAGTATGGCGAGAGGCGTGCCGGGATCAAGATTTGCCCTTCTTCGCCGCAAGCAGTGCGGCCCCCAGGGCGCCCATCTGGCTGGGCTGAGCCTGTTGCTCGCGCGGTGCGTTCTTGCGCTGCGCCTTGCCCTGCCCGCCACGCCGCTCGCCCTGGCCACTGCGCGACGATTTGCCGCCCTCGGCCTCGCCGGGCTGATCGTCGAGTCGCATGGAGAGGCCGATACGCGCACGCTCCAGATCCACGCTCATGACCTTGACCTTGACGATGTCGCCGGCCTTGACCACCGAACGCGGATCCTCGACGAACTTGTCGGAAAGTGCCGAAATATGCACCAGGCCGTCCTGATGCACGCCGATGTCGACGAAGGCGCCGAAATGGGTGACGTTGGTCACGCTGCCTTCGAGGATCATGCCCGGCTCCAGGTCCTTCAGGGTCTCAACGCCCTCGCGGAACTCTGCGGCCTTGAACTCGGGGCGCGGATCGCGGCCCGGCTTGTCGAGTTCCTTGAGAATGTCGCTGATGGTGGGCACACCAAAACGTTCGTCGGCAAACTCGGCCGGCTTGACCGCCTTGAGCGTGGCGCTGTCGCCGATGAGGCTCTCCACCGGGCGTCCGCTGCGGCTGGCGATGCGCTCCACCAACGGATAGGCCTCGGGGTGCACGGCACTGGCATCGAGCGGATTGGAGCCGTTCATGATGCGCAGGAAGCCGGCGCACTGCTCGAAGGTCTTGGGCCCCAGGCGGCTGACGTCGAGCAGCTGCTTACGGCTGGCGAAGGCACCCTCGGCGTTGCGCCGCGCCACGATGGCTTCGGCCAGCGCCGGGTTGAGGCCGGCGACACGCGACAGCAGTGCGCTCGACGCCGTATTGAGATCGACCCCCACGGCGTTCACACAGTCCTCGATCACCGCTTCCAGGCTCCGGGACAGCTGCAGCTGTGAGACGTCGTGCTGGTACTGGCCCACGCCGATGGACTTGGGCTCAATCTTGACCAGCTCGGCCAGCGGGTCCTGCAGCCGCCGGGCGATGGAGACCGCGCCACGGATGGTGACGTCGAGATCGGGCAGCTCCTTCGAGGCATATTCCGAGGCGGAGTAGACCGAGGCACCGGCCTCGCTGACCATCACCTTCGATAGCGCCTTTTTACCGGCGAAGACCTTGAGCAGATCACCGGCCAGCTTGTCGGTCTCACGGCTCGCCGTACCGTTACCCACGGCGATCAGCGCCACGTCGTGCTTCTCCACCAGCTTGGCCAGCTCGGCAAGCGAGGCATCCCAGGCGTTGCGCGGCGCATGCGGATAGATGGTGGCATGCTCGAGGAACTGGCCGGTGGCATCCACTACCGCCACCTTGCAGCCGGTACGCAGGCCCGGGTCGATGGCCAGGGTGGCCTTCTGTCCCGCTGGGGCCGCCAGCAGCAGATCCTTGAGGTTGGCAGCGAACACCTCGATGGCCTCCAGCTCGGCGCGCTCGCGCAGCCGTCCCATCAGCTCGGTCTCGAGATGAGTGTAGAGCTTGACCCGCCAGGTCCAGCGCACCACGTCGGCCAGCCACTTGTCGGCGGCTCGGCCCTCGTCGCGAATGCCGAAATGCCGGGCGATGGCCACCTGGGCTGGATGAATCGGCGCCTCGTCTTCGCCGGGCAGGCGGATGGCCAGCGTCAGCGCACCCTCGTTGCGGCCGCGGAACATGGCCAACGCGCGGTGGGAGGGGGTCTTGGCCAACGGCTCGTCGTGCTCGAAGTAGTCGGAGAACTTGGCGCCCTCGCGCTCCTTTCCGGGCAGCAAACGGGCGCTGAGTTCGCCCTCCTGCCAGAGCCGCTCACGCAGCGTGCCGACCAGCTCGGGGTCCTCGGCGAAACGCTCCATCAGGATCTGGCGCGCCCCATCCAGTGCCGCCTTGGCATCTTCGACGGCCGGGATATCACCCTCGGCGGGGCGCAGGTAGCCGGCCGCCTCGGTCTCGGGGTCGAGTGTAGGATCGGCCAACAGCGCATCGGCCAACGGCTCGAGGCCGGCCTCACGGGCGATCTGCGCCTTGGTGCGACGCTTCTTCTTGTAAGGCAGATAGAGATCTTCCAGGCGCTGCTTGGTATCGGCAGCCTGTATCTGTCCGCTGAGTTCCGGTGTCAGCTTGCCCTGCTCGTCGATAGCGGCGAGTACCGCGGTGCGGCGCTCCTCGAGCTCGCGCAGGTAGTGCAGGCGTTCATCGAGGTTGCGTAGCTGGGTGTCGTCGAGGCCACCGGTGACCTCCTTGCGGTAGCGGGCGATGAAGGGCACGGTAGCGCCGCCGTCGAGCAGCTCCACGGTAGCTGAAACCTGCTGCGGGCGAACGGCAAGTTCCTCGGCGAGGCGCGAAATGATCCGGGTCGTGGCGTCCATGACTTCCTTGGTATTGCGGCAACGAATGATCGCGCCAAGGTACCACAAACGCCACGCCGTCGCCGCCGCGATCAGCGGCGCCAGCCGATGTCGTCCCAGAAGGGGCGGCGCGCCTCGCGCGTGGCTTGCTGGCGGGTCACGCCGATGTCGCGTAGCAGATGATCGTTGAGTTCATGCAGTTGGGTGCGTTCGCGGCGCAGCTGCACCAGGCGGTCCATGTAGCGCGCCCAGCGCCACAGGTCCAGGGCAAAACGCCAGCGTCCCCGAGTCGCAGGCGGCACGCAGGTCGAAGAAACGTCACAGGCTATCTGGGTCCTCGCATTCATGGCTCACTTCCTTCTGGTAAATGACTATGGAGGAAGTGTCGAAGAGCCGCTAAAATCAATCCAACGAATAGTACTTATACCCGACATCAACAATAATGATGGAAATCAACCATGCTTCACACCATCGATCATGAGCTGCTGCGCACCTTCGTTGCCATCGTCGATCATGGCGGCTTCACCCGCGCTGCCCAGGCCGTCAACCGCACCCAGTCGGCGGTCAGCATGCAGATCAAGCGGCTCGAGGAGGACGTGATCCAGCGCCCGCTATTCGAGCGCCAGGGGCGCCAGATGCATCTGACCAGCGAAGGCACCACGCTGCTCGGCTACGCCCGCCGCATCCTCGACCTGCAGGGCGAGGCACTCAACATTCTACGCGAGCCGGACATGGTAGGCCGGGTACGGATCGGCGTACCCGACGATTTCGTCATGCGCTTCCTGCCCGGGATCCTCAAGTCCTTCTCCCAGACCTGGCCACTGGTCGATGTCGAGGTGCAGTGCGCTCCCTCCTCCGAACTGCTCGGCCGCCAGCAGGGCAGCCTCGATCTGAGCATCGTGACCCGCCAGGTGGGCCAGGAGATCGGCACCATTCTGCGCCGCGAGGAGACGGTATGGGTGGTGGCAGAGAGCCACGCCATTCATCGCCAGTCGCCGCTGCCCCTGGCGCTGTTCGAGGACCCCTGCTTCTGTCGCCAACACGCCTGCAACGCCCTGACCCGTGCCGGGCGTCAGTATCGCATTGCCTACTCGAGCCCCAGCCTTGCCACCCTACAGGCGGTAGTGGGCGCCGGGCTTGCCGTCTCGGCGCTGATGAAGAGCCTGGTCACGCCGGGCATGCGCATCCTCGACGAAGCGGACGATTTCCCCCCGCTGCCGGACGGCTCCATCGTGCTGCTGCGCTCTCCCGAGGCTACCTCACCCGCAGTGGATGGCTTGGCGCAGCATATTGTGGAGGGTTTCAGGTAGTCGCCGGCACGAAGCGCAGTGCCAGGCCGTTGTTGCACCAGCGCAGCCCGGTGGGTTCGGGGCCATCGCTGAAGACATGGCCCTGGTGGCCACCGCAGCGGGCGCAGTGATACTCACGTCGCGGCCAGAGCAGGCTGAAGTCGAGCTGGCTGAGCAGGTGACCCTCGACGTGCTCGAAGAAGCTCGGCCAGCCGGTGCCGGAGTCGTACTTCATCGCGCTCTCGAACAGCAGCAGGTCGCAGCCGGCACAGAGGTACTCTCCCTCTCCCCACTCCTTGTCGAGCGGGCTCGAGAACGGCGGCTCGGTGCCGTGTTCGCGCAGGATCTCGAACTGCTCGGGCGTGAGGCGTTCGCGCCACTCGTCGCGTGAGAGTTCGAGACGCTCCAGGCCCGCAGCCGGTTCGAGACTGAGTCGTGGAAAGCCCCAACCGACGCTGGGCACTAGACTTGCAGCACCGGCCGTACCCAGCAGACCGAGAAAAAGACGGCGTTTCATTGGACCCTCCCCCTGGTCAGCCAGCCGACATGCCAGGTCGAAAACGAAACGGGGAAGAGGCATACGCCCCTTCCCCGTTTCAGACCACTGCGGTAACCGCGGGTTCACCTCAGGTCAGGCTGGGCCCGGCCTTGGTGATGGCTTCGTTGACACCTTCGAACTTTTTGAAGTTATCGACGAACTTGGCCGCCAGATCGCGCAGGTTGCGATCGTAGGCTGCCTTGTCTTCCCAGGTTTCGCGCGGATCGAGCAGACGTGAGTCGACGCCCGGCACCGATACCGGCACGTCCAGGTTTAGCCCTTCGATGCGCTTGGTCTCGATCTCACGCAGCACGCCGGACTGGATGGCACTGATGATGGCGCGGGTGGTGGGAATCGAGAAGCGCGAACCGCCCTCGCCGTAGGCGCCACCGGTCCAGCCGGTGTTGACCAGGTAGACCTGGGCGTCCTTGGCTTCGACGCGCTTGATCAGCAGGTCGGCGTAGACGCGAGCCGGGCGCGGGAAGAACGGCGCACCGAAGCAGGTGGAGAAGGTCGCTTCCAGGCCTGCGGAGGAACCCATTTCGGTGGAGCCCACCTTGGCGGTGTAGCCGGAGAGGAAGTGGTAGGCCGCCGCTTCCTTGGACAGCACCGACACCGGCGGCAGCACGCCGGACATGTCGCAGGTCAGGAAGATGATGGCGTTGGGCTCACCGGCGCGGTTCTCCGGCACGCGCTTGCCGACGTGTTCCAGCGGATAGGCGGCGCGGGAGTTCTGGGTCAGGCTGTCGTCGGTGTAGTCGGGCTCGCGGCGGTCGTCGAGCACCACGTTCTCGAGCACGGTGCCGAACTTGATCGCGTTCCAGATCACCGGCTCGTTCTTCTCGGAGAGGTCGATGCACTTGGCGTAGCAGCCGCCCTCGACGTTGAACACGGTACCCGGGCCCCAGCCATGCTCGTCGTCACCGATCAGGTAGCGCGCCGGGTCGGCCGAGAGAGTGGTCTTGCCGGTGCCGGAAAGGCCGAAGAACAATGCGGTCTCGCCATCCTCGCCGACATTCGCGCTGCAGTGCATGGGCAGCACGTCGAAGGCGGGCAGCAGGAAGTTCTGTACCGAGAACATCGCCTTCTTCATTTCGCCGGCGTAGCGCATACCGGCGATCAGCACCTTCTGCTGGGCGAAGTTGATGATTACGGTACCGTCGGAGTTGGTACCGTCCCGATCCGGATCGCACTCGAAGAAGGGCGCGTTGAGAATCGCCCACTCCTGCTTGGCCGAGGGATTGTAGCCCTCGGGACGCACGAACATGGTGCGGCCGAACAGATTGTGCCATGCCGTCTCGGTGGTCACCCGCACCGGCAGGTAGTGTGTCGGATCGCTGCCCACGTGGAGTTCGGAAACGAAGCGTTCGCCGCTACCCAGGTAATCCTCGACACGAGCCCACAGGGCGTCGAACTTCCCGGCATCGAAGGGACGGTTGACGCTGCCCCAGTCTATCTCACCGCTGGTGGAGGGCTCGTCGACGATGAAGCGGTCCTTGGGCGAGCGTCCGGTACGCTGACCGGTATTCACCACCAGGGCGCCATTCGCGGCCAGATGGCCTTCTCCGCGTGCCACGGCACGCTCGATGAGTTCGGCGCTGCTGAGATTGACGTGTGCTTGAGGAGCGGCTTGGGATGTGGTCATGTCGTTTCCTGGGCCTTGCGGCCGGTTCTCTCTCGTGTGCCAGGCGTCATACGCCATTGCGTTGCGATTCCGATCGCCCATGTGCGGCTGCATGCCGTCTTGTATTCTGGCGATCGGCCTTGAGGCGGCGCCATTATGGCAAAAAGGGAGCCGCCAGGAAACGCTAACTTTGACCGAAGTTCTTGTAGTTTTACTACTACATCGAGACATATCGCCGCAGGTTGACTACAACCATGCTTGTGCATTGCAGCAATTCAGGCAAACGGACGAGATGCTCCTCGGGGTCTCGTCGCGCTGCGGCAAGTACCGGCGTCAATGCAAGGTGGGAGACGGGCCACCCTGGGCACGCAGCAACGCCTCGACTTCGCTCTCGGTGAAGCGATAGTGGGTGTGGCAGAAATGGCACTGGGTCTCGATCTCGCCCTGCTCGGCCAGCACGTCACGCAGCTCGTCGGCACCAAGGGTCAGCAAGGCATCGCCGATCCGCTCCCGCGAGCAGGTGCAACCGAAGCGCAATGCCTTGGGCTCGAAGACCCGCACCGTCTCCTCATGGTAGAGCCGATGCAGCAGCTCGCGTTGCTCGAGACCCAGCAGCTCGTCGGCCCTCAAGGTCCTCGCCAACTGGACGGTACGCTCCCAGGCGTCGTCGTCCTGATTCTGCGACTCGTCAGGCAGCCGCTGCAGCAACAGCCCGCCGGCACGCTGGTCGTCGGCACGCAGCCATAGCTGGGTAGGCAACTGCTCGGACTGTGAGAAGTAGGCTTCGAGGCAGCCGGCCAGGCTGTCCTGGTCGAGCGCCACGATACCCTGATAGCGATTACCCTCGCGCGGATCGAGGGTGATCACGATATGGCCGTCACCAACGAGCTCGCGAAAGTTCGCCTTCCCTTCCGGCAGGGTGGCGTTTTCCGCCAGGCGGGCAATGGCACGCAGCTCGCCGCCAGGGTTGGACTCGGCCATCAGCAGAGAGAGTTCTCCCTGGCCGCGTACCTCGATACTGAGGATGCCGTCGAGCTTGACCGTGTCGGTGAGCAGAGCCACGGCGGCCAGCAGCTCACCCAGTAGATGATTGACGGCCGGCGGATAGCCATGGCGTTCGAGCACGTCGCCGTAGGCCCGCTCGAGAGTGACGATCTCGCCACGTACATTGGTGCGTTCGAACAGGAAACGCTGGATCTGGTCGGTCATGATCGATTCCGAAAGGGGTCGTTCAGGGTCATCGGCAAGAGGGGTTCACTCGTCCTGCTGACGCTGGAAGCGCTGAATGTCGCGACGCTGCTTCTTGTCGGGTCGCTTGAGCGGGTGCTGCATGGCCTGGTTGGTCAGTCGCCGGCCTTCGGCCTCACTCTCCCGGCGTGCGACGCTCTCGGCCGTCTCGCGGTAAAGTTCACGAGCCTCCGGCGCGCCGCGACGCTGGTCGGAAAGTGCCACGACTTCCACTTCCCAGACGTCCCACCCCTGGGGCACGCGAATCAGGGCACCCACCTCGACGTTCTTGCTGGTCTTGGCACGCCCGCCGTTGTAGTGCACCTTGCCGCCCTCGATGGCCTTCTTGGCCAGGGCGCGGGTCTTGAAGAAGCGGGCGGCCCACAGCCACTTGTCGAGTCGTACGCTATCCACCGTTCTCTCCTGTCTCAGCATGCTGGCCAGCTTCACCGCGTACCTCCGAGGGTAGCTCCTGGGGCAGGATCGTGGCGAAACGGTCCAGAGCGATGAACTCCTCGAGCTCCTTTTCCGGTCGTGTGCTGTCGGGCTGCTTGATGCCGAGCAGGTGGCGGATACCGTATTCCCGCGCACTCTCGAGTACATCTGGGTTGTCATCGATGAACAGTGTGCGGGCCGGGTCGAAGGGCTCGACTTCCTGCAGCGCGAACCAGAACTCCTGGGCCTCCTTGGGCACGCCGAGATCGGCCGAGGAGACGATGGCGTCCAGGTAGGCCTCGAGGCCGGTGAGGGGCAGCTTGAGCTCCAGGCTCTCTCGGTCGGCATTGGTTGCCAGCACCACCCGTGGGTGGGCCGTTTTCAGCCATTTGAGAAAATCCAGCGCATCGCTGCGCAGACCGACCAGGTGTTGGACCTCGCGCTTGAGGGCAACGATGTCCACACCCAGCTCGCGGCTCCAGTAGGCCAGGCTGTACCAGTTGAGGGTGCCCCGCTCGCGCAGGATGCGCGAGCGTATCTGCTCCTGGGTCGCCTCGTCGAGGCGATGAAGCTCTACGTAGCGTCGCGGCAGGTGCTCCAGCCAGAAATGGCTGTCGAAATGCAGGTCGAGCAGTGTGCCGTCCATGTCGAGCAGAACGGTATCGATGGCGCGCCAATCGATCATGGCGACTCCCGGTGGCATCTGAGCGGTGGAAGGCGTGGTATTGTACCCAATGCATTTACGCGGCGCATTCCCGGCACGCCCGCACGACACGGAGCCTTCATGTCCGAGAAGAAGACCTTGCAGAAACCCCAGGTACTGGCGCGTCAATCCGTCGCCAGGAGCCGCCTGTTCCATATCGAATCGTTGGAGCTGCGCTTCGCCAATGGCGCCGAACGCACCTTCGAACGCCTGACCGGCAGCGACCAGGGTGCGGTCATGATCATTGCCATGCCCGACCCGGACCACGTGCTGCTGATCCGCGAATACGCGGCAGGCTTCGAGGACTATGTGCTGACCCTGCCCAAGGGATTGGTGGACCCGGGCGAGGACATCGTCACCGCAGCCAATCGTGAATTGATGGAGGAGTGCGGCTTCGGCGCCCGGCGTATCGAGCCGCTGGTGGAGCTGTCACTGGCGCCCAACTACATGCGCCACCGCATGCAGGTGCTGCTTGCCACCGACCTCTACCCCAAGCGCCTGCCCGGGGACGAGCCGGAGCCGCTGGTGGTCGAGACCCACGCCCTCGAGGAGCTGCCGGCCCTGTTGATGCGCGACGATTTCCACGAGGCACGGGCCATCGCCGCGCTGTTCATCGCCCGCGACACTCTGCGTGAACGTCGCGGCAAGGAGGCGCCGCTGAGCTGGTAGCCGTGCCGGCCCGATAGCTCAGGCGTGACGATGAAGCTGGCGCAGGTTGCCGTTGCCCTCCTTGAGGCGGATCCAGCGACTCTGGCGATAGCTGTCGAGCCCCGCCTCCAGCATGGCCACGACTTCGATTCCCTCCTCCACGCTGACTGGTACCGGCGCCCCGCTCACCAGCGCCTCGACGATGCCGACATAGTAGGCCAGGTAGTCGCCAGGGAGCCCCTGATGCTCGCTCGTAGCCAGATGCCCGTCGTCGCCGGCCAGCGTCAGTTGGCCGGGGCGAGGATCGATTCCCCAGTCGCGCGTAGGGATACGCCCCTCCTTCAGCCAGTTCTCCTGAGGATCGCGACCATATTTGACGAAGCTGCCCCGGGTGCCGTGCAGCGCCTGCTGCGGCGTCGGTTCCGCCACCAGTGAGCTGGCCCGCAGGGTGACCCGAAGCGTGTCGTAATCGAGCAGCGCATGAAACTCGTCGTCCACCTCGGCGCCATCCCGCGCCGCCATCAGGTCGAGCAGAATCGCTCGCGGCATGCCGAACAGCGTGCGTGCCTGGTCGAGCAGATGTGAACCCAGGTCGTACCAGATACCGCTACCCGGCTTGTGCTGCTCGCGCCAGCGATCGGCCACCGTAGGCCGGAAGCGGTCGAAGCGCAGCTCGAGCGAGACCGGACGCCCCACGCCGCCCTCCTCGATCAGTTTGTGCAGGGTCCGGAAATCGCTGTCCCAGCGGCGATTGTGAAAGACGCTGAGGTGACATTCTGCTTTGTCGGCCTCCGCCTTGAGCAGCCGCGCCTCGGACAGCGATACGGTGAACGGCTTGTCGACTACCAGATGCTTGCCGGCGGCAAGCGCCGCCTTGGCCAGCGGGAAGTGGGTCTCGTTGGGGCTGGCGATGACGACCAGGTCGATATCCGACCGAGAGAACAGTGCCGCCGCCTTGGACAGCACCTCGACCTCGGGCAGCGCTTCATGTACTCGCTCGGGCGAACTGCTGACCACGGCCAGCAATTCCAGCCCAGGCGTGGCCTGGATCAACGGGGCGTGAAAGATACGGCCGGCAGTGCCAAAACCGATCAGGCCGACACCGAAGGTCTGCTTGCGCATGTCATCGTTCCTTACTGCTGCATGAAAAAGCCCACAACGACGAACCGGGCCCTGGCCCGGTTCGTCGTTGTGTCAATCGAGCTTGGAGAGATCTCTCACCGCCCCCTTGTCTGCGGAAGTCGCCAGCAGGGCATAGGCCTTGAGCGCCGCCGACACCTTGCGCACGCGCTGGATGCTGGGTTTCCAGGCATCTTTTCCGCGCGCCTCTTCGGCTTCGCGCCGAGCCGCCAGCTCGGCGTCGGAAAGCTTGACGTCGATGCGGCGGTTGGGGATGTCGATACGGATGATGTCGCCGGACTGCACCAGGCCGATGGCCCCGCCTGCTGCCGCCTCGGGGGAAACGTGGCCGATAGAAAGACCCGAGGTGCCGCCGGAGAAACGCCCGTCGGTGAGCAGCGCGCATGCCTTGCCCAGGCCTTTCGACTTGAGGTACGAGGTGGGATAGAGCATCTCCTGCATACCTGGCCCGCCCTTGGGTCCCTCGTAGCGAATGACGACGACCTCGCCCTCCTTCACCTTGCCTGCCAGGACATGCTCTACCGCCTGGTCTTGGGATTCGACCACGTGGGCCGGCCCCTCGAACACCAGGATGGAGTCGTCGACGCCGGCTGTCTTCACCACGCAGCCATCCTGGGCGATGTTGCCGTAGAGTACCGCCAGCCCACCTTCCCGGGAGAAGGCGTGCTCGAGATCGCGAATGCAGCCGTTGGCACGGTCGCCATCCAGGCTCGGCCAGCGCGTACTCTGGGAGAAAGCGGTCTGGGTGGGCACACCACCGGGGCCCGCCTTGAAGAACTCAACCACTTCGGGCGAGGGGCTGCGCATGATGTCCCACTCGTCCAGCGCCGCCTTGAGGCTGTCGCCGTAAACGGTCGGCACCCGTGTATCGAGCACGCCGGCACGATCCAGCTCGCCGAGGATTGCCATGATGCCACCGGCACGGTGCACGTCCTCGATATGGTACTTCTGGGTGTTGGGCGCCACCTTGCACAGTTGCGGTACTTCTCGCGACAGCCGGTCGATGTCGGCCATGGTGAAGTCGACCTCCGCCTCCTGTGCGGCAGCCAGCAGGTGCAGGATGGTATTGGTGGAGCCGCCCATCGCGATATCGAGCGTCATGGCGTTTTTGAACGCCGCCTTGGAGCCGATGGCACGAGGCAGCAGGTGCGCCTCGTCACCTTCGTAGTAGCGCTTGGCCAGTTCGACGATGCGATGACCGGCGGTCTCGAACAGGCGGCGACGGTCGGCGTGGGTGGCAAGCACGGTGCCGTTGCCCGGCAGCGCCAGGCCCAGCGCCTCGGTCAGGCAGTTCATCGAGTTGGCGGTGAACATGCCGGAGCAGCTGCCACAGGTGGGACAGGCGCTGCGCTCGACCTCGGCCAGCGTCTCGTCGTCCACCGAGTCGTCGGCGGCCATGACCATGGCGTCGACCAAATCGAGGCCGTGGTTGAGCAGCTTGGTCTTGCCGGCTTCCATGGGGCCGCCGGAGACGAAGATCACCGGGATGTTGAGGCGCATGGCAGCCATCAGCATTCCCGGGGTGATCTTGTCGCAGTTCGAGATGCACACTAGGGCATCGGCGCAGTGGGCGTTGACCATGTACTCGACGCTGTCGGCGATGATGTCTCGGCTCGGCAACGAGTAGAGCATGCCGTCGTGACCCATGGCGATACCGTCGTCGACGGCGATGGTGTTGAACTCCTTGGCCACTCCGCCGGCTTTCTCGATCTCCCGCGCCACCAACTGGCCCATGTCCTTAAGGTGTACGTGCCCGGGCACGAACTGGGTAAAGGAGTTGGCCACGGCAATGATCGGCTTGTGAAAGTCCTCGTCCTTCATGCCTGTGGCGCGCCACAGGGCGCGGGCGCCAGCCATGTTGCGGCCGGCGGTGGTGGTACGGGAGCGATATTCGGGCATGGTGTCCTCTTGGTGCGCATTCGCGCTATGCGGTTCACGCCGTCTCGGCCGCCCACAGGCGGCGACGGTCTAGGTATGGAATTCACCGATTCTGTCATGTACGAGCCTAGGCGGCTAGAGTACCAGCGGGTTGCTGTCAACCAGCGGCTCTGTCCCATAGAGCACCCAGACATCCAGCGCCGGGCCAAGGTCCTCGAGCAGGCACAGTTTCTCGGGATGATCCTCCAGCGCCTGGCGAGCGCAGATGCCCGCCTCGAAGCGACCGGCCAAGAGTCCCTCGGCCACCGCCACGGTGGTGGCCGCATCGACCTCCTCGCTGAAACCTGAGAGGTCGGTGTAATAGCGGGTGGCCGGCTGGCGCGCCACCTGACGCGGCGCTGCGACATCGCGCCGCGCCAACAGTGCCAGCGGGTGACTGCCGGCGACGAAGACGTCCACCGGAAAGGCGCGGTGCATATGGCGCCCCACGCAGTCGGCGTGGCTGAAGTGAGCCGTGCACTGCAGCACCCGGTCCACCTCGCCTGCTACCAGCGCTGCGAACGCCGTAGGGAAGTCATCGAAGAGCTTCACCTGCGCATCGGCAAGCCCACGGGCGGCGAGATAGCGGCGCAGCACCAGCACATGGTTATTTCCCTCGGGGCCCAGCGTGGCAACGATCATCTCATTCTCCTCAGCATTCGGCTCAAAACGCGAAGATCACCAGCGCCCCGGTCACGACCAGCACCAGCCGCAGCCAGAGTGCACGGCGTGCGATCACCCCGTAGGAGATCGCGGCGAGGCCCAGTGCGATCTTGAGCGCATCGAAAATCGCCCAGAGCGGATCGAAGGCCAGGCGGATCACATCGGGGTTGGCGACCATGGCCAGCGGAATGATGTACAGTCCGATGCCCAGTGCCATGGCCTTCATCGCCACCTTGAGCCAGTTCTCCCCGACCATGCCCGCGGCGATGAACACCCCGCCGCATACCGGCGGCGTGATGGTCGAGAGCAGCGCGAACCAGAACACGAACAGGTGTGCCAGCAGCGGCTCCAGCCCCAGTGCGGTGAGCGCGGGACCGGCCACCGAGACGCAGATCACGTAGGCCGCCGTGGTCGGCACTTCCATGCCCAGCACCAGGCAGGCCAATGCCGTGAGCAGCAGAGCCGGCCACAGCATTTCATTGGATAGCGACAGGATGCCGGAGGTGATCTTGACGCCAAGCCCGGTAAGCGAGAGCACGCCGATCACCAGCGAGGCGCAGATGATGATGGCACCGATCACAGCCACCTGTCGGCCGGCGGTGACCATGGCCTCAGCCATACGCGATGCAAAGCCGCGCAGGGAGAAGCTCAGCGTCACATCGAAGAACAGCAGCAGCATACCGGCGAAGATGGCAATGCTGGCAGCGTACTGGGGGGTATAACCGCCCAGGAAGATGCGCTCCAGCAGCAGCACGAAGGGCACGGCAAAGAACAGCGAGGTAATCATTACCTCCTTGCCGCTGGGGCGGTCCTCCGCCGCCATGGGT
Organism: Halomonas sp. A29; assembly: GCF_046723295.1. Taxonomy (NCBI): domain Bacteria; kingdom Pseudomonadati; phylum Pseudomonadota; class Gammaproteobacteria; order Oceanospirillales; family Halomonadaceae; genus Halomonas; species Halomonas sp. A29. The sequence continues at coordinate 258,167 of NZ_JAXQPR010000004.1, forward strand.
CGCAGGTCGTGACGGGTGGCATAGGCGTTGATGCCCATCCACACGGTGGCGAAGTAGAGAATCGCCGGCAACAGTGCCGCTGCCATGATCTGGGTATAGGGCGTGCCGGTGAGTTCGACCATGACGAAGGCGCCCGCCCCCATCAGCGGCGGCATGATCTGCCCGCCCGAAGAAGCCACCGCCTCGACGCCACCGGCCAGGGTACGCGGATAGCCAAGGCGCACCATGGAGGGAATGGTGATGGCGCCAGTGGAGGCCACGTTGGCCGAGGCAGAGCCGGAGATCGAGCCCATCAGCGCCGAAGAGATCACCGAGACCTTGGCCGCGCCGCCGGTCAGCCGCCCGGCGAAAGCGCTGGCAATGTTCATGAAGCCGCGTCCCGCCTCACCGGCATTGAGCACCGCACCGAAGATGACGAAGATCGCCACCACCCCCACGCTGACCCCGGTGAGCGAGCCCCACAGGCCGCTCTCGGCAATGGTCAGAGTGCCGACGAAGCTCTGCATCGGCAGCCCGGGATGGCCGAACTGGCCAGGAATGTGCTCGCCGAACACCGCATAGGCCAGCGCCGCCACCGCCACCAGGGGCAACGGCCAGCCGATCGCCCGGCGTGCCGTTTCCAACGTCAGCACAACCAGGAAGACGCCCAGCGCCATCTGGAAGTTGTTATCAATGAAGCCGTACTGATTGGCCAGCGCCTCTTCATTGAAGGCGATATAGCCGCAGGCGGCAATGCCGAGTCCGGTCAACAGCCAGCCGCTCCAGCGCTCGAAGGGCGTGCGCGCGGCGAAGATCAGGATCCATGGCAGCGCCAGGGCCATATGAATCGGCCGGCTGACCAGCGCAGGCGTCAAGCCATAGAAGATCAGCCCCAGGTGAAAGGCCACCGTCACCGCCCCCAGGAGCACCCAGGCCGGATGAATACGCGGCACGTCGTTGCCGGCGACCGAACCAGCCGTCGGTGAAGAAGCGAATGTCGATAGCATAAAAAGGGGTGCCTTTGGCTCAGGGCCGGCGACGGCAGACGACCTCGCCGGCCCAGCAAGCCGGGTTAACGCAACTCGTCGGGTATTTCGATACCGGCTTCATCGTAATAGCGCACGGCACCCGGGTGCAGGGTGCCGGCGATATTGCCAATCATGTCATGGGTGATGCTGCCCCACCAGGCGGTTTCCTCGGCCATGGCGTCGCGTCGCTCCCAGAAGGTCCGGGTCAGGGCGTAGGCCGTCTCGTCGTCCATGCCGGTAGTGGTGTAGGCGATCACCGGCAGCGACGTGGTTTCTACGTCCTGATCGACACCGGGATAGGTACCAGCCGGGATGGTCTGACGCGCCGCGCCGGTCTGGTCGATCTGCTCGTCGCTGAGGCTGACCAGACTGATCGGCATGCTGGCGGCGGTCTCGATCACATTGGGCGTGGGGAAGGAGCTGGCCGTGACGAAGGCGTCGATCTGGCCGTTCTTCAGCGCGTCGGGGCCGCTGCCGATCTCGGCATTGGCCACGCGCACCTTGTCCAGCATGCCGAACAGCTCCAGATAGCGCTCCGCTTCGCGCGCGCCGAAGGTGCCACGGCCGATCAGCACATGTTTGCCCTCGAGGTCCTCCAGGCTGATCACGCCCGCATCGCCGGCTGCCACGAAGTGCATGGTGATGGCGGGAATCGGGAACAGACCGCGAATCTCCTGGAAGCGCGGACTCTGGCGCTCGGCAAAAGGCCCCTCACCGGCCATGGCCTGGTCGACCAATCCAGGCGGCGTGGTAAAGACATAGTTGCCCTGACGCGCCATGACCTCCATGACGTTCTGCACCGAGCCCTGGCTCTCTTCCAGGGTCAGCACGATCTCACCGTCGGTGCCCCGACGAATCGCCTCGGAAAGCTCGACGCCCATCTGGTAGTAGGCGGTACCCGCCGAGGCGGACTTGTAGGTCACCCGTGTCTCGGCTTGGGCGGAAAGTGCGCCGGCGCCCACCAGCACGGCGGTGGCCGATGCCAGCAGGGTGCGAGCGAAGGCGTGCTTGCGGTTAGTCATGAGGTTCTCCCTTGAGTGTCCGGTATCGCCGGGTGTTGTCATTGTTGTAATGCTCGGTAGTGCGAATCGAATGACGCAGTTATCAGGAAACATCGTATAAAAGACTATAATGCAGATTTTTTTGCACAAGGGAAATCAAGGATAAGCCATGCGTATCGCGGCCGTACTGGGTGGTGCCGGGGGAATCGGCAGCGCCATCGTCGAGCAGATGCTTGCAGCGGGAGATTTCGTCCATGTGCTTGACCGTGAAGATCGGCGCACGCGGGTCGCAGCCCTACTCGAAGCCTGGCCGCAGCGCTGCGCCTTCATCGGTTGCGACCTGGCCTGTCCCGATGCCATTGCGATGGCCTTTGCCAGGATCGAGGCGCAGGGCATGGGGCTCGATGCCTGCATCAACGCCGCCGGTGTGATCCACCGGGGACGCTTCGTCGAGGTAGCGCCGAAGGCGCTGGGTGAGATGCTGACGGTCAACGTCAGCGGTGTCTTCCAGGCGCTGCAGGCCGCCACCCGGCTGATGCTGGCCAAGGGTTGCGGTCGCATCGTCATCGTCGCCTCGGCCCACGGTCTGCGCACCACCGCCGAGCGCTCGGCCTATGCCATGTGCAAGGGTGCCATGTTGGCGTTGAGCCGCGCGCTGGCGGTCGAACTCGGCCCTCATGGCATCCTGGTCAACGCCGTGGCTCCCGGCCCAGTCAGTGCCGGCATGCAGGACGCCGCATCCGAATCGCGACGCCGCTGGCAGGCGGCCACCCCACTTGGCCGCGTTGCCGACGCCGAAGAGGTGGCTCGTGCGGTCGCTTTCCTGGCCTCGGCCGAAAACACCTTCATCACGGGCGATACCCTGATGGTGGACGGCGGCGCCAATGTCTCCCTGTAGCGCCACCGCACCCCACTTCACGATTTACAGATGGAAGGCGACCCTGGCTACGTCCTGGTAGCGCTTGGCGAAATGCACCGTCATGCCTTCCTTGAGGAAGTCGGGCAGCTCGTCGTAATCGCGGCGGTTGGCTTCCGGCAGAATCACTTCGAAGATCTTGCTGCGCCGGGCGGCGATGATCTTCTCGCGAATCCCGCCCACCGGCAGCACCTGTCCAGTCAACGTCAGCTCGCCGGTCATCGCCAACGGACGGCCAATGCCCTGATGCCGAGCCAGCGACAGCAGTGCCGTGGTCATGGTCACCCCCGCCGAGGGGCCATCCTTGGGAGTGGCACCTTCCGGCACATGAAGATGCACGAAGGCCGAATCGAAGAAGCCAGTATCGACTCCATACTCGGCGAGATGACCCAACGTGTAGCTGTAGGCGATGTTGGCCGACTCCTGCATCACCTCACCTAGCTTGCCGGTGAGCTTGAAGCCACGGGTCAGCGAGTGCACCTTGCCTGCCTCGATGGGCAGCGTGGCGCCCCCCATCGAGGTCCAGGCCAGGCCGGTGACCACGCCCTCGCCCTTGAGCACCTGCTCTTGGCGGAACAACGGGGCACCGAGGAACTCCTCGAGATTCTTGACCGAGATGCGCACCGACTCCTGATCACCTTCGAGCAGCTTGACTGCTGACTTGCGCACGATGCTATGCAGCTGCTTCTCGAGTTGGCGCACGCCGGCCTCGCGGGCATAGCCCTCGATCACCTGGCGCAGGGCAGCATCGGTGAGATTGATGCGTCTCTTCGGGATCTTGTCGCGCTCGAGCAGCTTTGGCCAGAGGTGATGCTTGGCGATGGCCACCTTCTCCTCGGCGATGTAGCCGGAGAGACGGATCTGCTCCATGCGGTCGAGCAACGGCCCCGGGATTGAATCCAGGGTATTGGCGGTACACACGAACAGCACCTTGGAGAGGTCCAGGCGCACGTCGAGGTAATGATCGAGGAAATCGACGTTCTGCTCGGGATCGAGTACCTCTAACAGTGCTGAGGCCGGGTCGCCCTGGAACGACTTGCCCAGCTTGTCGATCTCGTCGAGCATGATCACCGGGTTCTCGACCTCAACCTCCTTGAGCGCCTGCACCAGCTTGCCGGGCATGGCGCCGATGTAGGTGCGGCGGTGCCCCTTGATCTCTGCCTCGTCACGCATGCCGCCTACCGAGAAGCGGTAGAACTCGCGCCCCAGCGCCTCGGCGATGGAACGACCGACGGAAGTCTTGCCCACCCCGGGTGGACCCACCAACAGCACAATCGAGCCTCCAACGTCACCCTTGAAGGTACCTTCGGCGAGGAACTCTATGATGCGTTCCTTGACGTCCTTGAGGCCGTCGTGGTCGCGGTCGAGTACCTTCCTGGCGTGGGCCAGGTCGAGCTGGTCCTGGCTGCGTACGCCCCACGGCATCGAGGTCAGCCAGTCAAGATAATTGCGAGTGGTGCCGTATTCCGGCGAGCCGGTTTCCAATACCGAGAGCTTGTCGAGCTCCTCCTCAATGCGGGTCAGCACCTTGGGCGGCACGACCAGCCCCTCGAGACGGTCGCGGAAGGTATCGACGTCGTTCTCGCGGTCGTCCTTGGAGATGCCCAGCTCGCGCTGGATCACCTTGAGCTGCTCGCGCAGGAAGAACTCGCGCTGGCGCTCCTGCATCTGGGCATTGACCTGCTCGCTGATCTCGGTCTGCAGTTGGGCAACGTCGATCTCCTTGCGTAGCAACGGCAGCACCTTCTCCATTCGTGCCTGCACCGGCAGGGTCTCAAGCACGGTCTGCAGCTCGCGCCCCTTGGCCGAGGTGATGGCTGCGGCAAAGTCGGTCAGCGGCCCCGGTTCGTGGGGGCTGAAGCGATTGAGGTAGTGCTTGAGTTCCTCACCGTAGAGCGGATTGATCGGCAGCAGCTCCTTGATGCCGTTGATGATCGCCATGGCATAGGCGCGGGTCTCGTCCTCGTCGGCGTTGACCGGCTCGCGCGGGTAGCTGACCTCGACCAGATACGGCGGCTCCTTCGACAGCCAGCGCTGGATGCGAAAGCGGCGCAAGCCTTGGGCGATGAACTGCAATTGCCCCTCTTCGCCGTGCATCTTGTGCACCCTTACCGCCGTGCCGATTTCGGGAAAATGGTCATGACCTAGATCATCAACCGCCTTGTCGCCGACGAAGGCCACCCCCAGCGTATGGTGAGGCGTGTTGCCGACCCGGCGCATGGTCTCTTCCCAGCGCTCACGGTTGATGACCAGCGGCTGAACCTGGGCGGGGAAGAAGGGACGGTTATGGATCGGCAGCAAATAGATGCGCTCGGGCAGGTAGTCGCTGGCGGGAATGACGGCATTGGCGACCTGGTCTACCTCGCCATCGGAACCCAGCGCCCCATCGGACTCCGTCCTTGCCTGCTGCCAGTTGTGCTCGTCCTGATCGTGATCGCTCATGAAATCCTCGTCCTGAAGCTATGAAAGCCGGATACACACTGAGCTGAGCAATGTGGGCGGTGGCGACCAACTTCAAGTCGAAGGTCTATACCGGGCGGTCAATTAAGATGCTGCGGCAGAAGGCTAACGCCACAAGGGAGGCAGCGGACGACTGTTGACGCGAACCTGACCCCGCCCGACATCGACTTCCAGCGTACGGGTATCCAGCGGCAGGCCGAGCCATAATGCGACCACGGTGGGCAGCTCATGCCAGGTGAAGTCACCATCGAGGCGGCGGCGCCAGCGCTCCTTGACGGCAGGCTCCGCGAAGTCGACCAGGCTGAGCGCCTCCAGCCGGCGGCCATCGAAGAACAGCGAGCCATCGACCTGAGCGGACAGGCCCAGCATCGGGCTATCCAGTTCGAGACGCCGCAGGTCGAGGCGCGGTGAATCGCGAAGACTCGCCAGCAGGTAGGGTTCAAGATCAGCCAGCAGGGCATCCCGTCCGCCCTCATGACGACCGCTGGCGGCCAGCTCGCGCAAGCGCGACATGGTGCTGCGAATAGCATCGGCATTGAGGCGCGACAACTCCGCCTCCATCTGCCCTGTCAGCAAGACCTGCTCAGCGGTATGAATCTGACCCAGGTCGAGATCGAGCTGCATGCGCAGCTCCTGATCATCCAGGGCAACACGATTCGCCAGCCGTATGCCATGGGCATCGAGCTTGAGCTGAGGCTGGTACCAGGAGAGTGACTCGATGTGCAGGCGGTCTTCCTGGGTGAAGGAGTGGGCGTCCTCGGTGTAGGCATACTGGCTGTTGAGAATAGCGGGGCCGATTTCCAGTCGAGCAGCCCCATCGCTGAGCGTCCACGAATCGAGCTGGGCACGTAGTCGCCAATTGCCCTGCTCGCCGCTGAAGCGCAAGCGCCCGCCTTCGAAGGTGAGTTCGCGCTCCTGCTGGGTGATGCGCAGCGGCGCAAGCTGGATCCGACCATCGAGGGTGCCGCTCAGGGTGTGGTAGCTCGCTTCCCACTGGGGGGGCGAAGAGGCCAGCGAAGCGCCAAACAGCTGCACGCCCTCGGGGCCATGACGCAGCGTCACTTCGCCATCCAGATGGGTGCTGAGTACGCCATGCCGGGCACGATAGGACAGCTCCAGTTGCCATGCGTGGCCGAACAACGGTGCCAAGTGAATACGCCCCGTCGAGGACCACCAGCCCTGCTCCACGTCCACGCGTTCGATGTCGAGTTCACCGCGTGCCTCGAGATCGGTCAGCGTGCGCGTCATCTCACGCTCGAACAGCCAGCTCGAGACTGCCTGGCCAGCCAGCCAGGCAAGCAGAAGCACGACCAACAACGGGACGATGAGCCGTTCCTTGCGCATAGCTTTCCCCCCTGCCCTTTTCCTTGCGCCACCCCGTCCAAACGAACATGGAATGTGATCTAGTGCAACCAGAGCCAGAGGTGCATCGTACTCCAGGCATAGATACCGGCGAGGACATCATCGATCATGATACCGAACCCACCCGCCACGCGACGGTCGGCCCAGCGAATCGGCCACGGCTTGAACACGTCGAATATGCGGAACAGCACGAAGCCCCATAGTGCCGCCTCCCAGGAGAACGGCACCGCTGCCATGGTGATCCAGTAGCCGACGAATTCGTCCCAGACGATGCCGGAGTGGTCGTGTACACCAAGGTCGCGAGAGGTCTTGTCGCACAGCCAGACCCCCACCACGAAGGAGATCGCTACCAGCCACAGGTACCAGCCCAGCGGCAGCTCCGAGAGCAACCAATAGAAGGGAATCGCGGCCAGGGTACCGAAGGTACCCGGTGCCCATGGTACGGCGCCGCTACCGAGGCCAAAGGCGAAGAAGTGGACGGGGCGTCGCCATACGCTCGGCGGACAGCGGTTCATGGCCTGCCCCCACGGAAGTGCTGCCAGCCATGGGCACCGTCGAGGTCAACACCCGTCACGCCAGATTCGGCACGGACCGTACCGATCGCCGTGATGGCAAGGCCCTGCCCTGCCAGGCGCTGTCGAGCCTCTTCCAAGGCGTTGCCAGGCAGGCTTACCAGCAGCTCGTAATCGTCGCCACCACACAGGGCAGCGTCACGAGCGGCCTTCGCCCCCAAGGCCTCAGTCAGGCCGGGTGCGAACGGCAGCGCCTCGGGCTCGAGCCGCGCCCCCACGCCCGAAGCGGCCAGCATGTGTTCGAGGTCGGCCAGCAGGCCGTCGGAAATATCGATGGCCGCATGGGCCAGGCCACGCAGTGCCAGACCAGCTGCGAGCCTGGGAGTCGGCTTGAGGTAACGGGCCAGCAACGGATGATCCAGGTCCCGCACGCCACGTTGCCAGAGCGCCAGCCCCCCCGCCCCACCGCCGAGAGCCCCGGTCACGGCCAGGATATCGCCGGGGCGTGCGCCACCACGTGTCAGCGCCTCGCCGACGGGCACCTCGCCCATCACGGTAACGCTGACGGAGAGTTCGCCACGGGTTATATCGCCCCCCACCAGCGCTGTATCACTGGCTCGGCAAAGCGAATGGAAGCCGTGGGCGAAATCGGCCAGCCACGCCTCGTCGTCGCTGGCGAGCGCCAGCGCCATGAGGCACCAGCGCGGCGCGGCGCCCATCGCCGCCAGGTCGCTCAGGCTCACCGCCAGGGCTCGATAGCCGATCGCCTCGGCCGGCGCGTCGGCAGGAAAATGCACGTCGGCAACCGAGGTGTCGACGCTGACCGCCAATTGCCACCCAGCCCTCGGCGCAAGCAGCGCACAGTCGTCACCCACGCCTAACGGCACGCCGGCATCCGCGCCGGGTGCAACGGGAGTGAGATGACGGGCGATCAGTTCGAATTCACTGGCCACCGGTGGCACCTTCAGCCGCGACGTGCCCGGACCTCGGCGCTACGCAACCGGGCGGCCAGCTTGTCGAGAATACCGTTGACGTACTTGTGCCCGTCGGTGGCGCCGAAAGACTTGGCGAGTTCAACACCTTCGTTGATCGCGACACGATAGGGCACGTCCAGCCGGCGGCTGAGCTCATAGGCGCCCAGACGCAGGATGGACAGTTCGATGGGATCCAGCTCCACCAGGCGCCGGTCCAGCAACGGCGCGATGGAGGCGTCCAGGTCGTCGCGGAAGCGTACGACGTTGTGCAACAGTTCGTGGAACAGAGCCAGGTCGGCAATCTGCATCACTTTGGCCCAGTTCTCGTGATCCTCGAGATCATCGTCGGGCTGCTGACTGCGGAACTCCGCCTCGATGGCCGTTGCCGACTTGCCGGTCATGTGCCACTGATAGAGTCCCTGCACTGCCAGTTCCCGAGCCGCACGCCGCGCCTGCTGGCCCGCCGAAGGGGTGCGTTGCGGGCGCGATGCACTCATGAGGTTTCTCCGTCGCGGCCATCGCTGTCACCGAAACCGCGCAGCAGGGAGACCATCTCCATGGCGGCCATGGCCGCTTCGGCCCCCTTGTTGCCGGCCTTGGTACCGGAGCGCTCGATGGCCTGCTCGATCGAATTGACCGTCAGCACGCCGTTGGCGATGGGCGTTTCGAATTCTAGCTGGAGGTTGCCCAGCGCCGCGTTGCACCCACCTGCCACGTACTCGAAATGGGGTGTGCCGCCACGGATCACCGCGCCCAGCGCGATCACCGCATCGGGGCGCACCACCTGCAAGGCACGCTTCACCGCCAACGGCAGCTCCCAGGCACCCGGCACGTGGACGATATCGATATTCTCGGCGTCAACGCCGTGACGCACCAGGATATCCACGGCGCCTTCGACAAGGCTGTCTACCACATGGTGGTTGAAACGCCCCACGACGATCACGTAGCGACCGTCGACGTCGACGAAGTTGCCTTCCAGTTGAGACAGGGTATGCATCGCTGATTCCTGAAATGGTCCTGCTGAAAACGATATGGATTTTGCTGAAGTCGAGCGGACCGGCAGCTGGTGCCGGCCTCCTCAAGGCCCGCTTGAACATCGGGCGAGCATAGGCTCAGCCTGGAGCAGTCACGCCCTCTTCACCCGGTGCAATCAGCTCGACCACCTCGAGATCGAAGCCTGACAGTGCCGAGAACTTCCAAGGTGAGCTGAGCAAGCGCATGCGCCCTACACCCAGGTGACGCAGAATTTGTGAGCCGGTACCGATGGTCAGGTAGTTCCCAGCGCCGTCGGAATCGCTGGTACGCGGCAATCGACGGCGCTCCAGGAAGACCTCCAACTGGTCGCGGAAGTCCTGATGCGGTCGACCATCGTCGAGCAGCACGAACACACCCTGCTCGACTCGGGCGATCTCTTCCAGCGCGCTATGGGTCGTCCAGTTGCGGCTCTCGCCCTTCTGCAGGCCGAGCAGGTCGCGCATGGTATCGGCCAGATGTACACGCACCGTGGTCAGGGTATCGGGACTCGGCTCACCCTTCACCAGCGCCACGTGGTGCGCATTCTGAATCCGGTCGTGAAAGACGTGCAGAGTCAGCTTGCCAACGGCCGTATCGACCAGGATGGACTCGACAGGCTCGACCGTCTGCTCGTTGTGGATACGATAATGGATCAAATCGGCGATGGTGCCCATCTTCAAGCCGTGCTCGGCGGCGAAGCGCTCCAGCTCGGGGCGCCGGGCCATGCTGCCATCATCGTTCATGACCTCGCAGATCACGCCGCTGGGATCGAAACCGGCGAGTGCGGCCAGGTCACAGGCCGCCTCGGTATGGCCGGCACGGCGAAGCACGCCGCCCGGCTCCGCCATCAGCGGGAAGATGTGGCCAGGCTGGACGATGTCCTCGGCACGAGCGTTACGCGCCGCCGCCACCTGCACGGTGCGCGCCCGGTCGGCGGCCGAGATGCCGGTAGTGACGCCCTCTGCGGCCTCGATGGAGAGCGTGAACTTGGTGCCGAAGCCGGAACCGTTGTCACTCACCATCAGCGGCAGCTTGAGACGCTCGCAGCGCTCGCGGGTCATCGGCATGCAGATCAGGCCACGCGCATGACGTGCCATGAAGTTGATATGCTCGGCCTCGACCTTCTCGGCGGCCATGATGATATCGCCTTCGTTCTCGCGACCCTCATCGTCCATGAGGATCACCATCTTGCCCTGACGAATGTCCTCGATCAGGTCTTCGATGGGAGCCAGGCCCCCTGGGGAAGATTGCACGCTGGAATCTCCGAATGTTCGAACGACGTCATGGGCGACAGTGCACCGCAACAGAACGTTGCCGCCGATATCGCACCACGTTGAATGGGCGTCAGAGTACATTGGCGCGGCTTCGGGCGCCAGTAGTGAGCACATTGGCGCGGCTTCGGGCGCCAGTAGTGAGCACATTGGCGCGGCTTCGGGCGCCAGTAGTGAGCACATTGGCGCGGCTTCGGGCGCCAGTAGTGAGCGTCCCCCCGACTCTTACCTGCGCTCCGGCCGGGCAGTGATTCTCCAGTCGCGGCCGACCGCGCGGATGTCGAGAATTTCCAGCGGACGCTGCTGGGCCATGCGCGTCAACCCCGGCAAGGTGAACAGCGGGCGCGCCTCGCCGCCGAGCAGGGTCGGCGCCACGAACAGCTGCATCTCGTCGACCAACCCGGCGTCCAGCATGGCACCGGCGAGCGTAGCACCGGTTTCCAGCAGCACCTCATTGACCAGTTCCTGCTCGGCCAGGTAGTGCATCAATGCGGGCAGATCGACGCGCCCGTTCTCGCCGGCCGGCAGAACCAGCACTTCGGCGCCAGCCGCCTCGAGGCGCGTGCGTCGCTGTGTATCGTAGCCCAGCACGGTTGCCACCAGGGTGCGCCCCGGCTCACGCAGGCAGGCCGCAGCCTCAGGTAGGCGCAGCTGGGTATCGACTATAACGCGCAAGGGTTGGCGCGCAGCGATTACCTCGGCATCGTCGAGGCCGAGCTGAGACGCCCTGACCGTCAGTCGCGAGTTGTCAAAGATGATCGAGTCGACCCCGGTCATGACAGCACTGGCGCTGGCCCGCAATCGCTGTACCTCCGACCTGGCGTGTGGGCCGGTGATCCACTGCGACTCGCCCGACTGCATGGCAGTGCGGCCGTCCAGGCTCATGGCCATCTTCAGGCGCACGAAGGGGCGCTGGCGGGTCATGCGCGAGATGAAGCCCAGATTGAGCGACCTCGCCTCCTCCTCGAGCAGCCCTACCTCCACCTCGATGCCGGCTGCACGCAGCATGGCGATGCCACGTCCGGCCACCTCGGGGTTGGGATCCTGCATGGCTACTACGACCCGCTTGACGCCAGCTTCGACCAGCGCCACCGCACAGGGGCCGGTACGCCCGTGATGGGAGCAGGGCTCCAGTGTCACATAGGCAGTGGCGCGACGGGCGGCTTCCCCCGCCATGCGCAGCGCATGGACCTCGGCATGCGGCTCACCGGCTCGCACATGCCAGCCCTCGCCGACCAGGCGCCGGTTCTTGACCAGCACACAGCCCACACGCGGGTTGGAATGTGTGGTGTAGAGGCCACGACGGGCAAGCTGTAATGCCCGGGTCATCCAGGCGGCATCGGTCGGCTTGGCCATATTGCTCCTGCAGGCTAGTCGTCGGCAGTGCCGGGCGGGAAGCCGGGTTCCTGGGAGAGGCGATCGATCTCGGCGCGAAATTCGTCGATGTCCTGGAATCGCCGATAGACCGAGGCGAAGCGAATGTAAGCCACCTGGTCCAGGCGCTTGAGCGCCTGCATCACGGCCTCGCCGATATCGCGCGCCTGGATCTCGCGCTCGCCGGTAGCCCGCAGTCGATGGCGAATCCGTTCCACTGCGGCCTCGATGGCTTCGGCGCTTACCGGGCGTTTCTCCAGTGCACGCAGCATGCCGGCACGCAGCTTGTGCTCATCGAAAGTTTCCCGCGAGCCATCGGATTTCACCACCCTGGGCATCACCAGTTCGGCGGTCTCGTAAGTGGTGAAGCGCTCGCCGCAATCGGTGCACTGGCGGCGGCGGCGCACCTGATCGCCCTCCGCCACCAGGCGGGAGTCGGTCACACGGGTATCATGGGCGCCACAGAAGGGGCAATGCATGGTATCGATCCGAACGTGAAGCGGGGCGACCCAGTGGTCGCGCATGGCCACGAGCAAGGCCTTATTGACCCGACATTGTACCCGCTCCCCCGCTGGCCGCCCAGCACAGGCGTGCGCCATGCATGCCGGGCGGGCCTCAGGACGGTTTCAGTGGTCGTGTCCATGCCCATGATCGTCGCCATGGGCATCCCTGTGGCCATGGCCATGGCCGCCCTCCCCATCCACGACGATACGCTTGACCGGCGCCTCGAACCGCTGAGACTCACCCGACTCGAAGCTGAGCTCGATCTCGACGGGTTCGCCTTCCACCAGCGGCGCGGTCAAGCCGATCAACATCAGGTGCAGCCCGCCCGGTGCCAGCTCTGCGCGGCCCCCGGCCGGAACGACAATCTGCGGCACCTGGCGCATCTGCATCACCCCATCCACGTTTTCGTGATTGTGGAGCTCCGCCACTTCTGCTGCCGGCGATTCTGCCGCTACCAGGACCACATCCTGCTCGCCCGGGTTGTGCAGCGTCATGAAGGCGGCGGAAGCCTGTGAGCCAGGCGGCACGGCACGCACTTGCGCCTCCTCTACGATCAGCGGATCGGCAAGCGCCACCAGAGGCAGCAGCGACAGAGCGGTGGCGGCCAGCAGTGAACGGGCCAGCATCATATTGAGACTCCTTGTTGTATCGTTGGACATGCACCAGAGGAATGCAGCGAGCAGCATACTACGAGGTCTCGAGGAAGAAGACCGGATGCGTCAACCCGACACGGCAAACCGCTCCGCTGCAGTGAACCGCCCTTCGTCACGCAGGTCCACCTTGGGGAAGGCTTCACCCTCTCCCAGGCGCATTCGTTCAAGGGACTCTACTCAAGAGACATTCTCAAGGAAACCGATATGGATTATCGCCTCACGCTGCTGACGGCTACCCTGGTAACCCTCGCTGCCGCCCCGCAGATTCAAGCCGACGACTGGCCGGCGCCCGTTCGTGCCCTGGTCGAAGAGGGGCTCGAGATTCACGGGGAATTCCAGGCACCGGGAGGACTCAGCGGCTACGCCGCCAGCCACCAGGGCCGCGAAATGACAGTATTCGTCACCGCCGACGGGGAGCATGCCGTGGTCGGCACCATGATCGACGCCGAGGGTAACGATCTTTCCGAAGCCTCGCTGGACGAACTGGTGCGCGTCCCTCTGGAGAACGAACTCTGGGAACGGCTGGAACAGAGCCACTGGATCGCCGACGGCAGCGCCGATGCTCCCCGGGTACTCTATACCTTCACTGATCCCAACTGTCCTTATTGCCGTCGGTTCTGGGAAACCGCACGGCCCTGGGTCGAGGCCGGCGACGTCCAGCTGCGTCACGTCATGGTGGGAATCCTGCAAGCGGACAGCCCGGCCAAGGCTTCCGCTCTGCTGGGTGCCGACGATCCTGAAGCGGCCCTGCACGATCACAGCGGTGGCAATGACATTGCCCCCTCGGCCCAGCCCCGCGCCATCGAAGAACAGGTCTACCGCAACAACCAGCTGTTCGAGGAACTGGGCCTCTACGCCACTCCGACCACGCTTTTCCAGCGCAACGGGCGCATGGAGCGTGTGGATGGCATGCCCGATGAGGGACGTCTATTGGAGATGATGGGCGGAGCGAGTCCTTGAGAGGAGAAGGCGGCCGCCTCATCAGTAGCTGAAGGCGACCGCAGCAACGATCATGTGCGGGCAGGAAAGGCCCTGGCCAGGAACCAGCCCGCCACCATGGCAATCAACATGGCGAAAAGAGGCGCCGTCATCCCGGCGATGGAAGCAATGGCTGGACCGGGGCAGTACCCTGAGAGACCCCAGCCGATGCCGAACAGGGCAGCTCCTCCCATCAGCCGGGCATCCAGATCCTGGCGGGAGGGCAGTTGGAAGGTTTCTCCCACCATCGGTCGCTCACGGCGGAATACCAGCCGGTAGCCAGTGAAAGTGGTCACCACGGCCCCGCCGAGTACGAACATGAGTGTCGGGTCCCAGGCGCCGAAAAGATCGAGGAAGCCGAGTACTCGTGCGGGGTCGGTCATGCCGGCAAGCGCCAGTCCCAGGCCGAACAGCAGACCGGCGATATAGCCCATCAGCGTTTTCATGCACCACCCCCTGCCAGGTGTCGCACGACATAGACGGTGACGATGGCACAGGCCAGGAACGTCATCGTGGCCACCAGCGAGCGCGGCGACAGACGCGCCAGACCGCACACACCATGCCCGCTGGTGCAGCCGCTGCCAAGGCCGGTGCCCACACCCACCAGCAGGCCCGCAACCAGCATCAGCCCCACCCCACCGGCAGGCTGGCCGATCACCTCGCCAGGCGCACCGGCCACGTTGCCAAGCCCTCCTCCCAGCAGCATCAGCAACAGAGGGCCACTGACCAGGCCCAGCACGAAAGCCACGCGCCAGCCGCTGTCGCCCTTGGGCAGCATGGTAACCAAGCTACCGACGATACCGCTGATGCCGGCGATTCGACCAAGCGTGGCCATCAACCAGACGGCCGAGAGGCCAATGAATATTCCACCAACCAGCCCCTGCAGGCTTGCACTCCAGTCCACGTTTTTCCCTCGACAGATTCAGACTCAACCGCACTCAGAAGCGGTTGATCGGCACTTTGAGATAGACCTGGCCATTGTCCTCGGGCGAAGGCATGTGGCCGGCTCGCATATTGACCTGTACCGACGGCAGGATCAGCTTCGGCATGTCGAGGGTGGCATCACGCTCGGTACGCATCCGGACGAACTCCTCTTCACTGATACCGTCGCGGACGTGCACGTTATGGGTCTTTTGCTCAGCTACGGTGGTCTCGTGCTGGTACTCCTTGCGTTCCGGTGCCTTGTAATCATGGCAGAGGAAGAGTCGGGTTGCGCCCGGTAGCGCCAGCACCTTCTGGATGGATCGATAAAGAGTGCGGGCATCGCCACCGGGAAAGTCGCAGCGGGCCGTGCCGTAGTCCGGCATGAACAGGGTGTCGCCGACGAAGGCGGCATCGCCGATGACATATGTCAGGCAGGCCGGGGTATGGCCCGGTGTATGCAACACTCGCCCTTCAAGCTTGCCAATGGCGAAGGCATCGCCCTCCTCGAATAGACGGTCAAACTGGCTGCCGTCGCGGGCGAATTCGGTACCTGCATTGAAGACCTTGCCGAAGGCCTCCTGCACTACCGTGATCCTGGCGCCGATGCCGGTCTTGCCACCCAGCTTCTCGTGCAGGTAAGGCGCCGCTGAGAGATGATCGGCATGCACGTGGGTCTCGAGAATCCACTCGACCTTCAACCCAACACGCCGGATGAAGGCGATGATCTCGTCAGCCGACCGAGTATCAGTGCGCCCGGCGGCGTAATCGAAGTCGAGAACCGAGTCGAGGATTGCGCAGGCATGGCTCTCAGGGTCTCTTACCACATAGCTGAAAGTGTTGGTGGATTCATCAAAAAAGTGGGTCACGACCGGCTTGTTCATAATGCTCACCTCTTGCAGGTACTGATTCCCAGCAGACCGTAAGCAGGGCAAAAATTAAGCAGTCCGGTGGCCAGCGGCAGCACGCCGACCCAGCCCCAGGCGCCAATGGCGCCGGTCAGCGCTAGGCCAATCAGCACCGCGCCGACCACGACACGCATCACCTTATCTATACCACCAACATTTCTTCTCATGTGACGCCTCGCCAACTTATTTCCAAAAAGAATATATTAATATAAAAATCACATAAACCTAGCCTAGCTCATCCTGGAAATGCTGACCTGTGACAACTCGACGCATCTTGATTGAGATCAAGAAAGAGCAACCGTCGAAAATGTCGGCTCAAACTCGAGCTCGGGTTCTGTCCAAGCTGGACGAGGGCCCTGAAAAGAAAGGGGCAGACTCGCGTCCGCCCCCGCTTGAATCAAACCACTGGCACTCCTAGAGCTGGATTTGGTCACCGTGGGCGGGTATTTCGGCCTCGATACCGCTATCGGCCAGCGCGGTTTTCAGCGTCTTCTGGGCCTCCGGTTCACCATGCACCAGATAGAAACGCGGCTGTTCACGGAACGCCCCTGCCCAGCCGATCAGTTGGCTCTGGCCGGCATGAGCGGAGAAGCCGCCAATGGTGTGTACCTTGGCCTTTACCGTCAGATCCTGGCCCAGCACGCGCACCCGCTCGGCGCCGTCGACGAGCTGGCGACCCAAGGTGCCAGCGGCCTGGAAGCCGACGATGACGAGCCGGGTATTGGACTTCTCGAGGTTGTAGCGGAAATGGTGAACGATACGGCCGCCGGTACACATGCCGGCCCCGGCGATGATGATGGCCCCGCCATGGATGCGGTTGATGGCCATGGACTCTTCCACCGAACGGGTCATGCGCAGAATCGGCAGGTAGCGGCTGGTGTCGCCGCTGGCGGCAATGTTGAGAACCTTGAGGTCCTCGGCATCCAGCGACTTGCGCGCACGATGGTAGAGCTCGGTAACCTTGATCGCCATGGGGCTGTCGAGGAACACCATCTGCTGGCGCAGCCGCCCTTCGTGGTAGAGCACGCTGAGATGATAGAGGATCTCCTGGGTGCGACCTACGGCAAAGGCGGGAATCAGCACGTTGCCACCGCTGGCGTGGGCCTCTTCCAGCACCTGCGCAAACTCCTCAAGCGTCTCATCGAGAGGTCGATGGTCGCGGTCGCCATAGGTGCTTTCCATCAGCACCAGATCGGCGTCATAGAGTTTTTCGGGCTCCTTCATCAGTACCGAACTGGCATTGCCCAAGTCTCCCGAGAAGACGAGGCGCTTCATCTGCCCCCCGGAGGGCACTGTCAGCTCGACGATGCCCGACCCCAGAATATGGCCAGCATCCCGGAATACCAGCGTTACGCCGCCAGGCAGTTGGACGGGCTGTCCATAGCCGTGCGACTTGCACAGCTCCAGCGTGCGCTCCACATCCTTCATCTCGTAGAGAGGTTCGAGCAGAGGCCTGTCGTTACGCTTGCGCCTCTTGTTCTCCCACTCGACGTCCTTGGCCATGATGAAAGCGGCGTCTTCGAGCATGATATCGAGCAGATCACGCGTGCCACGCGTACAGTGGATCAGGCCACCATAACCTTCGCGGACCAGCTTGGGCAGCAGCCCGGCATGATCCAGGTGGCCGTGCGAGATCACCACGGCATCGAGCCGCTTCGCCAGGGCACCGAAGGGTGCTGCGTTGGCAGTATCCGCCTCCTTGCCGCCTTGGTGCAGGCCACACTCCAGCAGTATCCGATAGGAGCGTTCGCCTCCCTCGACTTCAATCAGGTAGCGCGAACCGGTGACTTCTCCCACCGCGCCTTGAAACGTCAATGTCGACATAAGCTCATGGTCCGCCAAGTTTAATTGCTTACCTCAAGCATAACGGAAGGCGGCTCTGGCAACAGAGGCAATTAGAGGCAATTAGAGGCAAAAGACCGACCCAGATCAGGTCCGGCGTAAAGCTGACCGGGGGCAGACGGTGCAGGAAAGGCTCCGACCGCCAGCATGGGATTCCTGAGAGTCGGAGGATTGTCTCTTTGAGGTAGAAGCCTATCGGTAAAATTTCCTAACATACAGTAACAAATGGTCGCAGGGACCGTGGGGGGGGATTGGTCATGAGCTCATCGATTCAACCAGGCGAGGAGAAAGAGTCTGGTCTGATAGCACTGAGCGCGCTGAACGAGGCCGAATCAGCCGCTGTCACCATTCAGTTCCAGCAGGGACAAGGGGGCTACGCGGGCATCAAGGACACCTACCTGCACCAGTCTTCGCCCAACGCCAGCCAGGCAACCTCGACGTCACTCACCGTCGACAGCGTGGACAAGAAGGGCGAGGTGCAGGCGCTGCTGCGCTTCGAAGACATCTTCGGTAGCGAGGCCGGACAGATTCCGCTCGGTGCCGTCATCGTCTCCGCCACGCTGGAGCTCAACACCACCGGCAAGGGCGACGGCGCCCGGCTGCATCGTATGCTGATGCCGTGGAACGATACCGACACCTGGAACAGCCTGAGCAGCGGCATACAGGCCAATGGCCAGGAGGCCATGGCCCAGGGCGACCTGGTTACCGGTTTCGTGCCCGTCGGCACCACCCGGCTCGACGTCACTACCAGTCTGCAGGCCTGGGCCGACGGTCAGCCCAACTACGGCTGGGCTTTCCTGCCCCTGGGATCCGACGGCTGGGATTTCTCCTCGGCGGAAGGTAGCGTACCGCCCAAGTTGATCGTCGAGTATCGCTTCGAGGGCAGTGGCGAACCACCGGTGAACAACCCGCCCGTGGCCAACGACGACAGCGCCTCGACCACACAGGGGACGGCCGTCGAGATCGACGTGCTGGCCAACGACAGCGACCCGGACGGCGACCCGCTGACGGTGATCGGCTTCACCCAGCCGGCCAACGGCAGCGTCACGCTGAGCCCCAACGGCAACCTCACCTACACACCGATGCCTGGCTTCGTCGGCGATGACACCTTTACCTACAGCGCCTGGGACGGCGCCCTGGAGAGCGACCCTGCCTCGGTACATGTCACCGTCGAACCTGAAAGTTCGACACCACCGACCACCGGCAGCGTCCAGTTCCAGCAGGGGCAAGGTGGCTACACCGGCATCAAGGACACCTACCTGCACCAGGCCTCGCCCAACGCCAGCCAGGCAGCCTCGACGTCGCTTACCGTCGACAGCGTGGACCGAAAGGGCGAGGTGCAGACGCTGCTGCGCTTCGAGCACATCTTCGGTAGCGAGGCCGGGCAGATTCCGCTCGGCGCCATCATCGTCTCCGCCACGCTGGAGCTCAACACCACCGGCAAGGGCGACGGCGCACGCCTGCACCGCATGCTGATGCCGTGGAACGATACCGATACCTGGAACAGCCTGAGCAGCGGCATACAGGCCGATGGCCAGGAAGCGATGCTGCAATATGACCTCAACACCGGCTTCGTGCCTGTCGGCACCACCCGGCTCGACGTCACTGCCAGCCTGCAGGCCTGGGCCGACGGTCAGCCCAACTACGGCTGGGCTTTCCTACCCCTGGGGCCCGACGGCTGGGATTTCTCCTCGGCGGAAGGTAGCGTACCGCCCAAGTTGATCGTCGAGTACCGCTTCGAGGGCGGTGGCGAACCACCGGTGAACAACCCGCCCGTGGCCAACGACGACAGCGCCACGACCGCTCAGGGTGTGGCCGTCGAGATCGCCGTGCTGGCCAACGACAGCGACCCGGACGGCGATCCGCTGACGGTGGGCAGCTTCACCCAGCCGACCAACGGCAGCGTCACGCTGAACCCGACCGGAACCATAACCTACTCGCCAAATGCAGGCTTCATCGGCAGCGACAGCTTCACCTATCGCGCCTCCGATGGCAGCCTGGAGAGCGCCTCTGCCACCGTCATCGTCTCCGTTACGCATGACGTACCCCCTCCCCTGCCGCTGGAGACCTCGTACATTGCCACGGCCTTCGGCACCAGCGACAGGCGCAACTTCGAACACACCAATGCCAACAAGAGCTTCTTCCACGCCGGCAAGTGGTGGGCGGTACTACCAGAGCAGACCGGCTGGCATGTCTACCGCTTCGACGGCACCCTGCCCGAGCCCGGCACCATGGGCGGCTGGACCAGCGCAAGCCCCACCATGCTCAGCAGCGGGCGCCGCGCCGATATCGCCTGGCACGACGAGAGCGACACGCTCTATGTCCTCAATTTCGGGCCCAGCGAGACAAAACCTCGGCTCTACAAGATGAGCTACGACGACCAGGCAGAGACGTTCTCTATCAGCCTGAACATTCAGCTGGCCGGTTCCGGCGGCAAGGTGGCCGGAGCCGAATGGGAAAGGAATACCGAAATATCCCTCGGACTGGACCAGAACGGCATTCCGGTCGTGGCCATGATCGGCCCCTCGGCATCGGGCGGCGCTGCGGGCCTGAAGCTGGCCTATCCTACCTCTTCCAGCCTCGCCACCTGGGCAACGGTCACCATCGACAGTGGCCCCAGCACGGTCTCGGGCAGCAACGGCGACAACAAGGTCGATTTCGTCGCTTTTCAGATAGACGGAGTCGACTACGTCGGCCTCGTTTACGGCGACGATTCGACGGGCCACTGGAAGCTCGCCTACCAGGCGACGCCATCCTCACCTGGCGGCTATGCCAGCGGCTGGATCATCGAGACGATTACCGATGCCATCGTGCTGGACAACCATGTCGCCGCGCTCTGGGATGGCAACAGCATTATCCTTACCGTCAAGGACGACAAGGATGCGATCTGGGCGGTCAAGGGAGTGCCGGGCGATTGGGACAGCCCCGTGCTGGTGCATGCTTCGTCGCACAAGGCCAGCCGGCCGACACTGGTATTCGACGAGGATAACGACCGGATTTTCATCTTCTACCAGGAGAATTCCTCACGCCCCTATGGCGACATCCATTACAAGGTGTCGTCCTCGACGGAACTGGTCTTCAATGCCGCAGATCCCGGCATCAAGATCATGGCCAGCGGCCAGTCGGGTGAGAACATGATCGATGCCCAGACCCCGGTTCATGCCGTAGGTGCGGCGACGGATGGCATGTTCTTCCTCTTCGCCCGCAACGACGAGGCACGCGAGATCTGGTACAACGACTTCCTGCTCAACGACGACCCCTTCATCGCCTGATGGTACGGCTAGGGTAGGCGCTTTCACTCCTCGCGCACTGCCCTGGCAAACATATCGGTGAGCGGCTTGAGCAGATAGCTGGCGAAGGTGCGTTCGCCGGTGCGAATCATGACCTCAGCCGGCATGCCCGCCAGCAATTGCATGTGGCCGTCCATCGCCTGGCGCCCGCTGTCGGATACCCTCAGTCGCACGCGATAGAAGCGGGCTCCGGTCGCCTCGTCGAGTTGACTATCTGCGCTGATGTAGACGATTTCGGCCAGGATCGAGTGGGTGAGGCGCTGATTGAAGGCGGAAAATCGGATTTCCGCCGCCTGGCCTGGATATAGCCGATCGACGTCGCGTCCAGGCACGCGCGCCTCGATAAGGAATCCATCCCCTGCCGGCACCAGGTCGAGCAGAGAGTCCCCGGGGCGAACCACATCGCCGACCGAGTGTACCCGGCGCTCCACTACGGTTCCGTCAACTGGTGCCATGATGATGGTGCGAAGCACCTGATCCGACAGCGAGACAATGCGCTCCTCGGCCTCCGCCACACGAGCCTGAACGTCGCGCAGCTGCTCGCCGACTTCCTTGTGGAACTCCTGCATGCGTATCTCACGCTGCATGCGGTTTTCGCTCAGCTGCGAGCCAAGCCGCCCGATCTCGGCACGTCGGCCAGCCACCTCGCTCTCGAGTTGCAGCAGGTCACGCTCGACTTCTCGCAGCCGCAGATTATTGACGAGCCCCCTGGCAAAGAGCCCGCGCAGGTCGTTCTCCTCAGCGCGAAACGAGGCCAGGTGGCGTTCGCCCAGGCGGACCGTCTCCTCCAATCCCTCGAGCTGGCGGCGTAGCTGCACCAGTTGTTCGTCCAGAGCCTCCAGGGTGCTGCGATGAGATTGGCGTCGGGCGACGAACAATGCCTGCTGCAGGGCCAGCACCTCCTGGACCCTTGGCAGGTCGCTTGCCGTCAACTCTTCGGGGAACACCAGAATCTCACTGCCCCGCTGCTCGGCCAGCAGACGCAATTCCGTCGCCCGCTGAATGAGATACTGCGAACGCATAATCTGCAGCTGGCTGCGGGCCTGGGTATCATCGATCACGATCAGGGGTTGACCAGCCATCACCGCATCGCCGTCCTCCACCAGAATCTCACGCACCATCCCTCCCTCGAGGTGCTGAACCGTACGTCGGAAAGTTTCCGCCGCCACATGACCCGGCGCCACCACCGACACGGAGAGTTCCGCGGTAAAGGCCCAGCCGGCAAATCCCCCCAGCCCCAACAGCAACACCAGCAAGCCGAGACGATGATAGCGGCGCTCGTCGAGGGGAACGTGCGGTGGTGCCAGCTCGATCGTCGAACCACGAGCCCTCGCACCGCTGCGCTCGTGCAGGTCGTGCCCGATGTTCATTGTCGTCTCTCCACGGGCATCCTTGCCGACGTCGCTACGCTTGCGTGTGGCTCTGCAGAGGTGACGGGTACCGGCTTGACGGCCAGGCTCGCCATCACCTCTTCACGTGGGCCGCATAGCTGCATCTCGCCATCGCGTAACAGCAGCAGCCGGTCCATCCCCTTCAGCACGCTGATTCGGTGGCTGACGACGCACAGCGTGACGCCCTCTTGCTTGAGCGTCGACATTGCGGCCGCCAGGGCTTGCTCACCACGGTCGTCGAGGTTGGCGTTCGGCTCGTCCAGTACCACCAGGACGGGGTCGCCATAGAGGGCGCGCGCCAGGGCCAGGCGCTGTCGCTGCCCACCGGAAAGGCCGCTGCCGGAGGTGATCACGGTGTCGTAGCCATCGCCAAGGGTCAGGATCATCTCGTGCACGCCTGCCTTGCGCGCCGCGCTTACCACCCGGGATGAATCGACCTCTCCAAAGCGGGCGATGTTCTCGGCGACGGTGCCGTCGAACAGCTCGATGTCCTGAGGCAGATAGCCGATGTACGGTCCCAGCGCTTCACGCTTCCAGCAGGCGATGTCGGCGCCATCGAGGCGCACCTTGCCGGCCACGACCGGCCAGATCCCCAGCATGACCCGAGCCAGGGAGGATTTTCCGGCGGCGCTCGGCCCGATGATGCCAAGGTGTTCGCCGGGGGCCAGTTCGAATTGGATGTTGCGCAGGACCGCTACCCGCCCTCCCGGCACGGCCGCGGTCACGTTCTCGAGGCGCAGTTGGCCTCTTGGGCTCGGCAACGGCATTCGCTCAGGTTCCAGCGGCGCCTTGAGCAACAGCTCCGCGAGACGGCGATAGGCGCCACGGGCGGAGACGAAGCCCTTCCAGGTACCGATCATGCGATCGATGGGCGCCAGCGCCCGTCCCATGACAATGGAGCCTGCGATCATCATTCCCGGCGTCAGTTCCGCCCTCAACACCAGCCAGGCTCCAAGCCCCAGGATCAGCGACTGGGCCAGCAAGCGCAGCACGCGCGCGGTACTCGCCAGCGCCTCGCCGCGGTCACCGGCAAGCGACTGTCCAGCCAGGTAGCGCTGATGACGCTGCGACCAGCGCGTCAGCATTCCGGGCAACATGCCCATGGCATGCAGCGCCTCGGCGTTGCGCAGGTTGGCATCGACCAGCTCATTCGCTCCGATCTGCTCGGCGGCGGCTTCGCTCAGCAGCGGCTGGGTAATCTTTTCGCCGACAGCGGTCAGTATCAGCAGTAACAGGCCGGCCAGCGTAGCGAACAATCCCAGCCAGGGATGAAAGAGAAACAGCACTGCCAGATAGACCGGCACCCAAGGAGCATCGAAGAAGACCAGCAGCCCATTGCCGGAGAAAAATTGCCGCAGGGTGGCCAGGTCGGTGAGCGGTTGGGCCGACTGCCGGCTACCCGTGAGCAGGCTGCGTCGGAACATGGCCTGATAGAGCCTGCCGCTGAGGCGAAGATCGAGGCGGTTGCCGACACGCACCAGTATGCGATAGCGCACCAGCTCGAGCAGCCCCATGACGACGAACAGAAAGACCACCACCAGAGTGAGCATCAACAAGGTCTCGACGCTCATGGTGGCAAGTACGCGGTCGTAGACCTGCAGCATGTAGATGGCCGGTACCAGCATCAGCAGATTGACGAAGAGACTGAAGAGACCCACCAAGACAAAGGAAGCCCGGCTGGCATGCAGCGCATGCTGAAGCTCCGAGACTTCCCCTTTCCTGCCCATCGAGGGTCACCTGCGAGATTGAGGTTGGCGTGAAAAGCCCTTACGAAAAGATACAAGCCGTTTCGTTCACGGTAGCACGCGATGGATCAAAGAGACTCCGAGCTGTAGAAAAATGATCGACAGGAGTGATTCTCTTCATACCCGAAGAAGACCGGCGCCCACTGCCGCACAACAAAACAGTTGCACAAATTTACTTTTGGGTAACAATTTGTATTGAGCCGGTCGCCCGCAGGAAGCTTACTTCTCTACAGGCGCTGCGCTTAGCGCCATCAGTACCGCCAAACCTGCAGCAATGCAGGGACGGAAAGCCACGGGTCTCGCTTCCCAGCGAGATAGCCGGGTTGCCTGAACAGAGCGCCTTGACAAGAACGAAGGAAAACACAAGGCGGCGAAACAGGCAGCAAGCCCAGCCCGGGCAATGCCTGTTCCTCCTAGAACGAATCAGGCATCGAGGGTTAACCCAATGACATCCTTCTCTGAGTTTCTCGGCAATACCACCTTGGATAGCCAGAATGTCTTTTCCAAGGAGTACTCGGCGTGGCTTAACAGCGTCGTGCTAACGGACACCGGCGTCACCTCCTGGCTACAGGCGCAACTCGATGGCGACATGCTCGATGCCTTCCTGCGGGGGGATTTCAAGGTCGAGATCAACCAGAACAGCAGCGATGGTGCACCTTACCTGACCTTCGGAGATAGCGGCAGCTTCGCGCTGGCAGATCTTTTTCCGGGTGAGAAGGCTTCCTTCGAGTGGAGCAAGGGAAAGGCCGTGCAGGAACGCTGGTTCTTCGATAGCTACTCCGTTCCTGGCGGTGAGGGCGAAAATCAGGCCCCGACCGATATTCGCCTCGATATCGACCCGACGTTCGCTGACAGCCTCAAGGGATCGAACCCCCAGAACTCGACCGCGACAGGTGCCACCATCGGCACGCTGACCGCGATCGATACCGATGCGGGAGATACCCATACCTTCTCTATCATCGATGAACAGAGTCGCTTCGAAATCGTGGATGGCAATGTCCTGAAACTGAAAGATGGGCAAGACATTCAGGAAGGCGACGGCACATTCACCATGACCATCGAGGTGATCGATAGCGCTGGCAACACCTACTACGAGACGTTCACCTTCAAGGCCGGTGCAACCGGCAGCCCAGCGCCTGGTGACCAGCTTCTGGGAACCGAGGCATCCGGCGACGGCACATTGGAAAACCCCGCCGTTGGGGATGACATCCTCTTCGGTTTCAGGGGACAGGACACGCTTAATGGTGATGCCACCTCCGTTTTCGGTTCCAGCGGGGATGACGTCCTGTTCGGCGGCCACGGCAACGACATCCTGTACGGCGGAGCAGGCAACGACCAGCTCTTCGGCGGCAACGGCGATGACCTCCTCGTGGGTGGTCAGGGAGACGATACCCTCTGGGGCGGTGCGGGGGCCGACACCTTCAAGTGGATGCTGGGCGATCAGGGCAGCGTAAGCGCTCCTGCCGTCGACAGGATCATGGACTTCAGCAAGACGGAAGGTGACAAGATCGACCTCAAGGACCTGCTTGGTGGCGATGCAGAGCTGCTCTTCACCGCAGGAGACGGCAAGGCCGAACTGCATATCGAAACCCAGGGCAACGGCGTCGACCAGAAGATCATTTTCGACAACGCCTCCCTTGCCGACCTGCAATTGGCCTTCGATGCCTCCGATGCGGTCGATCTGGTGGCCAAGATGGTCGGTAGCGGCAACCTGATCATCGAGTAACCCAACGACCCCGCGTCTTCAGTCAGGCCCGCAGTCAAGCTGCTCCAACGAAACACCCCGCGCCGTGTGACACGGCGCGGGGTGTTGGGCAACTCTCGCACGCGATCAGCGATAGACAGGGAAGCTCGCGCAGACGGCTTCGACCTTGCCCTTCACCTCCGACTCGACACCAGCGCTGTCTTCGCCCCTGGCCATGGTATCGAGAATGTCGCAGATCCAGCCAGCCAGCTCGCGACACTCACCTTCGCCAAAGCCACGAGTGGTCACCGCCGGGGTGCCGATACGCAGGCCGGAAGTGACGAACGGGCTCTGCGGGTCACCGGGCACGGCGTTCTTGTTGACGGTGATGTGGGCGCGCCCCAGGGCGGCGTCCGCGTCCTTGCCGGTCAGGCCCTGCTTGATCAGTGAGAGCAGGAACAGGTGATCCTCGGTACCGCCGGAGACCACGTCATAGCCGCGCTCGATGAAGACACCGGCCATGGTCTGGGCGTTCTTGACCACCTGCTGCTGATAGGCCTTGAAGCCGGGCTCCATGGCTTCCTTGAAGCACACTGCCTTGGCGGCGATGACGTGCTCGAGGGGGCCACCCTGCCCACCTGGGAAGACGGCGGACTGCAGCTTCTTCTCGATCTCTTCGTTGCCTTCGGCGGAGAGGATCAGGCCACCGCGCGGGCCGCGCAGGGTCTTGTGCGTAGTGGTGGTCACCACGTGAGCATGGGGCAGCGGAGTCGGGTAGACCCCGGCGGCCACCAGGCCGGCCACGTGGGCCATGTCGACCAGCAGGTAGGCGCCGACTTCATCGGCGATCTCGCGGAACCTGGCCCAGTCGATGATCTGGGAATAGGCGGAGAAGCCGGCAATGATCATCTTCGGCTGATGCTCACGAGCCAGGCGGGCCACTTCCTCGTAGTCGATGCGACCGGTGTCGTCGATGCCGTACTGTACGGCATTGTAGTGCTTGCCGGAGAAATTCGGTTTGGCGCCGTGGGTCAGGTGCCCGCCCGCGTCGAGGCTCATGCCCAGTACGGTGTCGCCCGGCTTGACCAGCGCCTGAAACACGGCACTGTTGGCCTGGGAACCGGAGTGTGGCTGGACGTTGGCGTAGCTGGCATCGAACAGCTGCTTGGCGTAGTCGATGGCCAGCTGCTCGACGATGTCGACGTACTCGCAGCCGCCGTAATAGCGCTTGCCGGGATAGCCTTCCGCGTACTTGTTGGTCAGCTGGCTACCCTGGGCTTCGAGCACGCGGGGGCTGGCATAGTTCTCGGAGGCGATCAGCTCGATGTGAGCTTCCTGGCGAGCGACCTCTTTTTGCATCGCATCGAACAGGGCGTCATCGAAACCGGCAATCGTCATGTCACGGCTGAACATCGGCGGGAAACCTCATCGCGGGAAGAATCAGGATGCGCCATGATACCCCAGCCCATGCCGGCTTTCACATGAAAGGCCGTCATGGGACAGCGCAGAAATTCTCATGTTGGGTTTAGTGAGGGACGCTAGACAAATCGACGAGCGAGATGAAGCGCAAGGCGCACGGAGCACAAGAACCGGAACATATGGGGTATATGTGAGGATTCTGAGCACCGCGCAACGCAGCGATTCCCTCGCGCAGGCATTTGTAAGTGTTTCCTTAGCGGGTCTCGACTTTTAGATTGAGCTTACTCGGCAACCCCAGCGGATCACTCGTATAACTGGACATGGTGCTTTGCGACGGCAGGGTCATGCGAACTTCCAGTTGCTCGGCGGCCCCCTCCAGCAGCTCCACCAGCCCCAGCAGAACCGCTTGAGCTTCCGGACCGAACATCATGCCGAAGCCTTGGGCCTGTGTGCGGGCTTGCTCGATGTACTGCGACTCGGTGATACCTTCCATGGCCGCACCCAAGGTGGCCAGGCGGGCAAAGAGGCCCTGGTCGGTCAGGCTCAGGCGCAGGTCGCCGCCCAACAGGGTCGCGCTTTCCAGCCACTGCATGTCGGCGAAGGCATCGGCCGGTATCACCCCCGTCGGCAGCAGCACCGGCAGGTTGATGTCGAAGGCCAGGCGCAGGGCATCGTGCATGTCGATCTGGCTGTCACTGACGAGTACGCTGTGCTCGCCCTTCTCCTTCCAGCTGCCCAGGAAGGCAGCGTCGAGCCGCAGCTCGCCGCTGCCATTGGTCAAGACGTTGCTGACCATGCGCAACTGGGTGCGCTCGTCCTCGGGTGCGAGCTCGATCATACGCGCCAGGTCGACATGCAGCCCCTCGAGGCGCACCCCGCCCTTGCCGTCTTCAAAATCGCCATCGATATCGAGCAAGGCCAGGCTGCCCGTCAGTTCACTCGCTTCCACGACGAAATCGCTCATTACCAGCGAAGCCAGCTTCTCCTCGCCTTCGGTATCGATTCCCGTCAGCCCCTCGAGGCGCAGCGAGGCCAGGGTGAAGGAGCCCGACCCGAACTCGTCCAGCTCCTCTGCCACTCCGGCCACACCGGTCAGCTCGAGCATGCCGATGGCCGCATGGGACAGCGACTCGCCGCGAATCTTATCGATGGTCATGCGCCCCTGGCCCGACTGCAACGGTGTATCGAAGAGAAGTTCTTCGGCAAGCTCCGAGGCCATCTCGAATACCAGGCCATCGATGGCAAGACTGCCGAGGCGCACCTCCTTGGGGTCCAGCTCCGTATGCAGCGGGAACACCGCACGTGAGGGCTCGCCCAGAACGATGCGCTCCGCGCTCATCATGGTCAGCTCGGTGAGGCTGTCCTCGATACGAATGCCTTCCAGCATCACCTCGTCGGGAGCGTCATAGTCGCCGCTGACGATATAGCGCTCGATCAGCAGACGCTCGCCCTCCTGCGCTTCGAAGACGATATCTTCGGCGGTGACGCGCGAGCGCAGCATGGCACTCGAGACCTTGCCCAGCGAGAGGCTGCCGCCTTCACCGAACAGGGCACGCAGGTCGGCTTCGAGCCGCTCGGGGCTGGCGGTTGCGACACCGCAGGCACCCATGAGCGCAACGAAGGCAAGGATCTGGCTCAGGCGAATAGCCTGGGGACGATGGGCAAACATCGACATCACCTCCTGTGGAAACCTCAGTTAAGAAGGTGGCGATGTCAGCCAGCGCCACGATTACACAGTGTAACCGTAATGGCGCTGCGCTGCGGCTTCGTAGGTCACGCTGGCCAATGGCCGTTCAACGCAATGGCCAGCGCCTTGCCTGCGCCTCAGGCTTCGCCAAGCAGCCCCAGGCTGGCCGCCGGTGCCTGCTTGCGCAGCCCGCGCGACAGGGCATGACCGATTGCCCCGATCAGCAACGCACCGCCGATCGGCAGTACCAGCCACAGCCAAAGATGGAAGCGTGGTGCCAGGTCGAGCCAGGCCACGTAGATACCGGCGGCAGCCAGTTCCGCCAACAGTGCACCCATCAGCCCGCTGGCCAACCCCAGGATGGCGAACTCGGCCCCCTGTACACGGGAGATGAGACGCCCCCCCGCACCGAAGACACGCAGCAGGCCGCTTTCATGCGCCCGGGCCGGGCGGCTCGCGGTCAAGGCCGCGTAAAGCACGCTCACCCCGGCCAGCAGCACGAAGCCCAGCACCAGCTCTATCGCCCGGGTCACCTGAGTGACCACGTCGCGCACCTGGGCCAGGATCGCATCGATATTGAGCAGCGAGACACCGGGAAAGCTCTGCACCAGGTGGCGCAGCGTCTCGCCCTGGCCGGCCTCGAGATGGAAGGCGGTAATGAAGCTGTGGCCGAAGCGCTCCAGCACCCCGGGCGGGAAGATGACGAAGAAGTTGGGCCGGAAGCTGTCCCAGTCGAGGTTGCGCAGACTTGCCACCTCACCGACGATCTCCTCGCCGCCGATGGTGAAGGAAACCCTGTCACCGAGCCCCAGTCCCAGACGTTCGGCCAGGCCATCCTCCAGCGAGATCGGCACCGCGGTATCGTGGGGCTCGGCATCCACGGCGTCGAACCAGCCTGCCCGTGTATTCTCCTGTTGGTCGAACCATTGGCCGGCCACCAGGCGATTCCCTTCAGGCAGGTCGGCCTGCCAGGTGAGATTGAGCTCGCGGCGCAGCGAGCCGTCGCCGCGCGACTCCGCCGGCACCGCCTCACGCGCTGGCTCTCCGTTGATGGCAGTTAGGCGACCGCGCACCATCGGATACAGGGCCGTGCGGTCGTCGGCATTGGCCTCGAGGGCCTCGATGAATGCCTCGCGCTCGCCGGGCTGAATATTGATGGCGAAGTAATTGGGCGTATCCTCGGGAAGCTGAGCCTGCCAGGTCGCCAGCAGATCCCCACGCACCAAGGCTATCATCGCCATGGCGAAGAAGGTCACTGCAAAGGCAAGCAACTGACCCAGGCTGGCACTACGCCGCCGGGCCAGTTGGCGCCCACCCAGGCGCACGGCCTGAGACAGCTCCCCTTGTCCCCCACCGCCCTGGGGCAGACGGGCGGCAAGGCGCAGCACCAGGCCGAGCAACAGCGACCCCAGCCCCCACAGCGCCACCAGCATGACGAGCCCGCCGACCAGCAGCGACGCCGCCAGTCCGAAATCGCCGGAGTAGAGCCACAGCAGGCCACCGAAAACCAGGCTGGCGACCAGCACGACCAGCCAGGCCGAAGCCGGTAGCGGGTCGAGTTCGCGGCGCAGCACCTTGAGTGCGCTGACACGCTTGAGCCGCAGCAGCGTGGGGCCGGCGAAGCCGACCAGCACCGCCAAGGCCGTCAGTACGCCAAGCCAAAGCGGCAGCCAACCCGGGGGCGGCAGGGTGAGCGGCAGGAATACCGTCAGCAGGGCCAACAGTGCAGCCTGACCGGCAAGGCCCAGCAGCGCCCCAAGGATCGACGCCGCCAGTGCCAGCCACAGCAGTTGCAGTGCGAAGAGCCAGGTCAGGTCACGCTGGGTGGCACCGAAGCAGCGCAGCAGCGCTGCGGTATCGAGGTGACGCTCGACGTAGCGCCGCGTTGCCATGGCCACCGCTACCCCAGCCAGCAGTACGGCTGCAAGCCCCGCCAGGCTGAGATACTTCTCGGCGCGCTCCAGGGCATTGCCGAGCCCTGGGCGGTCGCGCCTGACGTCACGCACGTCGACCCCATCGCGGCGCAGCCGCTCGATCAACGGACCCAACTGCTCCAGCGCCTGTGGCGGACCGGCAGCAAGCAGCTCGAACTCCACCCGCGCCCCCGGCTGTACCAGGTTGGTGACGCCGAGGTCATCGGTATGCATCATCAGACGCGGATTGAAATTGCCGAAACCACCGGACTGGTCCGGCTCCCGCTCGACCAGTCCGGTCACCGTCAACTCACCTTCGCCGACCTGGATGCGGTCGCCCAGTTCTGCTTCGAGCAGCAGCGCCAGACGAGGTGCCAGCCAGGCTTCGCCGGGTGCCGGTCCATGAGCCACGGTTTCGATGCCCTCACCGCGATCGACATGAACCTGGCCATAATGGGGGTAGACGCTGTCGACGGCCTTGAGGCTCGCCGGCTGAAAGGCATCACCGAAGCTGACCATGGTCACCATGTCGACCTGATCGCTCAGCGTCATGCCGGCCTCTTCCAAGGTGGTGCGCAGCTCCTCGCTGAAGGGGCGGCCCTGCTCGAGCACCAGGTCGCCGCCGAGCAATTGCCCCGCTTGGCGGGTCAGGCCCCGGTCAAGGCGATCGAGGAAGAAACCGATCATGGTCGAGGCCGCCACCGCCAGTGCCAGGGCGACGAACAGCGCGCGGACGTCGCTGGCACGCAGATCGCGCAACAGCCCACGCCCCGAGAGGCGCAGCAGGTTGCGGCCAGACGCCTGGGTCGACGACCGACTCATGCTCCTACCTCGTCGCGCACGAGCTCGACCAGTTGACCTTCCTCCAGGCGCAGGCAGCGGTCGCAGCGCGCGGCCAGGGCATGGTCATGGGTCACCAGCACCAGGGTGGTGCCGGCTTCACGATTGAGCTGGAACAGCATGTCGATGATGCGCCCCCCGGTGGCCTGGTCCAGGTTGCCGGTGGGCTCGTCGGCGAAAACCAGCTCGGCACCGGTAACGAAGGCCCGCGCCAGTGCCACTCGCTGCTGCTCCCCTCCGGAAAGCTGCTTCGGCAGGTGATCGAGACGCTCGCCAAGACCGACTCTGGTCAGCCAGTCTCGGGCTCGGGCATCGGCGCCGGGAAGCGGTGAGAGCTCTAGGGGCAGGAGGACATTCTCCAGCGCCGTCAGGGTCGGTAGCAGTTGAAAATTCTGGAACACGAACCCGACCCGACCGGCCCGCAATCGGGCGCGCCCATCCTCGTCGAGCTTGGCAAGCGACTCGCCGAACAATGAGAGCTCGCCTCCGCTTGGTTCATCCAGCCCGGCGAGCAGGCCCAGCAGGGTCGACTTGCCCGCCCCACTCTGCCCCAGGATCGCCACGCTCTCCCCAGGGAACACTTCCAGTGTCAAACCACTCAGAATGGTGAGCCGCCGCTCGCCACTCACGACCTGCTTGCTCAGTTGGCGAGCATGTAGAATCGGTTTGGCATCTCGCCCGGAGGCAGAGGCAAGCGAAACAGCATCTCGAGTCAAGGAGTCGGTCATGGTGGTAGATTTCCCCATTGGTTTGGTAAGCGCGTATCGTGCCCGGCTGGTCCGCTGGCATTTCCGTTCCATTGGCCTTGCTGCGGGCCTTGTGATTGCCTTTACCTTGGCGGCGGCACCGGCCCAGGCATCTGACCGGCCGGTGCTGCTGGTCATGGGCGACAGCCTGAGTACCGCCTATGGCCTCGAGCAGGAGACGGGTTGGGTCAACCTGCTGGCAGAGCGGCTGGATGGCAACGCACGAGTCGTCAATGCCAGCATCAGCGGTGAGACGAGCGGCGGCGGCGCCAGTCGGCTCCCCGAGCTTATCGGACAGCACGACCCGGACATCGTTCTGCTCGAACTGGGCGGCAACGACGGCCTGCGCGGTCTACCGCCGAGCCAGTTGGAGGCCAACCTGGCCGCCATGATCGAGGCCAGTCAGGCCGCAGGCGCCGAGGTGCTGCTACTCGGCATCGACATACCGCCCAACTACGGACAGGCCTACCGCCGCGCTTTCACCGCCGTCTACACTCGCCTGGCAGACACCTACGATACGCCGCTGGTCCCCTTCCTGCTCGAAGGCGTGGCGCTCGAGGATGGCATGATGCAGGACGATGGCATCCACCCTACCACCGATGCCCAGCCGATCATCCTCGACAACGTCTGGCCGGAGCTCGCCCCGCTGCTGGAAAACAATGGCGTGGAGCTGGCCGAGCGCGCTCACGACTGAGCCGTTGCGCCCGGGCACTTCTGCCACTGCTGAAGCCCGAGCCCACCGAGGATCAGCACCAGGCCGACTAGAGTGGAAGCCAGGATCGGCTCGCCCACCACCAGATAGAGCAGCAGCAGCGACACCGGTGGCGACAGGAAGATCAGGTTGGAGACCCGGGCAGTGCGCGATACCCGGTGCACGGCCAGCTGCCACAGCACGAAGGCGATGCCCATCTCGAACAGGCCGACGTAGACCCCGGCCCCCAATGCCGCCCAGCCGTGCCAGGCAAAGCCCGGGCCAAACAGCATCAGCAGCGTGAGTACCGGCAGGCCGACGCTGAAATTCTGCCACTGCGCCACCAGCGGCGGGCGCCGGTCGCGTACGTTGAGCAGCCAGTAGAGCGCCCACAGCAGCGTCGAAGCCAGCGCCAGCCCCACGCCCAGCGGGTCGGCAAAGGCTACGTCGAAGACCTGGCCACGCGTCGCAATGACCCATACGCCCGAATAGGCGACCAAGCCCGCCAGCACGTCGATGCGTGTGAGACGCTGGCCGAGGATGGGCACAGCGAGGAAAGCCATGGCCAGCGCCCAGGTATAGTTGAGCGCCATGGCCTCCTGCCCGGGCAGGCGGTCGTAGGCGCCGAACAGCACCAGGTAGTAGGCCACCGGGTTCATCAAGCCTGCCCAGGCGGCGGTGCGCCAACCACGCCGCAATGCCTCGCCGAGCAGCCCCTGGCGAACCACCAGCGCGCCCATCAGCAGCCACGACACCAGCGATGCCAGCCACATCAGCTCCAGCGGCGACATGTAGGTCAACGCTACCTTGAAGGCGGTGGCCACGGTGGACCACAGCGCCACCGCTCCCAGGCCGAACAGGATCGCCTGGCGGTCCTGACCCAGCGCGCCAGCGTCCGTTGCCTCAGCCCTCATCGGTCGATGTGCCCCAGATCGCGCCCGGGTGCGAGGCGGTCACGCACCCGTTGCTTGAGCTGTTTACTGTCGGGAAAACCACCGTCACGCTTGCGCTCCCATATCGACTCGTCGTCGTAGAAGATCTCGAAATAGCCCCCGTGGGAGGGCACCAGCGCGACTTCCTCCAGCTCCTCGCCGAAGGTGGAGAGCAGCTCCTGGGCCAGCCAGGCACTGCGCAGCAACCACTGGCATTGGGTGCAGTAATGAATGCGGATACGTGACATGCAAGGTCCCTGTCGCAACGATGAAAACCAAGATGATAGCAGCCGAGGAGCCGGAACGATCGAATGCAGGAGGCAGGAGGCAGGAGGCAGGAGGCGAAGAGGGACTGGCGCCCCGATGTTCGTTGTCAACGTGGCGCAGGCTGGCCATGATGTAGCATAGTGACATTGCGTTACCGCCACGTCTCAGCCAGGAATGCTTCGAATGAAACGCGCCCCTTTGATCAGCCCGGAACTGCTCGAGCGCATCGTCGATGCCTCGGAGGACGGTATCGTGGTCGCCGAACAGGAAGGTGACGAGAACATTCTCATCTACGTCAACCAGGGCTTCGAGCGACTCACCGGTTACACCACGGACGAGATCCTTTATCAAGACTGCCGCTTCCTGCAGGGCGATGATCGCGACCAGCCAGCGCTCGACAATATTCGCAAGGCCCTGGGCGAGGGGCGCCCGTGTCGTGAAATCCTGCGCAACTATCGCAAGGACGGCACCCTGTTCTGGAATGAACTGTCGATCACCCCTGTTTTCGATGCCGATGACAACCTGACCTATTACATTGGCGTGCAGAAGGACGTCACGGAACGCGTCGAAGCCCAGATGGAGCTGGAACGGCTCAAGGCGGAATACGGCCTGTCCTGACCTGACAGGCCCGGTACTGCAAAAAAATTTTCTCAAGGGCTTGCTCTTGTCTCCTCCCGGATATATATAGCCGTCAGGTACCAGCTATTGGTGCCGATGGCGCTTCAGGTCCGTCGCTTCGGACGCGAAGCGAATTTGCGACACGTCGATCGCAGAGCGGTCGACACCGGGCCATGGGAGGATTTCGCATGAGCCATGAACCCCTTGTCAACGACGCTCACGATGACGAGCAGGACTTCCTCGAAGCGGTGAACGACGACGAGTACGTCCGCCCCCGCGCCTCCAGCCGCGCCGACACCCTGCGTGCTCGACGCCGCGTCGAGGCCTTGCTGGAAGAGCGACGCCTGCAGCGCGCCATCGAAGACGATTGGATGCTGCTAGGCGAAGAAGAGGAAGAAGAGGAATAAGCCCCCATCCCCCTCGACACGAGGCATCCGCGGATGCCTCGTCAAACACGCCAACCGCTGAACCGCATCATGAAGCGTAGCGCGAGGCGTCCAAGCACTGCAGCGCTGGCCTTTGCCCGGCACGCCCACTATCATCGGGACCACTGAAACCCCTCAACCCCAGTGGAATTCCATGGCGCAATACGTCTTCACCATGAATCGGGTGGGCAAGGTCGTTCCGCCCAAAAAGCAGATCCTCAAGGACATCTCTCTGTCCTTCTTCCCGGGTGCCAAGATCGGCGTGCTGGGCCTCAACGGCGCCGGCAAGTCGACGCTGCTGCGCATCATGGCCGGGGTCGACAAGGAGCACGAGGGCGAAGCGCGCCCCATGCCCGGCATCAACATCGGCTACCTGCCACAGGAACCGCAGCTCGACGACGAGAAGAACGTGCGCGAGACCGTGGAAGAAGCCTTGGGCGAGATCAAGGAGGCACAGACCAAACTCGATGCCGTCTATGCCGCCTACGCCGAGCCGGATGCCGACTTCGATGCCCTGGCCGCCGAGCAGGCGCGCTTGGAGAACATCATCGAAGCCGCCGACGCTCACAACCTGGAGCGCAAGCTGGAGGTCGCCGCCGAGGCACTGCGCCTGCCATCGTGGGACGCCCGGGTCGGCAACCTCTCCGGAGGGGAGCGCCGCCGCGTGGCGCTGTGCCGCCTGCTGCTCTCCAGTCCCGACATGCTGCTGCTCGACGAGCCCACCAACCACCTGGATGCAGAATCCGTGGCCTGGCTCGAGCGCTTCCTGCACGACTACCCAGGCACCGTGGTGGCGATCACTCACGACCGCTACTTCCTCGACAACGTGGCCGGCTGGATCCTCGAACTCGACCGTGGCTACGGTATTCCCTTCGAGGGCAACTACTCGCAGTGGCTGGAATCGAAGGAGAAGCGCCTGGAGCAGGAGGCCAAGCAGGAGGCCTCGCGCCAGAAAGCGATCAAGCACGAGCTGGAGTGGGTGCGCAGCAACGCCAAGGGCCGCCAGGCCAAGAGCAAGGCACGCCTCAATCGCTTCGAGGAGATGCAGTCCGGCGACTTCCAGAAGCGCAACGAGACCAATGAGATCTATATCCCGCCCGGCCCGCGCCTGGGCGACAAGGTCATCGAGTTCCACGGCGTGTCCAAGCGCTTCGAGGACAAGCTGCTCTACGAAGACCTCTCCTTTACCGTGCCCAAGGGCGCTATCGTCGGTATCGTCGGCGGCAACGGCGCCGGCAAGTCGACCCTATTCAAGCTGATCACCGGCAAGGAGCAGCCCGACAGCGGCGAGGTGGTGGTCGGCGAAACCGTCGACATTGCCTATGTCGAGCAGCTTCGCGACGCGCTGGACGACAAGCAGACGGTGTGGGAAGCGGTGTCCGATGGCCAGGACATTCTCAATATCAACGGCTACGAGGTCTCGTCGCGCGCCTACGTCGGCCGTTTCAACTTCAAGGGCAACGACCAGCAGAAATTCCTCAAGGATCTTTCCGGCGGCGAGCGCGGTCGGCTGCAGCTGGCCCAGACCCTGAAGCAGGGCGCCAACGTACTGCTGCTCGACGAACCGTCGAACGATCTGGACATCGAGACCCTGCGCGCGCTGGAAGAGGCCCTGCTCGCCTTCCCCGGCTGCGCCCTTGTGATCTCACACGACCGCTGGTTCCTCGATCGCATCGCCACCCACGTCCTCGCCTTCGAGGGTGATTCGCAGGTGGTGTTCTTCGAGGGCAACTACACCGACTACGAGGCGGATCATCGCAAGCGGGTCGGCAACGATACGCCACATCGCATGAAGTACAAGCGTATCGACGCCTGAAAAAGCGAGGCCTCGCATCCGCGAGGCCTCGTTCTCTCCAGCTCGTTGCATGCTGACGGCGCTGGCGTCGAACTCATCGCCTAGTCAGTGTCCTCGTCATGGTCGTCGCCCAGTGATCAACGAGACGATGAATAGCACGATAAACAGGAAGAACAGTATTTGGGCGATGGTAGTGGCCGCACCCGCGATACCGGTGAAGCCAAGCACCCCCGCGATAATGGCGATAATCAGGAATAGCATTGCGTTGCCGAGCATAACAGACCTCCTTGACTGTCTTGGCACCATCCCAGGCGCAGTTACCCAACTAGGTGTCTTTCAGACTTGCGTGAACTGACCGAACCGTCAAGTTACCGCAGGTTACCCCTTGTATCCTCCGGCCCCTCGCGACAACATTTCTCGCTACTATTGCAACCGTCAGTAGAGGCCCGGCTCGCCTTCCGGCCGCGTCTTGAAGCGTCGATGCAGCCACATGTACTGCTCCGGATGCTTGCCTATCGCCTGCTCGATGAAGGTGTTGATCCGCGTTGCGTCACGAACCTCATCGCCGCTGGGAAAGTCCTCGAGAGCTGGGTGGCACTCGATGGTGTAGGTCCTGTCGTCGGGGTTGCGGTGGAACATCAGCGGCACTACCGGCGCTCCGGTCATGCGCGCGATCTTGGCGGTCAGGCGAATCGTTGCCGCCTCGATGCCGAACAGAGGGGCAAAGACGCTGACGTCGCGACCGAAGTCCTGATCCGGTGAGTACCAGACCATATGCCCCTCCTTGAGCCGGCGCACCACGCCGCGCAGGTCGTGACGATCGATCGCCTCGCCGAAGATGCGGCTGCGCGCCTTGGTCATGAAGCGATCGAACAGCGGGTTGTTGTGCGGCCGATAGACCACGTCGGCAGGAAAGTAGAGCGAGTGCAACGCCCCACCCAGGTCCAGGGTTGAAAAGTGGATACCGACGATCAGCACACCCTTGCCTCTGGCACGGGCCTGCTCCATATGGTGCCGCCCTTTGAACGTCACCCGATGACGAAGGTGCTCGGGATCCCGGCACCAACCGGTAGCGGTCTCGAGAATACCGATGCCGTTGGCCTTGAAGGTGTCGCGCACCAGCCTGTTGCGCTGGTTCTCGTCGAGCTGCGGAAAGCAGAGCCGCAGGTTGGTATCAACGATGTGGCGTCGACGAGGTACCGCCAACCAGGCCAGCAGCCCCAGCCCACGACCGATCGCCAACCTCAGCCGCCACGGCAGCCATGCGCCGACCCGCATGCAACCGATGGCCAGCCAGGCCGGCCAGAAGCGTGGGTGGGCGAAGGAAGCGGGCCAGTTGCGCTTGGACATGCAGGTTTCCGTTCAGCTCGAGTTCAGGGGCGAAGGTCGCCGAGGCTTAGCCGTGCCGTAAATAGCGTCTGGGCACTCGCGGCAGGACCCCGGTCAGTAGCGTATAGCTGATGGTATCGCAGTGGCGCGCCACCTCGTCGACCGAAAGTACCGCACCGTGACGGGATCTGCCCCACAGTACCACCTCGCTGCCGATTACGGCCTCGGGGATGTCGGTAATATCCACCGTAAGCATATCCATCGAGACCTTGCCGGCGAGTACCGCGCGCTGCCCGCCCACCAGCACCGGCGTACCGTCGACGGCATGCCGATCATAGCCGTCGCCATAGCCGCAGGCCACCACCCCGATGCGCGACGGCCGCGGCGCCCGCCAGCGGCCGGCATAGCCCACCGGCTCGCCGACGGCCAGGTCGCGTACGGCAATGATCTCGGAACGCAGCGTCATCACCGGCTCGAGCCGACGGCTGGCCTCGCTGGACCGCTCCAGCGGATCGCTGCCATACAGCATCACACCAGGGCGCACCCAGCTGCCATGAGCCTGGGGCCAGGCCAGGGTCGCCGGTGAATTGGCCAGGCATAGCGCTGCGCCAAGACGATTAGCCAATGCTTGCATGCATTCGAGCTGCCTGTCGAAATAGGCGGAGTCAATCGCATCGGCAGTCGCGAAGTGGCTCATCAGCAGCAAACCGGTGGCACACGATGGCTCAGCTGCCAGGCGCTGCCAGATCGCCGGCACCTGCTCGGGCGGGAAACCCAGCCGATGCATGCCGGAATCGACCTTGAGCCACACCGGGATCGGCCGGGCCGGCCGGTAAGATAGCAGGGCTTCGACTTGCCATTCGCTGTGCACCGCCATCCATAGGCCCAATGCCTCGACGCGGCTCAGTTCCTCCGCCTCGAAGATGCCCTCGAGCAGCACGATGGGCGTTTCGATGCCCCCCTCGCGCAAGGCTTCGGCCTCTTCCAGGCAAGCAACAGCGAAGGCCGGCGGGCGTTGGCCGGCCGGCAGCGACGCTAGAGCGCCGGCACAGGCCACCGCACCATGGCCATAGGCATCGGCCTTGATCACGGCCAAGGCACGGCTGTTACTGGCCAGTTCATGAGCCAGCAAATAATTGTGACGCAGGGCGTCAAGGTCGATATCGGCAACCAGCGGCCTGGCCATGGCGATCTCCAAGGAGCACAAAATGGTGCAAAATTATCTTTTATCTTTGCGACCATTTCACGAAGAAAACCACCGATTTCGCGGTGGCTTTCCATACTTTACGCCATAATTAGCGACAAATTCAGTAATCCATCAGGTAGGCGCCCGGGGACGCTCGCCGATGTTCATGACGGGATTGTCATTGGCCTCGTCGGGCAACTCCAGCGATACGCGCTCTTCATCGGAGAGCCAGGCATTGACGGCCTGAATCGAGTCCGGCCCGAGTAGTCCAGCCTGCTGCTGCAACTGCAGCAGGCCGAGGACATAGTTATAGCGCGCCTCGGCATGCTCGGCGATGGCGTTGAACAGGTTCTGCTCGGCGTTGAGGACATCGACGATATTGCGCGTGCCCACTTCATAGCCCGAGCGCGTGGCTTCCAGCGCGCTCTGGTTGGAAACGATCGCCTGTCGCCGCGCTTCGACCGTCTCCACGTCGTTGTTCACCCGAGTGAACAGCGAGCGCACCTGCTGGATGGTGTCACGCCGCTGCGCTTCGAAGTCATATTGACTGGCCTCGAGCAGGAAGCCGCTCTGGCGAATCTGTGCCTGGGTCGAACCACCGGTGTAGAGCGGCAGGCTGGCACGTAGACCAACCTGGCTCTCCGACTGGTGGTTGGTCCCGCTGCGGTCAGTATCCGACCAGCCATAGTTGGCGAAGGCCGACACCACCGGCCGCTGCCCGGCCCTGGCTACGTCCACGCTGCTGCGCGCCACCTCGATGCCGGCCTCGGCCATCAGCACCATGGGACTGTTGGCCATGGCCAGCTCTACCCACTCTTCACGGTCAGCCGGCTCGGGGCGAGCAATGGGCACATCCTCGTCAAGCGCATCGATGCTGTCGTAGCGGTGCCCGGTCAGCCGTTCCAGCGCCTCGAAGCTGACCTGCATGGCCCCTTCCGCGGCGAGGCGCTGGGCCCGGGACAGATCGTACGAAGCCTGCGCCTCGTGGACGTCGGTAATCGCGATCAGCCCCACCTCGAAGCGCTCCCGGGCCTGCTCCAGCTGGCGACTGATGGCGGTCTCCTGGGCGCGCCGCGCGCTCAGGATGTCGTGCGCACGAAGGATCTCGAAGTAGGCATTGGCCACGTTGTAGAGCAACTGCTGGGCGGCTGCGTCGACCCCCAGCGCATCCCGGTCGATCTCGCGCTCAGCCCGCGCGAGCTGGGCACGGCGAGACGGGTCGTAGAGCGCCTGCTCGGCGTCGAGGCTCAGGCCGACACTGTTGACCGTATCGTCCTGGTCGATCAATCCGGCCAGCTCCTCCTCTCCTCCAGCGCCGCCCTGCCCCAGCCCCGAGCCTACGGCACTCGAGTAGGTACGCGAATGCGCCATATTGCCACCCACGGAAATTTGCGGCAGCAGCGTACCGCGCTGCACGTCCCTCGCGGCCTCGGTGGCCTGGAAGCTGGCTTGGGTGGAAGAGAGTTCGGCATCGTTGGCCAGCGCATCCTGGGCGATGGTCCAGAGATCGGCGGCCTGGGCATGACCTATCATGAAGCAGCCCAGGAAAGCGACTACTCCGCGGCGTGGAAAGCGCCGTGCGAAAGGTGGGCGAAGCATGTGTTCTTATCCCCTTTTCATCCCTGCATGATGAGGAGGCTAATGATATCCTATCAGCATGCAGAAAATATGCAGCCGACCTTGTGGTCGGCTGCTTTTTTCCAGACGCAGTGACTACTCGTTGAAGATATTGTCCATCGAGAGGCCCTGCTTCTCGAGTACCCGGCGCAACTTCTTTAGCGCCTCCACCTGAATCTGGCGCACCCGCTCACGGGTCAGGCCGATCTCGTCGCCCACCTCTTCAAGGGTGGCGGCCTCATGCCCGCGCAGCCCGAAGCGGCGCACGACCACTTCCATCTGCTTCTCGGTCAACTCCGCCAGCCACTCGTCGACATGCTGCTTGACATCGACATCGACCAGCGATGACTCGGGGCCCTGCTCATTGTCGTCTGCCAGCGTCTCGATCAGCGGTTTGTCGCTGTCGCCGCCCATCGGATAGTCCACCGAGGAGACACGCTCATTGAGCCCCATCATCTTCTTTACCGCCTCGACCGGCTTGTCGAGATAGTCGGCGATCTCTTCCGGGGTGGCCTCGTGATCCAGCTTCTGTGTCAGCTCGCGCGCCGCCCGAAGATAGATGTTGAGTTCCTTGACGACGTGAATCGGCAGGCGGATGGTGCGGGTCTGATTCATCAACGCCCGCTCGATGGTCTGGCGGATCCACCAGGTGGCATAGGTGGAAAAGCGGAAGCCGCGCTCGGGGTCGAACTTCTCGACGGCCCGGATAAGGCCGAGGTTGCCCTCCTCGATGAGGTCGAGCAGCGTCAGCCCCCGGTTGAGATAACGCCGGGCGATCTTGACCACCAGGCGCAGGTTGGATTCGATCATTCTCGCCCGGCCCGCTGGGTCACCCTTCTGGGCCAGGCGGCCATAGTGGACCTCCTCCTCTGGGGTCAGCAGAGGAGAGAAGCCGATCTCGTTGAGATAGATCTGGGTGGCGTCGAGGCTATGGTGGTAGTGCTTGTCTTCGCGACTCAGCGCCTTTTCGAAGGCAGCGTCATCATCGCTGGCCGAATTGTCCGAATCCGCCTCGAGGTCCTGGTCCGCCTCGGTGACATCATCGAGATCCACATCCTGAAGGTCCCGTTCAAGTATGCTCATCGGTTGCTACCCCGTGGTTTCGTCCTGAAATGCCTGTTGCTCTGGCATGGCTTGTAGCACGCAGAGTTCTATTTGTTATGACTCCTCACGGTACCCAGCGGTACCAATGCCCACCTGATGCCCCGATGACGGCAACGCTAATGGATTACCGTTCCGGCAGGTATTTCAGGGGGTCCTGAGGCTGGCCATCCTTGCGCACCTCGAAGTGCAGCCTGGCGCTCTCGGCATCGCTATCACCCATCGTGGCGATCACCTGTCCCGCCTCGACCACATCGTTCTCCGTTACCCGGAGGCTGTCGTTGTGAGCGTAGGCGCTCAGGTACTGGTCATTG
This sequence comes from Halomonas sp. A29, assembly GCF_046723295.1. NCBI lineage: Bacteria > Pseudomonadati > Pseudomonadota > Gammaproteobacteria > Oceanospirillales > Halomonadaceae > Halomonas > Halomonas sp. A29. The sequence goes on from NZ_JAXQPR010000004.1 coordinate 300,854, forward strand.
TGCTTGAGCAGGATGAGGTTGCCGTAGCCCCGCACCCCACTGCCGGCATAGACCACGATACCGGGTCCGGCTGCTCTGACAGGTTGCCCCTTTTGCCCGGCGATATCAATGCCGGCGGTGATGCTTCCACCCTCACCGAACCGGCCGACAAGTTCACCGTCAGCAGGCCACTGCCAGGGCACCTCATCAACCGGTGTATAGGTACGACCACTGCTCTCGGGTTGACGTTCCGGTTCACCTGCCACTTGAGTGCCGGCATCCGCCTGGGGTTGGGCTTCTGGTTCCTGCTGAGGCTGAGGCTGAGGCTGCGGCTCAGGTTCAGGCTCGGGCTCGGGCTGAGCGGCAACGGCCACTTCAGGCTCGACCCTGGGCTCCGGCTCCGGCGGGGCCTGCGGCTCCATCTGGGTCGGCGCACCGGCGACGCTCTGTGCCCCGGCTATCGCGGTATCGCTGGGAACGTCCGCTCTCTCGTCTAGAGGCTCGGCCGTCAGCCGGCGATTGCGCTCTATGGTCTCTTCATCCGGCATCAGCCAGTCGTCACCTGCCGCCTGGGTTCCGGTACCACCGCCAAGGGCGGTGGCGGTTGCTACCTGGGGCGCCCCCGACTCACTCGGCCTGCCCTCACCGGACGGCGCTGCCGCACCATCGCTCAGGCGCAGTTGCTGGCCAGGCTCAATGCGATAAGGTGGGCCGATCTGGTTGAGCCGGGCCAGGTCGCGATAATCCATGTCGTGACGCCAGGCGATGCCATACAGGGTGTCGCCGGTTTCCACCGTGTAATGGCTGGTCGGTGCCCGCTCGCGACTCACCGAGAGATCGCGAACTTGGGGAGCGGAATACTCCTGCTGAGCGGCGCAGCCGGTCATTGCCACGGCCAAGGCCGAGACGAGAAATACCTTACGCATTGGAGCCCTCCTCCTTGTTAGACGATGTATGAGAGCCGTTCCCTGCCTTGCCAGGCTTACTGCCCCCTGAATAGCGGCCCAGTGCCAGCACCAGTGCCGCGCCGGCCACCATGGCGACCACCACGGGCACCAGCAGACCCGGCTCACCGGTCAGATTGGCGTAGTCTCCAGGCGTCAGGTAGCGGTAATCGAGCGGTATCAACTGTCCTTCGGGCCCGAGCTGATAGCGCACCAATTCGCGCCAGGGCCACAGCACCGGCAGTGAGCCGACGATGAAGCCAATCAGTAGCTGCAGGGTCGCGGTATGGTGATGGCGCAGTAGCCAGGAGAGCAACCGCGAAAAGCCGAACAGGCCGATAAGGCAACCTACCGCAAAGGTCGAGAGCAGCGCCAGGTCGAAGCTGCGGATGCCCTGCATCACGGTGCCGTAGAGGCCCATGGTCAACAACAGAAAGCTGCCGGACACGCCTGGCAGGAGCAATGCACTGATGGCAATCGCGCCGCCGACGATCAGCACCAGCGAGGGGCTGCCCAACTGGGTGACCAATGGCATCAGCGATGGCAGCCCATGAGCCAGCAGCAGGCCCAGGATCAACGGGATCAGATGCCAAAGTTTCCAATCAGCCGGATGACGGCTCACCACGACGGCAGAGGCAGCCACCAGGCCGAAGAAGAAACCGTTGAGCAGCAGTGGGTAGTCGTCCATGAGCCAGACGACCAGATGCGCCACGCTGACCAGGCTGGCCCCGATACCGAGCAACAGAGGGATCACGAAGGTCAGGTTGAGATGGGCGAAGAGCCCCGCCAGGCCGCCACGGCGCCAAGCCGTGAAGGCACTGGGGCCGAACTGCTTGATGGTATGAATCAGTTCCTCGTAGATGCCCGTAACGAAGGCGATGGTGCCGCCGGAAACCCCGGGCACGGCATCGGCGGCCCCCATGCCGGCGCCCTTGAGAAAGATACTGAATGGTCGCTTCAACGAATCACTCCTTGCAACAGCGGCACGAAGCGCACGCGCTCCAACCGCTGAACGTCATGTTGGGAACCTGCGCGGCGCACCCGAGTCAGCCACTGCTCGCCGTTGGGATAGGCCAGTGGCAGGATCATCACGCCCTCTTCGGATAGCTGCGAGATCAGCATCTCGGGCAACTCGTGCGCGCAGGCGGTGAGCAGCACGACATCGAACGGTGCCGCCTCCTGCCAGCCATGGCCGCCGTCCGCCAGACGCAAGCGTGCATTGTGCGCCCGTAGCAAACGCAGCCGCTTGGCTGCCCGGTGATGCAAGTCATTGATTCGTTCAACCGACCAGAGTTCCGGCACCAGGCGCGACAAGATCAGTGTCTGGTAACCGGAACCGGTACCAATCTCCAGCACACGGCCTGGCGACTCGTTCATCACCAGTTCGGTCATGCGCGCCACCATCCACGGCTGGGACAGGGTCTGCCCGTGACCGATGGGCAGCGAGGTATCCTCATAGGCGCGATGGGCCAGCGCCTCGTCGAGAAAGAAATGGCGCGGCTCGGTAGCCAGCACCCTAAGCACCCGCTCGTCGGCGATGCCCTGACGGGCCAGGCGGGCCACCATCCGGTCTCGGGTTCGCTGCGACGTCATGCCGACGCCGCGTAACAGCTCGGGTAATTGCTCAGGTGAATGCATCCAACCAGCCTTGCACATCCGCGATGGCCGCACGCTGCGTCAGGTCCGTCTGCAGCGGCGTGATCGAAACGTAGCCTGCCTCGATGGCGGCAAAATCGGTATCCGGCCCATCATCGGCATTCTGCCCCACGGCCGCAATCCAGTAGCGCAACCGACCCCTTGGGTCGCGCACCTCCATCGGCCGCTCCGCCGGGCCGCGGTAGCCCATTCGGGTGACACGAAAGCCCTGGATCTCCTCCCAGGGCAGATCCGGCACATTGACGTTGAGCAGGCTGCGCGGCGGCAGCGAAAGCCGGTCGGCCGCCCCCACCAGGCTGGCCGCCACGCGACCGGCGGTATCGAAATGGCGCGAGCCCACCAGCGACATGGCGATGGCCGGCATGCCCAGGTTGCGGCCTTCCATGGCCGCCGCCACGGTCCCGGAATAGAGTACGTCGTCGCCCAGGTTGCCACCGTGATTGATCCCGGAGATCACCAGATCGGGGCGTTCGTCCCATACCCCGTTCACGCCCAGGTAGACGCAGTCGGCCGGCGTGCCATCGACGCAGTGAAAACCGTTGTCCAGCGAGGTCAACGCCAGCGGGCGGTTCAAGGTCAGCGAGTTGCTGGCGCCGCTGCGGTCACGGTCGGGTGCCACCACGCGCAGCCTGGCATGGGGCTCCAGAGCCTCGTAGAGAGCACGCAAGCCCGGCGCATGCACGCCGTCATCGTTGGAAAGCAGGAGTCTGCGCATTCGATTTAGCCCTCTGCGGGAAGCGTCAAGGTTGGATGATCGATGAGTTCGCGCAGCACCGCCGTAGCGAAGCTGCCCCGCGGCAGGTGGAAGTCGAGCCGTGCACCGCCCTCTTCCAGCGCCAGTCGCGGCTGGTCCAGGCGCATGCGCAAGGCACGTCGCGCCATTTTCACGCCGGCCCGCTCCAAGCCTTGGCAGAGTGTGGCATGACGCTCGGCGATGGCGCGCTCATAGCGCATGGCATCGCCTGCAGTGAGAGAGGTTCCCACCCCCCACAGCACGCCGGAAGGATGCAGGTCGAGGCCGTCGGCACGCGAGTCCAGCTCGGCATCGGGCACTTCGACAGCGAACTGGCTCGCGGTACCGTCGAGTATCGCCACATCCCCTGGCATCAGCCGCTGCCAGTTGCCATCCACCAGGCGCATGGCTGCCAGCTCGTTGAACAGATAGCTGCGCGCGGCGGAAAGCAGCATGCCCTCGCGGTCGTCGCGCTTGCGCCAGCCGCGCGCCAGCACCGCCCGTGCCCGCGCCAGGTTGCGCCCTCCGGGTCCGAAGCGCTGCGGGCCGAACAGGTTGGGCACGCCATGCCGACACAGCCAGGCCCAACGCGCGTCGAGATCGTCGTTGATCGCTTCCCCCGAGATGCGCAGCGAGAAACGATTGGCCCGGTGCACGCCACGCTTGAGCTTGCGCGGGTGGCGCACCTGCTCGTGGACCACCACGCCACAGTTGGCCAGTTGCTCGGCCAGGTCGTCCGGCGCCTGCTGTCCCGGCAGGTGCACCGAGAGCCACTGCCGAGTCACGGCAACGCGATCCTTCATGCCCGAGTAGCCCACGGCCCGCACCGGCACCGCGCAGACCCGCGCCAGATGGCGCACCACCTCGAGGGTAGTGAGCCCGCGCTTCTCGACCCACAGCCAGAGGTGCTCACCCTGCCCCTCGGGGGCAAAACCAAGGATCTCCTCGACCACGAAGTCTTCGGGCCTGGTACGAAATTCCCCTGCACGCGGGGGGCCGAACTCGGCCATGGTAGCGAGGGGCCAGTCGTCCGGCCGGGAAGGTTCGCTCACGCGGCAGCTCCATCACGGGTCAGCAATACCACGGCCTCGGCGGCAATGCCCTCTCCTCGACCGGTAAAACCCAGCCGCTCGCTGGTGGTGGCCTTGACGTTGACGGCATTGAGGGCGATCTCCAGGTCCTCGGCGATGTTGCCGCACATGGCGGCAACGTGGGGTGCCAACCTGGGCGCCTGAGCGATAACCGTGGCATCGACGTTGCCGACCCGGTATCCCGCGTCACGCACCAGTATCAGCACATGGCGCAACAAGGCACGGCTGTCGGCGCCAGCCCAGGCCGGGTCGGTGTCGGGAAAATGGCGGCCGATATCACCCAGGGCGCAGGCGCCGAGCAATGCATCGCTGATGGCGTGCAACAGAACGTCACCATCGGAGTGAGCGACGAAGCCGTGGCCGAAGGGGATGGCAACACCACCAATCATCAGGTGGTCGCCGTCACCGAAACGGTGAACATCGAAACCATGGCCGATGCGCAGCATTCAGGGAGTCTCCTCGTGCACTTGCCCGGAGCTCGGCAGGGATTCATCCCGCTGGGCGGCCAGGATATGGCCGGCCAGTGCCAGATCCTCCGGGCGAGTGATCTTGATATTGTCGCGCCGGCCAGGCACCAGTCGCGGCGAGAGGCCCAGCGCTTCCACCGCAGAGGCTTCGTCGGTCACCTCCAGGCGGCTCTTGATGGCCTCGGCCAGCGCCCGGCGCAGCAGGCCGTAGCGAAAGACCTGGGGTGTCTGCGCGTGCCATAGCCCACGGCGCGTCTCGGTGCGTGCCACGCGACCGCGGCCGTCGTCGCGCTTCATGGTATCGGCCGCTGGAGTGGCAAGCAGCCCTCCCACCTCGTCTTCACGCAGCGCGGCATACAAGCACTCGAGGTCGGTTAGCGCCACACAGGGGCGCGCCACGTCATGCACCATCACCAGGTCGTCGTCACTGGCACTGTCAGCCACGGCGGCCAGGGCGTTACGAACCGAGTCGACCCGCTCGGCCCCGCCGGGAGTGCGCCGCCATTGGGCGAAGGGCACCCAGGCCGAATCGAAGTAGGCATCGTCGGGGGCGAGGCACAGGCACAGCCGCGCCGCGGGAAAGGCCTGGTGCAGCCGTGCAAGCGTATGCGCCAGCACCGGCAGCCCGTCCAGCATCAAGTACTGCTTGGGCAGCCCGGCGCCCATGCGCCGCCCACGGCCTGCCGCAGGAACCACCAGCCACAGCCTCTCGCCAGCACCGCAATCGCTCATTGGCGGCCTCCGCGCGGGCCAGCCACAGAGGGTTCGGGGTTACCGGCTGGCCCCATGCTGCCCTCGATCACTACGCCAGGCACCCAATAGAACTGCTCGTCGGTACGCACCATGCCGATGTCGCTGCGTGCCCGTTCCTCGATGGCATCGAGCCCCGTCTTGAGATCCACCACCTCGGCAGCCAGCCGTTCGTTGCGATCGCGCAGCGGCTTGTTGGCGGCATCGAGCATGGCCACGCGTTCGCGTATCTCGCGTAGTTCATGGATACCGCCGTCGCCGAGCCACAGGCGATACTGCAGCAGCGCCAGCAGCAGGAGCAGGGCGATGGCAAGCCACTTGAGCATCGGCTCAGGTCCTCATGATTCTGAATGCCCGGCATTATGCCATCATCCCCGGCCCGGCTCACGCCCTGAACGCCTCATGTCCTGAAGGGCAAGGCCCGTTCAGCGGCCCGGCAGTAGGCATCGACGTGGTCACGCTCCTCATCGCAAAAACGCGCCAGGGCATCGTGCAGCCTCGGGTCGGCGATATAATGCAGCGAGCGCAGCCGCCTGGGAGCGAAGCCGCGAGTGAGCTTGTGTTCGCCCTGGGTGCCGGGGTCGAAGCAGGCCAGGCCGCTGGCCAGGCAATGCTCGATGCCCTGGTAGTAACATGCTTCGAAGTGCAGGCAGTCGGCCAGCACCTCACTGCCCCAGTAGCGTCCATAGAGGGTGCGATTGCCTTGCAGGCAGAGCGCAGCGGCCACCGCCTGCCCATCGAGACGTGCCTGTATCAGCAATAGCGCTTCGGGCATGGTGCGATGCAAACGGCGGAAGAAATCCAGATTGAGATAGCCGTGACGTCCGCGCTCGAGATAGGTGATCTCGTAGCAGCGGAAGAAGTGTTCGAGCTCGCGCTCACCGATCGCCTCACCCGTCAGACGATGCAGGCTCAGCCCCTGCTCGGCGACCCGCCGCCGTTCACGACGCACCGTCTTGCGCCGCTTTGAGGTCAGAGCGGACAGGAAGCCCTCGAAGTCGCCGTAGCCACGGTCGTGCCACTGGAACTGCACACCGTGACGCACCAGCAAGCCTGGCCGCGCCGCGAGCCAGGCGTCGACCTCGTCATCGACGGCGAACAGCAGGTGCCAGCCCGACAGCGTACTGCCCTCCCAGGCGTCGGCCAGCACCTCGCGCGCGGCCAGCGGATCGACCCCTTCGGCCAACGCCAGCCGCGGGCCCGGCACCGGGGAAAAGGGGATCGCCGTGAGCCCCTTGGGGTAGTAACGCCCACCGGCGCCCTCCCAGGCGTCGGCCCAGCTCCAGTCGAACACGTATTCGCCGTAGGAGTGGAACTTGTGGTAGTACGGCATGACACCGACCAGAGTCTCGCCGTGCCACAGCGTCAGATGGTTCGGTACCCAGCCGGTCGACCGCCCCACCGCCCCGCTCGCCTCCAGCGCATGGAGGAATTCATGGCGCAGGAAAGGGTGGTCATCGCCGACCAGCGCATTCCATTGCGTAGCCGCCACCGCCTCGATGGCAGGCAGCCGCTTGAGAAACAGCTCGGACATGGCGTTCCTGTCAGGAAGGTAACCGAAGCGCCGGCTGACAACTGGCCGACGGCCGCCTACATTGTGCCCAGACCCACCAACTCTTTTCCATCGCCGTAATAAAACTACATACTTTCGGCCAAACGCCTTCAAATTTGCCATGCGATGGGAGACAATTGTGTAAATTTACATCCCTAACCCAACGATGCGAGGTGCTTCCATGGCTCGCCCCACCGCACTAAACCCCACCGTCGAGCAGGTGACAGCCCGCATTCGCGATCGCTCGCGGGAACGCCGCAAGCTCTACGAAGCCCACATGGCGGCCCAGCACAGCCAGGGCGTGCATCGTGGCGAGCTTTCCTGCGGCAACCTGGCTCACGGCTTCGCCGGCTGCGATGTCGCCACCGACAAGGACCGGCTCAAGCTGACGAACAGCGCCAACCTGGGCATCGTTTCGTCTTATAACGACATGCTTTCCGCCCACCGTCCCTTCGAGGACTACCCCGCCGCCATCAAGGAGGCGGCACGCGGGATGGGTTCCACGGCGCAGTTTGCCGGCGGTGTGCCGGCAATGTGCGATGGCGTGACCCAGGGGCAGCCGGGCATGGAGCTGTCGCTCTTCTCCCGCGACGTGATCGCCATGGCCACCGCCGTGGCGCTTTCCCACAACATGTTTGATGCCGTGCTCTATCTGGGGATCTGCGACAAGATCGTACCCGGCCTGTTCATCGGCGCGGCCCGCTTCGGCCACCTACCGGCGGTGTTCGTGCCCGGTGGCCCAATGACCAGTGGTCTGCCCAATAACGAGAAGGCGCGCATCAGGCAGCTCTATGCCGAGGGCAAGGTGGGACGCGACGAACTGCTGGAGGCAGAGTCCCAGTCCTATCACAGCCCCGGCACCTGTACCTTCTACGGCACCGCCAACTCCAACCAGCTGATGATGGAGATGATGGGGCTGCACCTGCCCGGCGCCTCCTTCGTCAATCCCGGCACGCCGCTGCGTGACGCCCTGACCCGCTACGCCGCCGAGCAGGCCATTCGCAACACCGAGCAGAGCGGCAACTATCGCCCCTTCTACAAGCAGATCGACGAGCGCGCCATCGTCAATGCCATGATCGGTCTGCTGGCCTCCGGCGGTTCGACCAACCACACCCTGCACCTGGTGGCGATGGCCGCTGCTGCCGGCGTCACCATCGACTGGGACGACTTCACCGCGCTCTCTGCAGTGGTGCCGAGCATGACGCGGATCTACCCCAATGGCAGCGCCGACGTGAATCACTTCCAGGCTGCCGGTGGTATGAGCCTGCTGATTCGCGAACTGCTCGGCGCCGGACTGCTGCACGGCGATATCCCCACCGTGTTCGGTACCGACCTCACCGCCTACACCCAGGAGCCATTTCTGGAGGATGGCAAGCTGGTGTGGCGCGAGGGGCCGACGGAGAGCCTCGATCGCGACGTGCTGCGTCCAGTCGCTGACCCCTTCGCCGCCACGGGCGGACTGGTAGTGCTCGACGGCAACCTCGGCCGCGGCGTGATCAAGGTCTCGGCGGTCAAGCAGGCCAATCGAATCGTCGAGGCACCGGTACGCATCTTCGACGACCAGAACCAGGTCAAGGCCGCCTTCGAATCCGGCGAACTCGACCGCGACGTGGTGGTGGTGGTGCGCTTCCAGGGTCCCAAGGCCAACGGCATGCCCGAGCTGCACAAGCTCACCCCCTTCCTCGGCGTGCTGCAGGACCGCGGCTACAAGGTGGCGCTGGTCACCGACGGGCGCATGTCCGGCGCCTCGGGCAAGGTGCCGGCTGCCATTCACGTCACGCCGGAAGCCGTCGATCGCGGCCCGCTGGCACGGCTGCGTGAAGGCGACGTGGTACGCCTGGATGCAGAGCGCGGCGAACTGAGCGTGTTGGTCGACGCCAGCGAGTTCGCCGGCCGCAGCATCGTCGAGCCCAACCTGGAGCGCTACCACTTCGGCATGGGCCGCGAGCTGTTCGGTGGTTTCCGCCACCTGGCCGCCAGCGCCGAGCTGGGCGCAGGGGTGTTTGGCGGCCTCGAGGGCGAGGTCCTGGCGCGTGAGCTGGAGAAGATCGAGCAGGAGGATCAATGACCCGACCGGCCCTGATCGGTGACATCGGCGGCACCAACGCCCGTTTCGCCCTGGTCACTCCCGGCGAGTTCGCCCCCCACGACGTCCTGGCGCTGCCCTGCGCCGACTATCCCGGGCTGGTCGAAGCGGTGCGCGACTACCTGGCCCGGGTCGGCCTGGAAGCCGAGGCAGCGCCGCGGGAAGCCTGCCTGGCCTTCGCCTGCCCCATCGGCGACGATCGGGTGACGATGACCAACAACCACTGGTCGTTTTCCCGCCGCGAAGCGAAGGCGGCGCTCGGCCTCGAGCAACTCAAGGTGATCAACGATTTCACCGCCCAGGCCCTGGGCGTACCTCACCTCGCTGCCGATGAGCTGGTCGAGATACAGCCGGGCGTTGCGCGCGAACATGCCGCTTGCCTGGTGATCGGCCCGGGGACCGGGCTCGGGGTGGGCGGCATCTTTCCGGGCCGTAGAGCCTGGATTCCGCTATCCACCGAAGGCGGCCACGTCACCTTCGCCCCCACCGACGAGCGCGAACAGAATCTGCTGCGCCATTTCCGCAATCGCTACGGACGGGTTTCGGTGGAGCGCATCCTGTGCGGCCAGGGGCTGCTCGACCTCTACCTGGCGCACTGTTCACTAAAAGGCGCCAACCCCACCTGCCAGACCCCGGCCGAGGTCACCGCCGCCGCGAGCGGCGATGCCATCGCCCGTGATACCCTGCTGCGGTTTCTCAAGATCCTTGGCGATGTCTGCGGCGACGCCGCCCTGACCATGGGCGCGCGCGGCGGCGTCTACCTGTGCGGCGGCATCCTGCCGCGGCTGCTGGACTGGCTGCCCCAGAGCCGCTTCGTGGAAGCCTTCACCGACAAGGGCCGCATGAGCGATTACACGCGCACCATTCCGGTACAGGTGGTCACTGCTCCTTGGCCGGGACTGTTGGGCGCCGCCGAGGCCCTGCGCAACGAAGAAGTGGAATGAAGTGAAGCAAGCATAAGGAGAGCGAATGATCCCGCAAAGCCTGCGAGCCCTGCTCGACGACACCGACGGCCAGCGTGAGTGCGAATGGGCCGGTCGCCGCGTGTGGCTGGCGCGCGAACCCTGGGGCGAACTGGCCGTATCGCTGCAGGGTGCCCAGGTGCTTCACTTTCTACCGGCGTCCGAAGCCACGCCAGTACCTGCACCCACCCCCGCGCATGCCGAGGGCTCGCTCTCTAACGCGCCCGAAGCCGCGCGTACTAACGGGTCCGAAGCCGAGCGTGCCAATGCGCCCGAAGCCATGGGCGAGGGGGAAGAGGCGCTAGTGCCCGGCGGCTGGCTATGGGTCACGCCGACGCCCCAGGCGCTGCCCGGCGCCATTCGCGGCGGCATTCCGCTGTGCTGGCCGTGGTTCGCCGACGAACGCGGCGCCGACGAGAGCCCGGATCGTTCCGGCCCCATGCACGGCCCGGCGCGCATGGCCAACTGGCACCTCGACGCGGTCGACGAGCACGAGGGCGGCGTCGAGCTGCACCTCTCGCCCACCGAACGCCTGCACAGTCAGTTGATTCCCCGCACCGTGATCCAGGCCAACGCCCGCCGGCTGCACGTGGAGCTGATCACCGAGCACGACGGCGAGACCCCGATCAAGCTCAGCGGCGCCCTGCACAGCTACCTGGCCGTGACCGACAGCTTCGCTTGTCGCCTTACGGGGCTGGCCGGCGCCCGCTACCTGGACAAGCTGGCCGGCTTCGCCGAGCGCGAGCAGCAGGGCGAGCTGGCCGTGCGCGGCGGGCTCGATCGCATCTACCACAGCAATGCCGAAGTGCTTCTCGACGACGGCACCCGCCGCCTGCGCATCGCCCGCCAGGGTAGCGACTCGGCGGTGGTGTGGCATCCGGGGGGGACACCGCCCGACGACACTTCGTCCACAGCTGCGCGTCGTTTCCTCTGCGTGGAGTCGGCCAATACCCGCCTCGACCCGGTGTGGCTGGTGCCCGGTGCCCAGCATCTTCTCGGGACCACCCTGACCTGCGAGGCAGAAGCGCAGTGAGCCGTGCCGCGTCGATCGAGCCCCCCTTCCTGCTTGGCATGATGCGTTTGCACGAAGTGGCCGAGCTGCACCCTCCCGCACGCCTGGCAGACTGGATCGAGGCCCGCCTCGACGAGGGGCTCTGCTGGTTCGATCACGCCGACATCTATGGCGACACACGCGGCGAGGCGCTGTTCGGCGCTGCCCTGCGCACTCGCCCCGGGCTCGCCGCCCGGGTGCGGACGGTCACCAAGGCCGGCATCGTCACGCCCGAGCGAGACACTTCGCCGTTTCGCGTCAAGCACTATGACAGCTCGCCGGAATATCTCACCCGGGCCATCGATGACTCGCTGGCTCGCCTCGGCGTCGAGCGCCTCGACCATTTCCTGCTGCACCGCCCCAGTCCGCTGATGGATGCCGAGACCACCGGCCGCGCACTGGACGATGCCATCGACGCCGGCAAGATTGCCGCCGCCGGGGTGTCCAATTTCCTGCCCGCCCAATGGCGGCGCCTGCAGGCGGCAATGCATCACCGCCTGACAGCCCATCAGTTGCAGCTCTCCCTGGACCATACCCAGCCACTGTTCGACGGCACCTTCGATGCCCTGCTCGAGGACGACCTGGTGCCGCTCGTGTGGTCGCCGCTGGGCGGAGGCAGGGTTTTCCAGGGGCCGGCCGAACGGCTGTTGATCCGGCTCGCCGAGGAGTGCGGCATAACCCCGGCCGGGCTGGCACTGGCCTGGCTGCGTGCTTTGCCGGGCCGGCCACGCCCGGTGGTCGGCAGCCTGCGCGTCGAGCGCATCGCCGCGCTGCACGCCGATGCCCAGGCAGTTCTGGATCGCCCCACCTGGTATGCCCTGCTCGAGGCGGCCCGTGGCCACGAAGTGGCCTGATCGGGCACAGCACGATAACGACAATTGAGGAGCCCCCATGATACCCGTCATCGCCTTCGGCGAAGCCCTGGTCGACATGCTCTCCAGCCGGCTGGGAGACCAGACCGGCAGCGCCCCGGAAACCTTCACACCCTATGCCGGTGGTGCACCGGCCAACGTAGCGGTGGCCTGTGCGCGTCTGGGCATACCCAGCCGCTTCCTCGGCATGCTCGGCGCGGACCACTTCGGCGACTTCCTCGCTGCGGAGCTGGCCGCCCACGGCGTCGATCTCTCCGGCGTGGTGCGCACCGACGAGGCCCGCACGGCGCTGGCCTTCGTCTCACGCGATGCCCACGGCGAGCGTACCTTCGACTTCTACCGCCCACCCGCTGCCGACCTGCTCTATCGACTCGAGCACCTGCCAGCCGGGGTGTTCGCCGAGCCCGCCATCGTGCATTTCTGCAGCAACAGCCTGACCGAACCCGAGATCGCCGACACCACACTGGCCATGGCCGAGATGGCTGGCCGCGCCGGCTGCCTGGTCAGTGTCGATGCCAACTTGCGCCACAATCTCTGGGGGGGCGGCAGCGCCGACATCTCCCTGGTTACCCAGTTGATCGATCATGCCGCACTGGTCAAGCTCTCGACTGACGAGCTTCACTACCTGCGCGCCGGCCACCCGGCCGACGCCTGGTTGGCCGAGCGGCTCGCCTCAGGCGTCAAGCTACTGGTGATCACGGATGGCCCCGGCGAGGTACGCGCCCTAGGCGTAGGCAAGGAGCTGCGCCATATGCCACCTAGGGTCGAGGCGGTGGATACCACCGCCGGCGGCGATGCCTTCATCGGCGGGCTGCTCGCCGAATTGGCCGAGTACGGTATCGAGGAGAACTGGCATCAGGACGACGCCTTCCTGCAGCGCGCCCTGAGCACCGCCGCCAACTGCGGCGCCCATGCCGTGACCCGCCCCGGCGCCTATGCCGCCCTGCCAAGCCATGGTGACCTGGCCAGACTGAGGGGCTAGGCGCTCATGATGCGAGCCTGACCGGCAGCCGGCGTCGCAGGGTCCGCGGCACCACGTGCTGCCCGACCCGGTAGTCGCCCTGGGAGGCCGCCAGGGCACAGGCCAGCGCCGTCGTGGCAATGCGGTCATGGTCCTGTACCGCCGAATTGATCGGCAGCGGCAGGAAGTCGAGCAGCCGGCTGTCACCGAAGGTGGCCATGCGGAGCGACTGCGGCAGGCCGCCATCCTCGAGCAGTACGTCGAACACGCCGTCGAGTAGCGTGTAGGAAGCCGTGACCACGGCATCCGGCAGGCCATGCCGGTCGAGCAGTTCGCGCATCATCCGGGCGCCATCGGCGCGGTCATAGCGCTCCGCACCATAGACCAAGAGTTCGGCCACAGAGCCCGCCATGGCCTCGCCGAAGCCGGCCCGCCGCTCGCGGCTGATGGAGAGCGCCGGTACCGCATCCAGCCAGGCAATGCGCTTCACCGAGTCGTCGAGCACCGAACGGGTCAGCTGTTCGGCAGCTTCGCGATCGTTGCTCACCACACTGGCGAAACGCTCCGGGTCAAAGCCGCGGTCCACCGCCACTACTGGCAGGCCGTCCTGCAGCAGTTCACCGTAGAAAGGGTCGTCCATCGGCAGGCAACTGGCGGCGATCAGCACCTCGCAGCGCTGGGCGCGCAGCGACAGCGCCAGGTCGCGCTCGGTATCCGGCTGGTCGTCGGAACCGACGATCAGCAGTTGATAGCCCTGTTCCCGGGCACCGCGTTCCATCCGCTTGGCCAGGCGCGCATAGCTGACGTTCTCCAGGTCGGGAACGATCAGTCCCAGCGTACGGCTCGAGCCACGCCGCAATCCTGCGGCTTGGGCATCGACCCGGTAACGATGCTCGCGCACCACCGCCATCACCTTGTCGACGGTCTCCTGGCTGATGCGCCGTTCGACAGCCTTGCCATTGATGACATAGCTGGCAGTAGTACGCGAGACCCCGGCCAGTCGGGCAATTTCAGCGAGTGTCATGGCATCCCTCAGTGTGCAGGAGCCGATTCTACGTCACATGCGGCCCGCCCCGCCCCCTGCCAAAGTCTAAGAAATAGCGACTTGCGAAAACGAATGAATCGATCCAGCATGAGAAACAAGAAAGGTGACACGATTCAGCAATATCCTCTATCAGTATAGGCTCGAATCTGCGCTGCATGTCACCCAACCGCGCGCCCAGGAGATTTACCATGCTCACGCTACGCCCCGAGGACATCCGCCTCGACTGCCAGGCAGCCGACTGGCGCGAAGCGCTGGAGCAAGCCGCCGAATCACTGCACGAGGCGGGGCTCGTCGCTCCGGCCTATCGCGACGGCCTGTTCCAGCGTGAGGCTCAGTCCTCTACCTTCCTCGGCAATGGCATTGCCATTCCCCACGGTACCGCCGATAGCCGTGAGCATGTACGCACGACCGGCGTGCGCGTGCTGCAGTTCCCGTCCGGGGTCGAGTGGCACGACGGTCAGCACGTTCACGTACTGGTCAGCATCGCCGCCCAGAGCGACGAACACCTCGACATCCTGCGTCAGCTCACCCACGTACTCGACGACGACAGCGTCGGAGAGCGCCTGGCCACCGCCCGTTCAGCCACGCAAGTGGCCGCCTTGCTGTCGAAGACAGTGGTGGAGGCACGCCTGGACGCCGAGACCCTGTGCCTCGGCTTTCCCGCTCGCGACACTCGCGAGCTGGCCCTGGCCGGCGCCGCCCGGCTGCGTCAGCTCGGCTGCGTGGGCAGCGAGTTCGTCGCCACGGTGGCCGAGCGCAAGCTGACCCGGCTCGGCCAAGGGCTGTGGCTTGCCAACAGCGACCGGAGCGTTGAGGTACCGGCGCTGGCCCTGGCGACACCCGATACGAGGCTGGAAAGCGAAGGAGAAGCGGTAAAAGGCGTCTTCTGCCTGGCCGGCCAGGGCGATTCCCACCGCGGCCTGCTGGAGCGAATCCTGGCACTGCTCGACAGTGGCGCCGCAGCCGCATTGCCTGGTGCCGATGCCGCCACCGTATTGGCCCGCTTGGCCGGTGAGTCCGCCACCGCCCACACCCGGCTTGCCCGGGTGCTCAACGCCCACGGCCTGCACGCCCGCCCGGCCAAGCAACTGGTACAGGTCGCCCGACAGCAAGGCACCCCCATCCACGTACGTTTGGCGGAGGGCGGCGGCGCAGCAGTATCCGCCACCAGTTTGACCAAGGTCATCAACCTCGGCGCCCGACGCGGCCAGCAGTTGGCCTTCTCCGCTGAGGGCGGCAATGCCCAGGCAGCGCTCGACGCCGTATGCCGAGCCATGGCCGATGGCCTCGGCGAGCAGGTCCTGCCGTTCGACGAGAGCCGCGAGCGCATCACACCGCAGGCCGATGCCGTACCTGCCGAACCGCTGCCCGACGATGAGCCTCATCTTGGCGTTGCTGCCTCGCCGGGGCTTGCCATCGCCCCGGTGTTCGTACTGCAGACCCCACGCTTCGACTATCCCGAACGCGCCGCCGACCCTGCCGAGCAGCAGCGGCGCCTGCAGAGCGCCATCGTCGAGGGTGCGGACCAGCTCGAGACACTGGAGCGCGAGGCCCGCGGCGGCGAAGTGGCACAGATCCTCTCTATGCACGAGGAGATCCTGAGGGACCCCGAACTGTTCGAGGCGGCCCGCGAAGGTATCCAGGAGGGGCGCTCTGCCGAGGCCGCCTGGTGGGAAGCTATCGAGACCGCTGCCCACGCCCAGGAGATGCTGGCCGACCGCCTGCTTGCCGAGCGCGCCGCCGACCTGCGCGACGTCGGCCGCCGCGTACTCGGCATCCTGTGCCAGGTGAGTCTGCCCGAGCCGCCGGAGGCGCCCTATATCCTGGTGACCGACGACATCGGCCCCTCCGACGTGGCGCGCCTCGACACGCGCCGGGTACGCGGCCTGCTCACCGCCCGCGGCGGCGCCACCGCGCACAGCGCAATCCTGGCCCGGGCATTGGGTATCCCCGCCGTGGTGGGCGCCGGCGAGCGGGTACTGACGCTGACAAACGGCTGCGAACTGATCCTCGATGGCGAACGCGGCCGGGTGATTCCGGCCCCCTCCGCCGAGCGCCGTGCCGCGGCGGAGCAGCGTCTGGCCGAGCGCCAGCGCCGCGAAGCCGAAGCGTGGGAGTCGCGCTTCGAGGAGGCACGCTGCCGCGATGGCCATCGCGTCGAGGTGGCCGCCAACCTGGGCAACACAACGCACGCCGCCGACGCCGTGGAGCGCGGTGCCGAGGGTATCGGCCTGCTGCGCACCGAATTCCTGTTCATGGCCCACGCCCAGGAGCCGGACCTCGACACCCAGATCGCCGAGTATCGCGAGGCCCTCGACGCCCTGGGTGGCCGCCCGCTGGTGGCCCGCACCCTGGACGTGGGCGGCGACAAACCGTTGCCCTACTGGCCGGTACCGAAGGAGGACAACCCCTTCCTCGGCCTGCGCGGCATTCGGCTGTCACTGACCCGCCCCGAGGTACTCGAGACCCAGCTGCGCGCGCTGCTGATGGCCGCAGCACCCGACGCTGAGGGAACGCCGAGGCCGCTGCGCATCATGCTGCCGATGGTCAAGGACGTGGGTGAATTCCGTACGGCACGAACTATCTTCGAGCGTCTGCTGGTAGAAATTCCCGAAGCCGAGCGCGCCACGGACGTGCAGCTCGGCGTGATGATCGAAGTACCCTCGGCGGCGCTGCTGGCCCCGACGCTGGCCGCTGAGGTCGACTTCTTCTCGGTGGGCACCAACGACCTGACCCAGTACACCCTGGCCATCGACCGCGATCACCCCGCCCTCTCGGCCCAGGCCGACGGCCTGCACCCGGCGGTGCTGCGCCTGATCGAGATGACCGTAGCAGCAGCCCACGCCCACGGCAAATGGGTCGGGGTTTGCGGCGAGCTGGCCAGCGACGCCATGGCCGTACCGGTGCTGGTCGGCCTCGGCGTCGACGAACTTTCGGTCAGCGCGCGGCAGGTACCGCTGGTCAAGGCCCGACTGCGCGAGTTCAACCTGGACGAAGCCCGCGCCCAGGCCGAGCTGGCCCTGGCCCAGGCGACCAGCGAGGCGGTTCGCGACACCCTGGAGGTGCGCTGATGGCCCGCGTGCTCACCCTCACTCTCAACCCGGCGCTGGATCTCTCCGTGAGCCTGGAGCGGCTGGTGCCGGGCAAGGTCAACCGTACCCGCGAGACCCATCTGACGGCGGCCGGCAAGGGGGTCAACGTGGCCCGGGTGCTGGCCGACCTCGGTCACGACGTGACGGTATCGGGCTTTCTCGGCGCCGACAACGACGGCCCTTTCCTGCGCGCCTTCGAGGCCATGGAAGTGGAGGATGCGTTCCTGCGCGTGCCCGGGGAGACCCGCATCAACGCCAAGCTCGCCGAGGCCGATGGCCGCGTCACCGACATCAACGGCCCAGGCACGGCGATCGATGCCACCGCCTGGCAGCGGCTGCTCGACGGGCTCGACACGCGTATCGGCGATCCCCGGCGGCGCCCCGATGCCGTGGTAATCGCCGGCAGCCTGCCGCCGGGCGTAACGCCGGGTAACCTTGCCGAGCTGACCGCCCGGCTTCGAGAAGCCGGGCTGCCGGTCTGGGTCGATACCAGCGGCGAGGCCCTCACCCAGGCCATCCATGCCCGCCCCACCGGGGTCAAGCCCAACGAGCAGGAGCTCGCAACCTGGGCCGGCAACACCCTCGACACCTCCGAGTCGCGGCTGGCCGCGGCGCTGCGCCTCTACGCCGCTGGCATCGAGGAGGCCGTGGTTTCAGCCGGACCCGCCGGTGTGCTGTGGGTCAGCCATCGCGGCGCTTGGCAGGCCATGCCGCCACGCCTGACGGTGGCCAGCACCGTGGGCGCCGGCGATACCCTGCTCGCCGCCCTGCTGCATGGCGTGCTCTCGGGTCACCCCCCGGACCAAGCCCTGCGCCTGGCCACCGCACTTTCCGCCGAATCGGTTCGTCACCTTGGCGTGGGCAACCTCCACGCCGACGACTTCCCGCAACTCCAACAACAGACCCGCGTACGTCGCCTCAACGACGTCGACGCAGGGGGAGCCCTCGCATGAACGTGATCATCGTTACCGCCTGCCCCAGCGGCATGGCCACCACCTTCCTCGCCGCTCGTCGGCTGGAGCAGGCCGCACAGCGGCTCGATTGGCAGCCCAGCGTCGAGATGCACAGCCAGCTCGAGGCCGTCGAGCCCGTCTCGGCCCAGGCCATTGCCGAAGCCGACCTGATCGTGGTCGCCGCCGACCAAGTTCCCGCTGCCGAGCGTTTCCGCGGCAAGCGTCTGTTCCAGGCCGCCATCGGCGAGGCGCTACCCGATCCCGAGGCCTTTCTCGCCCGCGCCCAGCGTGAAGCCAGCGAATATACGCCACCCGCTGCGAGCGCGGCGCCGATTGCCGAGCCGGCATCCGCCGGCGGCAGCAAAATCGTTGCCGTGACCGCCTGCCCGACCGGGGTGGCGCACACCTTCATGGCCGCCGAGGCACTCAGCGGGGCAGGCAAGAGCCTGGGCCACGCCATTCGCGTCGAGACCCAGGGTTCGGTAGGCGCCCAGGACAAGCTGACCGACGAGGAGATTGCCGCGGCCGACGTGGTGATACTCGCCTGTGACATCGAGGTCGATCCGACCCGCTTCGCCGGCAAGCGCATCTACCGTACCTCCACCGGCAATGCGCTCAAGAAACCGCGCCCCACCATCGAGGCGGCGCTGGCCGAAGCCGAGATCGAGGATGCCGCCAGCGCCTCGCGCGGAACCGACTCGAAGAAGAGCATCAAGGAGAAAGGTGTCTACAAGCACCTGCTCACCGGCGTCTCCTTCATGCTGCCCATGGTGGTGGCCGGCGGCCTCTTGATCGCGCTCTCCTTCGTCTTCGGCATCGAGGCCTTCCAGGAAGAAGGCACACTGGCCGCGGCGCTGATGCAGATCGGCGGCGGCACCGCCTTCGCCCTGATGATTCCGGTACTGGCCGGCTACATCGCCTACTCCATCGCCGACCGCCCCGGCATCGCCCCGGGCATGATCGGCGGCATGCTGGCGGCCGACATCGGCGCCGGCTTCATCGGCGGCATCATCGCCGGTTTCCTCGCCGGCTACGTGGCGCTGGCCGTGACCCGCCACGTCCGGCTGCCGTCGAGCGTCGAATCGCTCAAGCCGATCCTGATCATTCCGCTGATCGCGAGCCTGGTCACCGGGTTGACCATGATCTACCTGATCGGCGAGCCGGTGGCGGCGATTCTCGCTGGCCTGACCAGCTTCCTCGCCGGCATGAGCTCGGCCAACGCCGTGCTGTTGGGCATTCTGCTCGGCGCCATGATGTGCTTCGATCTGGGCGGGCCGGTCAATAAGGCCGCCTACACCTTCGGCGTCGGCCTGCTGGCCTCCCAGACCTACGCGCCGATGGCGGCGATCATGGCCGCCGGCATGGTGCCGGCCATCGGCATGGGTATCGCCAGCTTCGTCGCGCGCCACAAGTTCTCCGAACCGGAGCGCGAAGCTGGCAAGGCGTCGTTCGTGCTGGGGCTGTGCTTCATCAGCGAGGGCGCCATTCCCTTCGCCGCCAAGGACCCGCTGCGGGTGATTCCGGCCTGCATGCTGGGCGGCGCGACCACCGGCGCCCTCTCGATGCTGGTCGGCGCCCAGTTGATGGCCCCTCACGGCGGCATCTTCGTGCTGCTGATTCCCAACGCCATCAATCCCGCGCTGCTCTACCTCGGCACCATCGTCATCGGTTCGCTGATCACCGGCCTGGGCTACGCGGCGATCAAGCGTGGCGCGGCACCTGTCTCCGTCGCCGCCAACGCCTGATATCTATCTACCTGGCAGGCGTTCAAGCGCCGGTGCACGCCGTCCTTGGGGGCGACATGCACCGGCGCTTTCTCGTTGGTACCACTGTCTGCCTTGGGCGACAGATAAAAAAAGCCCGGCCATCAGGCCGGGCACAATGACAGCAACGGGCTGCCGAGAGAGCACAACAATAGGGTCGGCGCAGCCGCTCAGTGATGGAAGCGCTGGGCGGCCTCCTTGGCGAGCTGGCGAATGCCGGTCCAGTCCTCGGCATCGACCAGGGATTTCGGCGTCAGCCAGGAGCCACCCACGCACATCACGTTCTTCAGCGCCAGATAGTCCTCGGCGTTGTCGAGGGTGATACCGCCGGTGGGGCAGAAGCGTGCTTCGGGGATCGGGCCGGCAAAGGCCTTGAGCGCCTTGACGCCCCCGCTGGCTTCGGCGGGGAAGAACTTGAAGCGGCGGTAGCCGTATTGCCAGCCGGTCATCAGCTCGGACACAGTGGCCACGCCAGGCAGCATCGGCACCGGACTGGTCACGCCGTAGCGATAGAGCGCCTCGGTGGTGCCTGGTGTCACCACGAAATCGGCCCCCACCTGCTCGCTCTGACGATACTGAGCCGGCGTCAGCACGGTACCCACGCCGATGCTGGCCTGGGGCAATGCTTCCTTGAGGCGGCGTATCGCCTCGAGGGCACAGTCGGTACGCAGGGTGACCTCCAGCACTGTGAGCCCACCCTCGACCAGGGCGCGGCCCAGCGGTACGGCATCCTCGATCCGCTCGATGGCCAGTACCGGGATGACCTCGGCCTTGAGGCAAATGCTGTCGAGTTCGGTGGTGCGCGTGGACGGCAACTGTTTGTCGATGGTCATGAGCAAGACTCCAGTTCAGGGGGCCCAGTAAACGGCCAGCGGGCAGGAAAGGAAGGCGCGGATCGGCAGTTCGCGCGAATCGTCGCCGGACATGGCCCGGGCCAGTACGCTGCGCTTGTCATCGCCGGTGATGTGCAGCACGTGACGTCGCGCCTGGTGCAACCGGTCGGCACTGAGGGTGATGCGCGGCTGGGGCTGGCTGGGCGTGCGCACGGCCAGTACCGGGGCATCGGTGGTGAGTCCCAGCTCCAGCTCGCGGCTGTCGGGAAACAACGAGGCGGTGTGACCGTCTCCACCCATGCCCAGCACTACCAGGCTGGCGGGCCAGCTCAGCGCCTCGATGCGCCGGGTAACCGCCTCGACGCCCTGCTCCGGAGTCTCGTCTTCCGTAGTCAAGGAGATGAAACTGGCCGCTGCCGCCTTGCCCTGCAGCAGATGACGGCGCACCAGGCGAGCATTGCTCGCCTCGTTCGATTCGCTCACCCAGCGTTCGTCGGCCAGAGTCACGTCGACCCGCTCCCAAGGCAGCTCCTGCCGTGCCAGGGCCTGGAAATAAGGTACCGGCGTCGAGCCACCGGAAAGCACCAGTAGCGCCCGCCCCTGCTGAGCCAAGTCCTGGCGCAGCGCTTCGCTGGTGGCTTCGGCGAGCTGCTCGGCGAGCTGTTCACGCGGCTTGGCATTCACTTGCGTCATGTCAGTAATCCTCGTACCAGCTGCGCCCATCCTGGGTGATCATGGCGATGGAGGCCACCGGCCCCCAGGAGCCGGCCGGATAACGCCGCGGCGGCTCGCCCATCTCCTTCCAGGCGGCAACCAGGCTGTCACACCAGTGCCAGGCATGCTCCACCTCGTCGCGGCGCACGAACAGGTACTGCTGCCCCTTCATCACTTCGAGCAGTAGTCGTTCATAAGCATCGGGAATCCGCGCCTGGGGAAAGGCACTGCCGAAATCCAGGTGCAGCGGACCGCGGCGTAGGCGCATGCCCCGGTCCAGGCCGCTGTCCTTGGTCAGCACCTCCAGCGCGATGCCCTCGTCGGGCTGCAAGCGGATGACCAGCTTGTTGGCCGCCAGGTTGCGCTGGTCGGGGTCGAAGATGTAGTGCGCCTGCTGGCGGAAGTGGATTACGATCTGCGACAGCTTCTCCGGCATGCGCTTGCCGGTGCGCAGGTAGAATGGCACCCCCGCCCAGCGCCAGTTGGAAACGCCCGTCTTCATGGCGACGAAGGTCTCGGTCTCGCTCTCCTGATTGGCGCCTTCCTCCTCGAGATAGCCGGGAACCCCCTTGCCTTTGATGGTGCCGGCAATGTACTGGCCGCGCACCACGTCGCGATTCAGCTTGGCCTCGCTGAAAGGCTGCAGCGCCTTGAGCACCTTGACCTTCTCGTCACGGATGGCGTCGGCATCGAGGTTGGCCGGTGGGTCCATGGCGATCAGGCAGACCAGTTGCAACAGGTGGTTCTGCACCATGTCACGCAACTGGCCGGCACGATCGAAGTAGCCCCAACGCCCTTCGATGCCTACCTGCTCGGCCACGGTGATCTCCACGTGGGAAATGTGGTTCTGGTTCCACTGGGTGCCAAACAGGGGGTTGGCGAAGCGCAGCGCGATCAGGTTCTGGACGGTCTCCTTGCCCAGGTAATGATCGATGCGATAGACCCGGGATTCCGGGAACACCTCGCCGATGGCATCGTTGATCTCGCAGGAGGATTCAAAGTCATAGCCGATCGGCTTCTCGACGACCACGCGGGAGAGTTCGTCGAGGCATTCACCGGCCTGCAGATTACGGCAGATATCGCCGTACAGGCTCGCTGGTACGGCCAGGTAGACGACCAGGGGGCAGACCACGGTGTCATGGCGCACGGCCTTACGCCACTCGGTAATGCCGCGATAGCCTTCGGCGGTGGCGAAATCGAGCTGCAGGTAATCGAGGCGTGCAGTGAAGCGCTTGACGGCCTTGCTGTCGAGTTCCGCGGGCTTGACGTAGGTCTGCAGGGTTTCGGCAACCTGCCGGCGGAAGGCGTCGAGCTTCAGCTCCTGCCGAGCCAGCCCGAGGATGCGCGTGTCGTCGTGCAGCAGGCCCTCGCGGTCAAGGTGATAAAGCGCCGGATAGAGCTTGCGCAGCGACAGGTCGCCCAAGGCACCAAACAGTGCGAGATCGATGACCGGCCGATTATCTTCCTCTGACCGCTTGGTTGCATTCATGTCCGCCCCCATCTGGTTAATTTACACAAAAAATACGTAAAAACAGGCTGTCATTCAACCAATATTTTGTAATATTACGCTCAAAATCAGCTATACCTATAGGTCAATTCGCGCCCAGCCGACACTCCGCGATAGGATAGCCGGCGATCATGTTGTTAAATCACTACATCACCATTTCAGAAGAGTCTCAACCATCATGGCCCACGACCTGCTGCAACGAATCCGTCAACGCCTCGAGGAGCTCAATCGCTCAGAGCGCAAGGTAGCAGACGTCATCCTGGCCGACCCGGCCCGGGCCACCGGCCTGAGCATCGCCAGCCTGGCACAGGCCGCCTCGGTCAGCGAACCCACGGTCAACCGCTTCTGTCGCAGCTTCAACGCCAAGGGCTACCCTGACTTCAAGATCAAGCTAGCCCAGAGCCTGGCCGGCGGCACACCCTATGTCAGCCAGTCGGTGGAGCCCGGCGATGCAGCAGAGGCCTACACGGGCAAGATCTTCGGCGCCACCATCGCCGCCCTGGACGAAGCCAGCCGCACGCTCGACCCAGCTCGTATCGAGCGGATGGTGGACTATCTGATACAGGCCAAGCAGATCCACTTCTTCGGCCTGGGCGCTTCCGGCGCAGTGGCCCAGGACGCTCAGCACAAGTTCTTTCGCTTCAACCTGCCGGTCACCTCCTATGTGGACGTGCTGATGCAGCGCATGGTCGCCTCGGCCTGCCACACCGGCGACGTGGTGGTGGTGATCTCCTGGACCGGCCGTACCCGCGAGCTGGTCGACATCGCCCAGCTGGCGCGCGCGAGCGGCGCCGTGGTGCTGGGTATCACCGCCCCCGGATCACCGCTGGCTGCGGAGTGCACCGAGACGCTCGAGGTCCCCACACCGGAGGACACCGACGTCTACATGCCGATGACCTCGCGCATGATCCAGCTCACCCTGATCGACGTACTCGCCACCGGCGTCACCCTGCGCCGCGGCGAGGACTTCCTGCCTCACCTGAAGAAGATCAAGGATAGCCTGCGCGACACCCGCTACCCGCCCCGCGGCTGAATCCAGCCGCGTCGCAGCAGAAAAGGCAGGGAAAAGATCAATGCCGAGTCAGGTTCACGCCTCGCTGCCAGCAGCCCGCCAGGCTGCCACCAGCGCCTGCGCTTGCTTGCCCACCTGCTCGGGCGACTGTCCGGGTCGGTAGAGGGCACTCCCCAGGCCGGCACCGCTGATACCGCCAGCGCGCCAGGCGGCGAACTCGTCCGCGCCGATACCTCCCACGGCATAGAGCCGAGTGTCGCTCGGCAGCACGGCTCGCAGCGCCTTCATCCCCTCCACGCCCACCTGAATGGCAGGAAACAGCTTGAGGCCGGTGGCACCGGCATCCAGCGCATCGAAGGCCTCCGACGGTGTCAGCACACCAGGCCAGCTCTGCATGCCCAGGCGTTGGGTCTCCTCGATCACCGTGGGACGACAGTTGGGCGACACCACCAAGCGCCCCCCGACGGCATGGACCTCCCGTACCTGGCCCGGGTCGAGCACGGTACCGGCACCTACCAGCGCACGCTCGCCCAGGGCATCGACCAAGCGGCGAATACTCTCCAGCGGCTCGGGCGAGTTGAGCGGAACTTCGAGGGTGTCGATGCCAGCGGCGAGTACCGCCTCACCCACCGCGACCGACTCTTGCGGGGTGATACCACGCAGGATGCCAATCAACGGCAGAGTCCTGGACTTAGTCATGGGCAATCTCCTTGCAGACGTCATGAGCCGGCCTGCGCCAGCCCCAGGCCGGCCAGCACCGCCGTCTCGCCGTCGAGGCGGCGGCTATCGTGTCCAAGCGCTTCGAGGGCCAGGCCATAGCGGGCGCACAGCGCCTCACTGCCGATCAAGGTGAGAGGAGCGTCGGGCAGGTCGTGGCACATGCCGGCGAGTTCCAGACCGACGACAAGCCCCGAGAGGCGCGCCCCCAGCTGGGCATGCCGCGCTGGTCCGCGCGGAAGCGAATCGTCGAGCAGGTCGGCAGCGCGCAGCGCGAACAGCCACTGGCTGAAGCGCCCGGGCTCGGTGGCTGCCTCGCGCACTGCGGCAACGAACGCCTCACGGCAGCCAGGCTCGGCGAGTTCGGCATCATCCACGGAGTGCTTGAGCACCGACTGGCTGGCCAGCAGAGCGTAGAGTTCGCCGGTAAGCGCCGTGGCGAAGCGCACGACCGTGCCGGCCTCGAGCCATGCCCATTTGGCGTGGGTACCGGGCAGACAAACCAGGCCCGTGAAGCTAGGCTCACGGGCCACCAGGCCGGCCAATTGGGTCTCCTCGCCGCGCATCACGTCAAAACCACGCCCTGCCTCGTTGGCGTGCTGGCACAGCCCCGGCAACAGGCGCACGTTCAAGCGCGGGTCGCGCACTGCTGGCTCGACGGCACCTCGGGCGAGGCCGTTCAGGGGCGTCGGCAGCGGCAGGTAGGCCGCCTCGCACCACCCCTGGCGGGCACCGGCCATGCCGCAGACCCACACCGGCACGCGGCCGGAAGCGGGCAACCAGTCACCGATCGCCTCGAGCAGGGCGGGCTCGTAGTCTTCTGGAGCCAGAGCCAGCATGCCCTTGTCGCTCCCAGCCCGCGCCAGCACCCAGCCCTGCGCATTCATGGCCCAGGCGCGCAGGTTGCTCGAGCCCCAGTCCACGGCAACCCACGTCAGCCGCTTGCACACCTCATCGCTCATGGCTGCCCCCTCACCACTCGGCGATGGAGCCGTCCTCATGGCTCCATACCGGGTTGCGCCAGCGATGCCCCACCTTGGCCCGCTCCTCGACGAACGCCTCGTCGATCTCCACGCCGAGCCCAGGCCCTTGGGGAATGGCACAGAAGCCGCCCTCGATGGCTAGCGCCGACTTATCGACCAGGTAGTCGAGCACGTCATTGTCCTGGTTGTAGTGGATGCCCATGCTCTGCTCCTGGATGAAGGCGTTGTGGCTCACCGCGTCGAGCTGCAGCGAGGCTGCCAGGGTCAACGGTCCGAGCGGGCAATGCGGCGCCAGGGCCACGTCATGGGCCGAAGCCAGCGTGGCGATCTTCAGCCCCTCGCTGATGCCGCCGCAGTGGGAGAGGTCTGGCTGGATAATGTCAATCATGCCCTCGGCCAGCAGGTCGCGAAATTCGAAGCGCGTGTGCAGCCGCTCACCGGTGGCCAGCGGATAGCCGAGCCCGCCGGCGATATGCTTCAGTGCCGGCAGATGCTCGGGGGCCACCGGCTCCTCGACGAACATCGGATGGTAGGGCTCAAGCTCACGCAGCAGAGCCTTGGCCATGGGGCGGTGCACCCGGCCGTGGAAGTCGATGGCGATCCCTATCTCGGGCCCCACCGCCTCGCGGGCCTCGGCCACGCGCGCCACGGCCTCGTCGATCTTGCGATGCGAGTCAACGATCTGCATCTCGGCGGTGCCGTTCATCTTGAAAGCGGTGAAGCCGCGCTCCACCAGCTCCCTGGCTCCCGCCCCCACGTCGCTTGGCCGGTCGCCGCCGGTCCAGGCGTACATGCGCATACGATCACGCACCGCACCGCCCAGCAGTTGATGCACCGGCACACCCAAATCGCGCCCCTTGAGATCCCACAGCGCCTGGTCGATGCCGGCGATGGCGCTCATCAGGATCGGGCCACCGCGATAGAAGCCGGCGCGGTAGAGCGTGTTCCACAGGTGCTCGATGCGATGCGGGTCCTGGCCGATCAGATAGTCGGCGAGTTCGTGTACCGCGGCCTCCACGGTGGCGGCGCGCCCCTCGATGACCGGCTCACCCCAGCCGTAGCAACCGCTGTCGGTCTCGATCTTGAGGAACAGCCAGCGCGGCGGCACCTGCCAGGTCTTGAGTCGGGTGATCTTCATTCTGAGTGCTCCTTGGCATGGGCATGGTGTTCGGCCACCGGCGCGGTGGCAGGTCGAGCGGCAGCATCGGCGACGATACCCAGGTCGATGGCGGTACGCCCCAGCACGTCGGCGGCGGCAGCTTCGGCAGCATCACCATCGCGGCAGCGGATCGCCTCCAGCAGGCGGCCATGACGCGCCAGGCTATCCTCCAGGCCATCGTGAAGCGGCTGGAGATGGGCCTGGGAGCGCTGGATCAGGGCGATGACCGAGGGCCGCAGCAGGTGCCCCATCTGGCGCCACACCAGGTTGTGGGTGGCGCGGTAGATGGCGTCGTGGAAGGCCACGTCGTACTCTGCGTGCTGGGTGCTGACCTCCGGCCTGCCTGCGGTACGCCGCATGCCCAGGAAGGCCGCCTCCAGGCACTCGAGATCCTCCGCCTCGGCCGCTCGTGCTGCCAGGCGGGCGACGGCGGGTTCCGCCGAATAGCGAAAGGCGAAGATCTCGCGCAGCAGCTCGGCATCGGGCGTTTCGATACTGGTCATCCACTCGCTGACCAGCGGGTCGAGCAGATGCCACTCGCCGATTTCGCAGACCACGCTGCCACGCCCCGCGGTGCGTTCGATCAGGCCCAGGGCGACCAGCGTGGCCAGGGCATTGCGTACCTGGTTGCGACTGACCTCGAAATGCGCACAGAGGTCGCGTTCGCGTGGGAAGGTCTCGCCGGGGCGCCAATGCCCCGACAGCAGCGCCTGGCCCAGCAGCCGGGCCAGACCGTCGGCACCTCCCTGGTGGCGCGGCAGTGAAACCAGCGTCATACGGCTCTCCATGTTTATCATCGAAATGTCAGACATTTCGTTCATCATCATGCTACGCCGCTCCGGGGAAAGACAGCAAGAGGGATGAGCAGCTAGACGAAGCGGCCCCAGTCAGGGCCGCCCCAGTGCGCCTTCAACCGCCGGCGAAGGCTGCGTAGATGATGATCACCAGCACTACCAGCACGAGACTGGCGGGAACGGCACCGCGCCAAGGCGTGAGATCGACGGCACCGCTGTCCTCGTGTACCCAGTCGGTCTCACGCGGGCGCAGCTTGCCGATCACCAGCATCAGGGCGACCAGCAGCACGAACACGCCGGCCACGAAGTGGAACTCGTGCATGACCAGCGGAAGCCGGTCGAATGGCGGCACGAAGTAACCGGCGGCGATCATCAGGCAGCCACCTACCAACGCAACCTTGGCGGCCATGGGCGGCACCCGCTTGGTCAGCAAGCCTACGATCACTACGGCCAGGATGGGAATGAAGTAGATCGCATTCATGCGTTGCAGATAGCCGAACAGGCTCTCCTGCCCGGCCAGCAGCGGCGCGATGGTCATGGTGGCGATGGCCATGATCCAACCGAACACCTTGCCAGACTTCACCACTTCCTCGTCCGTGGCATCCTTCTTCAGCACGCCCTTGTAGATGCCCAGACTGAAGATGGTGGTAGTACTGTTCAGCGCCGAGTTGAACGACGACAGGATGGCACCCACCATCACCGCAGCGAAGAAGCCGGTGAGGTACGGCGGCAACACGTGGAACACCAGGTGGCCGTAGGCTTCGTCGGCGCGCACGCCCTGATCGGCATAGAGGTGATAGGCGATGATGCCCGGTAGCACCAGGTAGAGCGGCCCGAGCAGCTTGAAGAAGCCGGTGAGCAGCACCCCCTTCTGTCCTTCGGCCAGGTTTTCGGCAGCAAAGGTGCGCTGGATGATCTGCTGGTTGGTGGTCCAGTAGAAGAGGTTGATCAGGAAGACCCCGGTAAAGAGCGTGGAGAACGGCACCTGCTGGTCGGATCCGCCCAGGGAGTTGAGCTTGTCCGGGTCACTCGCCTTGAGGATGTTCCAGCCTTCGAGAATTCCACCATCGCCGCTCACCGCCTGCAGGCCGAAGTAGACGATGACGAAGCCACCGATCAGTAGCCCGACGCCGTTCAGCGTGTCCGACACGGCCACGGTGCGCAGCCCGCCGAACAGGGCGTAGATCGAGCCGATGATCCCCACCACCCATACCGTGAGCCACAGCAGCAGCGTACTCGACTCGATGCCGGTCAGGCCGGAGAGGTCGAGCATGCCCTGCAAGCCCATGGCGCCAGAGTATAGAATGATCGGCAGCAGGATCACCGCATAGGCAATCAGGAAGATCACGTTGGCGATCAGCTGGGTGCCAGAGTCGAAGCGGATCGCCAACAGCTGGGGCAGTGTTGCGATCCCGCTCCTGAGGAAACGTGGCAGGAAGAACAGCGCCAGTGCCACCAGGGCGATGACCGCCACCACCTCCCAGGCCATCACGCTCAAGCCGTCGCTGAAGGCGGCACCGTTGAGCCCCACCATCTGCTCGGTGGAGAGGTTGGTCATCAGCAGCGAACCGGCGATCAGCGGAAAGGTCAGCGAACGACCGGCCAGGAAATAACCGCTCGTGCTGGCATGGTCGTCGCGCCGGGTCAGGCGCCAGGTAATCAAGGCGACCAGCCCGGTGAAGAACAGGAACGACAGTAGCGTGAGGGCATGCATGCGGATATCACTCCTTGAAGGCGCCGGCAGTCCGTTGGATTAAAAATGTCTGACATTGGTAAAACTACGACATTTTAGGCAAGCGAGACGTGTTTTATATTCACCATTAGTCGCATAAGCGTCATAGAACTAAGAAAGTTTACTTATTTTCTGCTCAGCATCTGCCAGATCCGCCATAGGCAAACTGCGCTGGGGTTGTCAGCCGGACGGCACGGCACAACAATAGCGCCTCTACCTCCCACGCCCGCAAAGGAGCCCCCATGCGCCGGACCGCACTGTCTGCGACCTTCCTGCCCGCCATCGCCTTCACGCTGTTCGCGCAGGGCGCGGTTGCCGAGACCTTCCGCTTCACCGCCATTCCCGACGAGGATCAGGCGCGCTTGGTGGAGCGCTTTTCCAAGGTAGCCGACTACCTGGAGGAGCGCCTCGGCGTCGAGGTGGAATACGTGCCAGTGAAGTCCTACAGCGCCGCGGTCACCGCCTTCCGCAACGACCAGGTACAGCTGGCATGGTTCGGCGGGCTGTCCGGCGTGCAGGCTCGGCGACTGGTGCCGGACTCCCAGGCGCTGGCCCAGGGCAGCGAGGACAACGCCTTCATGAGCTACTTCATTGCCCACGAGTCCACCGGGCTTACGCGCGCAGATGAGCTGCCCGACGACATCGAAGGCATGAGCCTCACCTTCGGCTCACGCACCTCCACTTCCGGCCGGCTGATGCCGGAACACTTCTTCCGCCAGCGCTTCGACGACGCCAACCCGGAGGACTTCTTCTCGCGGGTGGGCTATTCCGGCGATCACTCGCGCACCATCGCCCTGGTGGAAGCCGGCACCTATGACATCGGCGCAGTCAACTACACGGTGTGGGAAGCCGCCGTGGAGGATGGTCGGGTGGATACCGACAAGGTGGACGTGATCTGGGCCACGCCGCCCTATCCCGACTACAACTGGACCCTGCGTGGCGATGCCGACGAGCGCTTCGGCGAAGGCTTCACCGACAAGGTCCAGGCCGCCTTTCTGGAGATGGACGACCCGGAGCTACTCGCCACCTTCCCCCGCGAAGCGTTCATCCCCGCCGACAACGACCTCTACGCTCCCATCGAGGAGGTGGCCGAAGCGCTCGGCCTGCTGCGCTGATGGAGGGAGAGCAACGTCGACTGCTGGTTCGCTTCGAGGGTGATGATCTTGGGTATGGCAACCAGGTGGTGTTGCCAGGCCTGACTCTCGCCTTGCACGAGGGTGAACGGGTTGCCCTGCTCGGCCAGAGCGGTGCCGGCAAGTCGACGCTGCTTGGCGAGCTGCGTGCCCGGCTCAGGCGCCAGGTTGCCTGGTGCCCGCAGCACCACGGCCTGGTACCGCAGCTCGCCGTCTATCACAACGTCTTCATGGGCCGGCTACCGGAGCACTCGGCGCTGGCCAACCTGTGGAACCTGGTGCGCCCCCTGCGCGGCCCCTGGCGCGAGGTGACAGCGCTGTGCGGCGAGCTGGGCCTGGCCGGCCTGCTGCGCCGGCCGGTGGGTGAGCTCTCCGGCGGCCAACGCCAGCGAGTGGCCATCGCCCGTGCCCTCTACCAGGCGCGGCCGCTGTTCCTCGGCGACGAGCCAGTCGCCAGCGTCGACCCCCATCAGGCGCTGCGCCTGCTGGACCTGATCGATGCTCGCCACACGACCTCGGTGGTTGCGCTACATCAGCGCGAGCTGGCGCTGACCCACTTCGACCGAGTGTGGGGGCTGCGTGACGGACGTCTGGTGATCGATGCACGAGCCGACCAGCTCAGCCTGGCCGAACTGGACGCGCTCTACCCCGATGCCGACCGACCTGACCACAGCCCGCCGCCTGACGATGGTGCCGCCCCCCTGCCGGACATCGATGCGCTGCCCTGTGCGCGGGGGCGGCCGTGAGCGATGGCCTGACGCGGCGCCACGGTGAGTTGGCAGCAAGCTGGTGGCGCGGCACTTCACCCGGCCTGCGCCTCGCCCGTCACACCCTGGGCCTGGTGGCCTTGGCCGTGCTGCTGGCGCCTTTCGCCGATCTGGCGATTCACACCCGCGACCCCTGGGGTGAGCTCGGGCGCATGGTAGCCGGCCTGGCCTGGCCGGCCTGGAGTGCGCTGGAGTCACCCTTGGCGGCGCTCGGACTCACCGTAGCAGTGGCGCTGTGGGGCACTCTGGCCGGTGTCATACTGGGTTTTCCCCTGGCGCTGCTGTTTGCCCGCTCGCGCCTGGTACGTGCCGGTTGCGCCTTCGTGCGAGCCATTCACGAACTGTTCTGGGCGCTGCTGTTCCTGCAGGTGTTCGGACTATCGGCGCTGACTGCCCTGGCGGCACTGGCAATCCCCTATGCCGGCATCTTCGCCAAGGTCTACGCCGAAATCCTCGAGCAGACTCCGCGCGCGCCGCGCGATGCCCTGCCACCCGGGAGTGGGCGGCTGGCGCGCTTCGTCTACGCCGAGCTGCCGCTGGCCTGGGCCCAGCTTGCCGCTTACACCCGCTACCGCTTCGAGTGCGGCTTGCGCGCCAGTGTACTGCTCGGCTTCGTCGGCTTGCCGACCCTGGGCTTCCATCTCGAAACCGCCTTTCGCGAAGGGCGCTACCACGAGGCAGGCGCCCTGCTGTGGTTGTTCTACCTGCTGATCGCAAGCCTGCCCTGGTGGGGCCACAAGCGCTTGATTCCGCTGCTGCTGGTGGGTGGTGCCTGGCTGTTGGGCCCCTGGCCGAGCATCGACGGCGGGCTGCTGTGGCGCTTCGTCTCCGAGGATATCTGGCCGGCGGCACTGCTTGCCGGTGACTGGGCGGGGTTCGTCGCGTGGCTGGCACGAATTCCGGCGCTGGGGCCCGCCATCGGCAACACCCTGCTGCTGGGGTTGCTCGGTACCGTGGGGGCGCTGCTGGTGGCACTCGTGCTATGGCCGCTGGCCAGCCGCCACTTCGGCAACCGCGGCACCCGCCTGGCCGGACATGGGGTGCTGATCTTCCTGCGCTCGACGCCGGAACTGATGCTGGCGTTCGTCTTCCTGCTGCTGCTCGGCCCTTCGCTGCTGCCCGCCTGGCTGGCGCTGGCGCTGCACAACGGTGCCTTGATCGCCTTCCTGGTGGCGCGCCACGCCGACGCCATTACGCCCGGCATGCCGGGGCTGCCCGCCAGCGGACGGTTGGCCTACGAGCTGCTGCCGCGGGTCTACCCGGGGCTGCTGGCACTGCTCTACTACCGGGCCGAGGTGATCCTGAGGGAAACCGCGATACTGGGTATGCTTGGAGTCGCCACCCTGGGCTTCTACATCGAGGAGGGCTTCGACTACCTGATGTTCGACGTGGCCTTCTTCCTGCTGCTGGTCACCGCCATGCTGAACATCGCCGTGGACGCCCTCTCGCGGCGGCTGAGGCCGCGAGAGGCGCCGCTCGACGATCCCTGCATTCGTTAGGAAGCCACCGAGGCTCTGCAGCGCTCGATATCCAAGAACCTCGCTGGCTTCCTCAGTAAGGATAGTTGCGGCCAGCTACGACGGCGGCCGTCACGGTGATCTCGACCTTGAGTTCATCGGCGGGCATGGGCGCGCAGACGCAGGTGCGTGCCGGGGCATGGCCGGTGGGCACCCAGGCGTCCCATACCGCGTTCATGGCGGCGAAGTCGCTGCCGTCCTTGAGGTAGACGGTCGCACTGAGCAGGTGCTCGCGGTCGGAGCCGATTTCGGCGAGCAGTGCATCGACCCGCGCCAGCATACTCTCGGTCTGTTCGGTGATGTCACCCTGACGCGCTTCGGGACCGGCCACCTGGCCGCACAGGTAGGCAATACCGTTATGGATCACGGCACGGCTCATGCGCGCCTTGGTGTCGTGACGGACGATAGTCATTTCTTCTCTCCTCAGCAAAATGGTCAAAAAGGCGGGCTGCTCTGGTTCAAGAAACCATTCGATTCTACCGCATCCGAGCCGGCCACTACGGACGCAACTGACAAGTTCCAGCAGGAATACCCCTTGTGCGGTATACACACCATGCGTTATGCATGGCAGTATACGACGGTTCGTTATATTCACCGAGATACGACGACTCGCCTGAGCCGTATAAAAACCACGACCCTGGAAGAGGACTGACGGTGGCACATATTTTCAAGGGCTTGTTGGCCGGTGTGGTCATCCTCGGTCTTTGCCTGCCCCTGGCGACGGCCCAGGCCGACCCACAACCGACCCGCATCGCCGCGGCCTCGGATCTGCGCTTCGCCATGGACGAGATCCTGGAGAACTTCGCCGCCGACCATCCTGATCATCCCATAGAGGTGGTTTACGGCTCCTCAGGGCGCTTTCGCAGCCAGATCGAGAATGGCGCCCCCTTCGACCTCTACTTCTCGGCAGACATCGCCTACCCTCAGGCGCTCAAAGAGGCCGGCCATGCCGCTGGTGAGGTGACCCCCTATGCCGAGGGGCGTATCGTGATCTGGAGCGATGCCGTCGAGGCGTCCGCGCTGACGCTCGACTCACTGGCCGACGAACGCTTCCGACGTATTGCCATCGCCAACCCCCGCCATGCGCCTTATGGCGCCCGCGCCCAGGAAGCCCTGCGCGCCAGCGGCCTGTGGGAGACGCTGGAGCGACACCTGGTGTTCGGCGAGAACATCGTCCACACCCTGCAGCTGGTGCAGAGCGGTGCCGCCGAGGTGGGCATCATCGCCCTGTCGCTGGTCCTCCACCCATCGATACTCGACCAAGGTGGCTACCACTTGATCGACGACGCACTCCACGCGCCGCTCACCCAGGGCTTCATCATCACCCGCCGTGCCGCCGACAACCCTACCGCGCGGCTATTCGCCGACTACATGGGCGCGGCGGAAACCCGCAGCATCATGCGCGCCTATGGCTTCTTGCTGCCGGGAGAATAAGGCGAGATGACGCCATTTGGCATCAGCGAGGCCGACTGGATCGCGCTGCAACTCACCTTCAGGCTGGCCCTGATCAGCACGGCGCTGCTGCTGGTGCTGTGCCTGCCGCTGGCCTGGTGGCTGGCTCATACCCAGCGCCGTGTGAAGGTGGTGATCGAGGCGCTGGTCTCCCTGCCGCTGGTGCTGCCACCCACGGTGATCGGCTTCTACCTGCTGATACTGCTTGGCCCCCGCGGTGCCGTGGGCGGAACCCTGGAACGCTTCGGCGCGAGTCACCTGGCCTTCACCTTCACCGGGCTGGTGATCGGCTCGATGATCTATTCGCTGCCTTTCGTGGTACAGCCGCTGCAGAACGCCTTTCAGGCCATGGGGCGCCGCCCGCTGGAGGTAGCCGCCACACTGCGGGCAGGCCCGCTGGACCGCCTGGTATCGGTAGTGCTGCCGTTGTCGCGCCAAGGCCTGCTCACTGCCGCAGTGCTCTCCTTCGCCCATACCCTGGGTGAGTTCGGGGTGCTGCTGATGATCGGCGGCGGCATCCCGGGCCAGACCCAGGTGGCCTCCATCGCCATCTACAGCCATGTCGAGGCCATGGACTACGCTGCAGCTCACCGGCTGTCGCTGTTTTTGATGCTCACCGCCTTCCTGCTGCTGGTCTGCATCTATGCGCTCAACAAGCGCTTCAAGATCATGGGGGTGATGCCATGAGCCTGGCGTGCGGGTTTCAACTGGAGCGTGGCGACTTCGCGCTGGACGTCCAAATGGCCCTGCCCGAGCGCGGCATCACCGCTCTGTTCGGCCGCTCCGGCTCAGGCAAGACCACCCTGCTGCGCTGCCTGGCCGGCCTGGAAAAAGCCCGTGGTTGGCTGACGGTGAACGGCTGCCGCTGGCAGGACGACGAGCATTTCCTGCCGGTGCATCTCCGTCCCCTGGGCTATGTGTTCCAGGAGGCGAGCCTCTTCCCTCATCTACGGGTGCGCGACAACCTGCGCTATGGCTACCGGCGGGTGCCACTCGAGCGGCGCCGGGTGGACTTCGACGAGACGGTTCGACTGCTCGGCGTCGAAGCCCTGCTCGAGCGCTACCCCCAGGCACTCTCAGGTGGCCAACGCCAGCGGGTGGCCATCGCCCGGGCGCTGCTTGCCAGCCCCCGGCTGCTGCTGATGGACGAACCCATGGCATCGCTGGACGCGACCAGCAAGGCGGAGATCCTGCCCTACCTGGAGCGCCTCCATGGCCATCTGGAGATACCGGTGATCTACGTCAGCCACGCATTGGAAGAGGTGGCCCGGCTGGCGGATCACATGGTGCTGCTGGAGGCGGGACGGGTAATGGCTGCCGGCCCCCTTCAGGAGCTGTTGACTCGCAGCGACCTGCCCCTGGCCCATGCCAACAATGCCGCCGCAGTGCTGGAAGCGCAGGTGACGGGGTACGACGTCGATCATCAGCTCGTTACGCTCAGCTGCGGGGATGTATCGCTGCGGGTCTCGCGGGAACAGGCGCCGCCAGACAAGCTCTTGAGGCTCAGCGTCAGGGCCAGTGACGTGGTGATCAGCCTGACTCCGCCTGTGGACTCCAGTGCGCTCAACTGTCTGCCGGTTCGTGTCGCCGAGATCAGCGACGATCCTCACCCGGGCCATAGGCTGGTGCGCCTGGCGGTCGGCGATCAGGCTCTCCTTGCTCGAATTCCCCGCGAGGCATGCCAGCGCCTGGCGCTTGCTCCAGGCATGGCCGTGTACGCCCAAATGCGGGCGCGAACGCTGACTTGAGCGGCCCCGATCTGGTGATTGACTTCAGGCGGGTGGGAACGAGTCGGAGAAAAGCGAGGCGAAGGCCTCCATCTCCTCGGCCACCGCTTCGCTGGCAATGTGCTGCATGCGCTGGTAGCGCTCCAGCACCTCCACGCCAAGCGGCGTGATTTGCGCACCGCCGCCCCTCTTGCCGCCAGTGGCCGTAGCAACCAGCGGC
This sequence comes from Halomonas sp. A29, assembly GCF_046723295.1. NCBI lineage: Bacteria > Pseudomonadati > Pseudomonadota > Gammaproteobacteria > Oceanospirillales > Halomonadaceae > Halomonas > Halomonas sp. A29. The sequence continues at coordinate 337,078 of NZ_JAXQPR010000004.1, forward strand.
GCCTTGAAGCACTGATTCATGGTGTCCACGAGCAGCCAGGCTCGACGATAGCTCATGCCCATCGCGCGCGCGGCGGCGCTGATCGAACCCGTGGCGGCTATCGCCTCAAGCAGCTGTGCCTTGCCCGGACCGATGGCGATGGCAGGACCCAGTTGAATGCGCAGGCGAGGAGTCATCGGACTTTGGGCGGCCACGGCGTGCCTCCATTGGACAAGATGCGCAGGATGGTAGCACTCCCCGCAGGCCTCGGCATTCGCTTCACCTGCCCCTTCCATCCTAGCCATCTTCCTTGCCGAAGGGCTCGGCTCAGCGCAATAGCAGGACCGGCCCCTTGGCCCGACGCAACATGGCGGTGGTAGTACTGCCCACCAACAGGTGACGAATGCGCGAATGGCCGTAGGCGCCCATCACCAGCAGGTCGATGTCGTTCTGTTCCTGATAGACGCGCAGGGTTTCTTCCACCTCGCCGGCACGAATCGCCCCCTCGGCCTCGTGGCCGGCCTCGCGCAGCGTGGCCAGCGCCCAGTCGAGCTGCGAACGGTTGTCACCAGTTTCGGCGCCAATGATCACCACGTGCACCGGAACGCCGTTGAAAAGCGGGCTCTTGGCCAGCATCTCGACGCCCTTGCGGGTAGTCTTGCTGCCATCGAAGGCGAGCATCACCCGCTCGGGGCGCTTGAAGGCCTCCGGCACCATCAGGATCGGACGATGCAGAGTACGCACCACCCGCTCCAGATTGGAGCCCATGTGTTCGCTGGCCTGGTGGGCGGTCTCGCCGCGCTTGCCCAGCACCAGCAGACGGATATCGCCCTGCAGCTCGTCGAGGGTCTCGACCAGGGTGCCGTTGCGCTGGCGGGTGGCGGGCTCGGCCACGCCATCCTTGATGGCGCGCTCCTTGGCCGCCTGGAGCATCACCCGGCCTTGCTCCTGGGCCACCTTGGCACGCCGCTCGTCGAGCTGCGAAAGCTCCTCGAGCAGGTGCTCGCGGGAGCCCAGCCCAATGTTGCCGGAGAGATCGGCCTCGGCGGTCTGGGGGTGGTTATCCACCGCGTGCAGGAAGGTCAGCGGCGCATCCAGCGCCAGGCTGGCCCAGGCGGCGTAGTCGCACACCCCGGTAGAGAACTGCGAGCCGTCGATGGCGGCCATTACCTGTTCGGTCATTGTGTCGTTTCCTGGCTGACGTTTTTATCATCGCACCGCATGAGGCGGCACCAACTCCTCAAGCCTGCCGAGCCAATGCTCCCCACCAAGAGGAGCACCGGCCCACCAACGGCGTCAATGACCGCCCATCAATTTATCCACGGCGGCCGGGTCGTCATGGATAGCATAGCGATCGACGATGGTGGCGCTGGCCTCGTTAAGCCCGATCAGCTCCACCTCGGTGCCTTCGCGGCGGAACTTGATCACCACCCGATCCAGCGTCTGCACCGCGGTGATGTCCCAGAAATGCGCGCGGGACAGGTCGATGGCGACTTTCTCCACGGTCTCCTTGAAATCGAAGGCGTTGCCGAAGCGCTCGGAGGAGGCGAAGAACACCTGACCCACCACCGTGTAGATCCGACGGCGGCCTTCGTCTGTTTCCTCGGAGCCGATGTAGAGAATGTTGCCGACCTTGTTTGCGAAGAACATCGCTGCAAGCAGCACGCCAACGAACACACCGATTGCCAGATTGTGGGTACCCACGGTAACGGCCACGGTGGCCAGCATGACGATGTTGGTGCTCATGGGATGCTTCTTGAGGTCACGGATCGAGACCCAACTGAAGGTACCGATCGAGACCATGATCATCACCGCCACCAGCGCGGCCATGGGAATCTGCGACACCCAGTCGGAGAGGAACACCACCATGAACAGCAGTACTACGCCAGCAATGAAAGTGGAGAGCCTGCCGCGACCGCCCGACTTCACGTTGATCACCGACTGGCCGATCATCGCGCAGCCGGCCATGCCGCCCAGCAGGCCGGAGCCGATGTTGGCGATGCCCTGCCCCTTGCACTCGCGATTCTTGTCGCTGGGCGTATCGGTCAGGTCGTCGACGATGGTGGCAGTCATCATCGATTCCAGCAGACCGACCACTGCAAGCATCACCGAATAGGGCAGGATGATCCAAAGCGTCTCGAAAGTCAGCGGCACGTCGGGCCACAGGAATACCGGCAGGGTATCGGGCAGCTCCCCCATGTCGCCGACCGTACGGATCTCCATACCGCTGAGCAGGTAAACGACGGTGAGCACCACGATGCACACCAGCGGCGAAGGAATCGTCTTGCCGATCCTGGGCAGATAGGGAAAGAGATAGATGATGCCAAGCCCGGCCGCGGTCATGGCATAGACATGCCAGGTCACGCCGGTGAGCTCGGGCAACTGGGCCATGAAGATCAGAATGGCCAGGGCGTTGACGAAGCCGGTCACGACCGAGCGCGAGACGAAGCGCATCAGCTCGGCCAGTTTCAAATAACCGGCAGCGATCTGCAGCACGCCGGTGAGCAGGGTCGCGGCGAGCAGGTACTCGAGGCCGTGGTCGCGCACCAGGGTGACCATCAGCAGCGCCATGGCGCCGGTGGCTGCCGAGATCATTCCCGGGCGTCCACCGGTGAAGGCGATCACCACCGCGATACAGAAGGAGGCGTAGAGCCCGACCTTGGGATCGACGCCGGCGATGATGGAGAAGGCGATGGCCTCGGGAATCAGGGCCAGTGCGACCACGATACCGGCGAGGGTGTCGCCCTTGATGTTGGAAAACCACTCTTGCTTGATGGATCGGAACATTCTTCGGTCCAGTCGGTCGTTGTCATGCCAGCCGGCATCAGGCACGGATGGCGTCAGGGTTCGAGCCGCACGCTTTCCTCAGCCTGGCGTCGACGACGCAGCCTGATAGCGATACGAAAAAAACACGAGAATGGGCAAGCTGCCCGTGACATCAGCATGATGTCGAGCGGTGGCGTACCGATGACGGCATCACCCGGGGGAAGGAAGCGCTAGGGCGGCGTAGCCAGCCCGGTCAGAGGAGTCAGCACGTTGCGTCACATCCAAGATCAGGGAGTCTTCAAGTTGCTTTCGCACACGTCTTTCGCATACGAGCAAGCAAGCGCCCGAAACGAGCGCAGCATTCTAGCAGCGTTCTCGCTGCGCTGCACCCTGGGCCCGCAGACGCCGCTCGAGGCGACGCTCGTAGAGTCCCTTGGCCAGCAGCGTGCCGAGCACCAGGGCACCGCCCAGCAACGCCGCCGGCGCCGGGCGTTCGCTGAGGATCCACCATACCCACAGCGTACCCACCACCACCTCGAGCAGCATCAACAGCCCCACCTCGGCGGCCGGTAGATAGAGCGGGCCGCGCTGGATCAGGGTGAAGCCCAGCGGCAGCAGCACCAGGCACAGCAACACCAGCAGCAGCAGGCTGTCGACAGGCGGCAGCGCAATGCCGCCGCCGGCCAGGCCGAACAGCGCCGCCACGGCCGCGACGATCAGCCCCGAAAGCGTGAGCATGGGGCTCATGTCGACCCCGGGCCGGGTACGGCAGAGGGTGAAGTTAGCCGCCAGCGCCGTCGCCGCCAACAGGGCGAAGCCGTTGCCGACCCACGAGCCCGCCCCGGTATCGTCAAGCACGATCAGCGAGGTGCCGACCAGGCACAACCAGATGGCGAGCCAGGTGCGCCTGGGTAATCGCTGACCGAGGAACATTCGTGACAGGAGCGCTGCGATCAGAGGCGCCCCGGCCAGGATCATCAGCACGTTACCGCCCTTGGTGTACTGGTTGCCGAGTACGAAGCCGAACGTGGAGAGGCTGAACAGCAGCGCCACACCGATGCCGGTCCCGCCGCAGCGGCGATAGGCGGCCACGACGCCGACCCCGTGGCGGGCCAGCATGATGATGACGAAGCCCAGCGCGGTGAGCAGCCCACGCCACAGCAGGATATCGCTGTCGGGCAGCCCGATCAGCTTGATCAGCAGGGCGTCGGGAGAAATGATCAGCGCACCGCCACTGGTGAGCAACAGCCCCTGCTGGCGGTGCGAAAGGGAGTGAATCAAGGCGACCTCTTCTTCCGTCAGGTCGCCTCAGGATGCCACGCCAGAGCGGGCCTGGCACACTGGTTTCAGCCTTCGCCCAGATCCTCTGGCCTGTTCGTCTCCGCGTTGCGCGCCTGGGCGGCTGGCGAGGCCTTCAGGTGCCGGAAGGCCTCCATGATGTCCATGGGCAGCGGGAAGAAGATGGTCGAGGCGTTCTTGTTGCTCATGTCGCTCATGGTCTGCAGGTAGCGCAACTGCAGCGCCGCCGAGTTCTCGGCCATGACGTTGGCCGCTTCGACCAGTTTCTTCGAAGCCTGCAATTCACCCTCGGCGTGAATCACCTTGGCGCGCCGTTCACGCTCAGCTTCTGCCTGGCGGGCGATGGCGCGAATCATGGTCTCGTTAAGGTCGACATGCTTGATCTCGACGTTGGCTACCTTGATACCCCAATCCTCCGTCTGGGCATCGATGATCTCCTGGATGTCATCGTTGAGCTTGTCGCGCTCGGAAAGCATCTCGTCGAGGTCGTGCTTGCCCAGCACCGAACGCAGCGTGGTCTGCGCCAGTTGGCTGGTGGCGACGGTGTAGTTCTCAACCCGGATGATCGCCTTCTCCGGGTCCACTACACGGAAGTAGAGTACGGCATTGACCTTGACGGTGACGTTGTCCTGGGAGATGACGTCCTGTTCCGGCACATCCATGGTAATCACCCGCAGGTCCACGACGCTCATCTGCTGGATACCGGGGATCACGATGATCAGTCCCGGCCCCTTCACCGACTGGAAGCGGCCGAGAAAGAAGATCACCCCGCGCTTGTACTCAGGCAGGATGCGGATCGAAGCGGCAATCAGCATGAATAGCAGGACTACCGGCACGAGATATTGAATCATCATGAGCGCTCTCCTTGATGTGTCATAGGCTGGGTTGCATTCATCGCGAATCCTTCACGTTCCATCAGGCTTACGGTCATTGGGCTCGACCTCGAGCGTCAGGCCATCGACCGCCACCACCCTGACCTTCTGGCCACGCCTGAGGGCAGCACCACTGCGTGCGTTCCAGCGCTCCCCCTTCAGGCGCACATGCCCCTCGCCCTGGAAATTCTCCGCCACGACGCCAAGACTGCCGATCATGTGCTCATGCCCGGTGCGGGCCGGCCGTCGGCGCAGGCCAGTGAAGCGAACCATCACCCACAGCATCAGCCCCGCTGCCAGCAGAGCGACACCGCCGATCATGGGCAGCGATACGGCGATCTGGTCGGAATCCATCAGCATCACCGAGCCGATCACGAAGGCGACGATACCCCCCATGCCGAGAATGCCGAAGCTGGGCATCAACGCCTCGCCGACGATCAGGGCCAGGCCCACCAGGATCAATGCCAGGCCGGCGTAGTTGATCGGCAGCAGTTGGAAGGCGTACAGCGCCAACAGCAGCGAGATCACGCCAATGGTGCCCGGCACCAGGGCGCCGGGATTGGAGAGTTCGAAGATCAGTCCGTAGAAGCCGATGATCATCAGGAAGTAGGCGACGTTGGGGTTGGTGATCACCTGCAGCAGCTCGGTGCGCCAGTCGGGATCGAAGCGCTCGATGGAAAGGTTCGCGGTGTCCAGGGTGCGCTCGCCGCGTTCCATCACCACGTCGCGACCGTCGATCTGCTCGAGCAGGTGCTCGATGTCGCGTGCCACCACATCGATCACGTTCATCTCGAGAGCTTCACGAGCGGTCAGGTTGACTGCCTCGCGCACCGCCTCCTCGGCCCAGTCGGCGTTGCGGCCGTGACGCTCGGCCAGGCTGCGAATGTAGTAGACGGCGTCCTCGAGAACCTTGCGCTCCATGGCAGTCTCGCCGCGCCGGCGGGTATCGGCCGGCTCGGCGGTCGCCGGTTCTTCCTCGTCGGCCGCCTCCTCCCCGTTGGCGCCGTTATCCGCCTCTTCTCCGTTGGCCTCGTCGTCGTCAGGATCGTCAATGCCGGGAAAGCCGCCGCCCATCTGCACCGGCGTGGCAGACCCCAGGTGTGTCGCCGGCGCCATGGCCGCCACATGGCTGCCGTAGAGCAGGTAGGTGCCGGCGCTGGCGGCGCGCGCCCCGCTGGGCGAAACGTAGATGGCAATGGGTACCGATGAGGTCAGCATGGCGCGGATCATGCTGCGCATGGTGGCGTCGAGACCGCCCGGCGTATCCATCTGTACGATCACGAGTTCGGCATCGAGCTCGGCGGCACGCCGCAGACCGCGCTCGAAGTAGTCGCCGGTGGCCGGCCCGATGGCGCCCTCCACCGTCATGACCAGGGCGATGCGCCCGTTCTCCTGGGCCTGGCTCTGCCATGCCAGCAGGCCACCGCCGACGATCAGGCACAAAAGGCTCGACCACAGCACAAGACGATGAAACCAGGCGATACGGCGCACGCTCATGGATGACCTTTCCTCGAGTCGTGATGAGGGTATGCTTGGAGGATCTGCTGCTGATTCAGCATCTTCTGAATTCAGGTTAGCAGGCCGGGCAGAGAAAGCCGAACCCACCGCAAGGCTATCGAGAAGGAAAACGACGATGCCGAACCGCTCCCTCGCCACCGCCCTCATCCTGTCGCTCACGGCTTCGCTTCCTGCACTGGCGAGCGACTGGCAGACGGTGCTCGACGAAGCCCGCGGCCAGACCGTCTACTGGCACGCCTGGGCCGGCGACACGCGGATAAACGACTATCTCGACTGGGTGAAGCGCCGGGTACGGGACGAACACGGGATCGAGCTGGTGCACGTCAAGATCGACGACACCGGTTCGGCCGTCTCCCGGGTGCTGGCCGAGAAGCAGGCCGGCAACCACGAAGGCGGCAACGTGGACCTGATCTGGATCAACGGCGAGAACTTCGCCACCATGAAGGAGAGCGAGCTGTTGTTCGGCCCCTTCGCCGAACGCTTGCCGAACTTTGCACTGACCCATCCCGAGCATAACCCCGAGATAGTGACCGACTTCACACTACCCACGGAGGGCTTCGAGTCGCCCTGGGGCAAAGCGCAGATCACCTTCTACTACGATGCCGAGGAGATCGCGGAAGCCCCTCCAAGCAGCATGTCCGAGCTTCTTGCCTGGGCCGAGGCAAACCCAGGTCGCTTCACCTACCCGCGCATTCCCGACTTCCTCGGCAGCACTTTCCTCAAGCAGGCGCTGATCGCCGTGACAGAAGACACCGAGGCGCTCTATGTCCCGGTGAAACCGAGCGACTTCGAGGCCGTCACCGCGCCGCTATGGGATTACCTCGATGCACTGCATCCTCATCTGTGGCGCAGCGGCCGACAGTTTCCCGCCAACGGCCCCGAGCTGCGTCGTCTGATGGGAGACGGTGAATTGGCTCTGGCCTTCACTTTCAACCCGGCGGAGCCGGCCGCCGCCGTGGCCAACTTCGAGCTGCCCGAGTCGACCCGCAGCTACGTGCTGGACGGCGGCACTCTGGGCAACGTGCATTTCGTTGCCATCCCCTACAACTCACCTCACCGGGCCGGCGCCATGGTCGTGGCCAATTTCCTGCTCTCACCCGAAGCCCAGGCACGCAAGCAGGACCTCTCGGTGTGGGGCGACCCCACCGTGCTCGACGTAACACGTCTCGACGAGGATGATCGCGCACGCTTCGCACAGGCATCGGACAATCCTGCCCTGCTGGAACCGGAGGCATTGGCCGAGACCTTGCCTGAGCCACACCCGAGCTGGATGACGGCACTGCAGGAGGCGTGGCAGGCGCGCTATGTCGGCCGTTAGGGAAGCTCGAGAGATGCCGCGCAAATTCCAATGGCACCTGGTGGAGAGAGGTGACCGGCCCTGATGCTGCGCCTTGCTCCAGTGGCTATCGTCACCCTGTTGGTCGGCCCGATTTTGGCAGGCCTGGTCATGGCCGCCCTACCCGCCTTCGGCTATCTGCCGGCACTGGGCGGTGAGACGCTGAGCCTGGCCCCCTGGCGGGAATTGTTCGCCCAGCCGGGCCTCTCTCGCTCGGTGGGAATCAGCCTTGCCAGCGGCCTGGTGACCACCGCGGTGTCGCTGGCGGTGGTGCTGCTGTTTCTGGCCGGCACCTCCGGCAGCCGCCTGGACCACTGGATTCGCCGCCTGGTCGCGCCGCTGCTGTCGATTCCACACGCGGCGGCCGCCTTCGGGCTGGCCTTCCTCATTGCCCCCTCGGGGTTGTTGGCACGGCTGGCCTCGCCGGAGCTGACCGGCTGGGAGCGCCCGCCGGATGCGCTGATCGTGCAGGACCCATGGGGGCTTTCGCTGATGGCGGGCCTCATCATCAAGGAGATTCCCTTCCTGCTGCTGATGAGCCTGGCGGCGCTGCACCAGCTCGACGTCGAGCGGCGTGTGACCATGGCCCGCTCGCTGGGCTATCGCCCGACCATCGCCTGGCTGAAGGTAGTGGCACCGTCACTGTACCCGCTGATACGACTGCCGGTCTTCGCGGTCATCGCCTTCGCCTCCTCGGTGGTGGACGTGGCGATGATCCTCGGCCCGACCCTGCCACCCACGCTTGCGGTATCGATCCTCACCTGGCTCAACGACCCGGACCTTTCACGCCGCTTCATGGCCTCGGCCGGCGCCCTGCTGCAGTTGGGCGTGACGCTGACAGCGCTGCTCTTGTGGTGGGGGCTGGAGTGTCTGGTCCGGCGCCTGGGCCGGAGATGGGTGGAGGGTGGCCAGCGGCGCGGCGGTGAGCGGGCGCTGCACGTGGCCGGCAAGACGCTGATTCTGCTGGCCGCAACAATTGCCATGGTCGGCATCGTCGGCCTGGCCATCAATTCCCTGGCCGGCTTCTGGCGCTTTCCCGACAGCTTGCCCGTCACCTTCACGCTGCAGCACTGGCAGCGGGCACTCCCCTCACTGGCCGGGCCAGTCGCCGCCACGCTGCTGATCGCCATGCTGGCAACATTGCTCGCCCTGGGGCTGGCCCTGGCCGCCCTGGAAAATGAGCAGCGCAACGGACGACATTCGGCTCAGGGAAGGCTTGGCATTCTAGAAGACCGGCGCGCCGCAGCCCTTACCCTGCTCTATCTGCCGCTTATCGTGCCGCAGATCGCCTTCCTGTTCGGCCTGGTAGTGGTGCTGGAAGCGATAGGAACCCGCCCGACTCTCTGGCTGGTGATCTTCGGGCACCTGCTGTTCGTACTGCCCTACGTGTTCCTTTCGCTTTCGGAGGCCTACCGGCGCTTCGATCCACGCTGGTCGAAAGTGGCGCTGACACTGGGGGCCACGCCCAACGGCACCTTCTGGCGTGTGCGCCTGCCGATGCTGCTGGCACCGCTGCTCACCGCCATGGCGGTAGGCCTGGCAGTCAGCATCGGGCAATATCTGCCCACCCTGTTACTGGGGGCTGGACGAGTCTCCACCGTGACTACCGAGGCGGTAGCCCTGGCCGGCGGCGGCAACCGCCGATTGATCGGTGTCTGGGCGCTGGTTCAAGCCAGCCTGCCATTGGTGGGTTTCATCATCGCCGTGGGTGTCCCCCGCCTGCTCTGGTCCAACCGCCGCGGAATGCGAGGAGTCCCATGAACGACGATTGCCTCGAGTTCGACAAGATCCACATCGCCCTGCACGGTAGGACACTGCTGGAGTTCGGTGTGCGCATCGCCCCCGGCGAGGTGCTCACGGTGATGGGCCCCTCCGGCTCGGGGAAGTCGACCCTGCTGGCCTTAGCTGCCGGTTTTCTGGCCCCGACGTTCGTGGCCTCGGGACGTATCCTGCTGGGGGGAAACGACATCACGGCGCTGCCGGCGGAGCAACGCGGCATCGGTCTGCTGTTCCAGGATCCGCTGCTCTTCCCGCATCTTTCCGTCGCGGGCAACCTGCGCTTCGGACTGCCCCGCGCCACGCCCGACAAGGCTGCCAAAATCGAGACGGCATTGGCTGCGATCGGCCTGACGGGCTTCGGCGAGCGCGACCCGGCCACCCTCTCCGGTGGACAGCAGTCACGGGTGGCACTGATGCGTCTGCTGCTGTCGGCGCCCCGGGCCGTGTTGCTGGACGAGCCCTTCTCCAACCTCGACACGCATTTGCGTCAGGAGATGCGCCGGCTGGTGTTCGGTCGGCTACGCGAAGCGGGGCTGCCCAGCTTGCTGGTGACCCATGACCACGAGGATGCCGCGGCAGCCGGCGGACGGATCGTCACTCTCGAGTGAGGCCGCCCGACTCATCACATGCTGCCAACTCCGGCACCGGCCAGCAGGGCGTCGTAATGGTCGAGGATATGACGCACGTGCTTGCCCAGGCTCTGTCGCCCTCTTCCCAGCCTAGTGATTCGAGGATCTAGCGAAAGAACCGGTCCTGCTCGGCGGCTCGCTTGCCCACCAGCCAGAATCGCAGTGGGGGCGGCTGCTGTTCCGTCATGCTCGCGATCTCCTGTGTCCATGTGTGGTGTGTGGTGCCTGCTGCCAGTGCAATCGACAATGCGAACTGCTGCACCGAACCGGCGAGCGATTCGATCCACACGCCTTCCTTGCCAAAGGGCGCTTGTCGATACCACGCTAAGGTGTGTGATGTGAAGGGCCGGGATATTGGGAATGAGACCCCACCAGCTATGTTCCGGCAATATATCTAGGTGAAAGGAGAGCCAGGATGGCTGATGAGCAGCGTATACGCGAAGTCACACGTGAGCTGTGGGAACGAGACGGGCGCCCCGCGGGCCAACAGCAACGATACCGTGAGATGGCCATGAGGATCGTGGCCACGGAAGAGTCGGCTGGCCACGATACCAATCTCGAAGAGGTGGGAGAGATGATCTCCGAGGAACCACCTCTCATGGAAGAGGGGCTTCCGCTCGACGAGGATGAGAGCATCATCGAGGAAAATCGGCTGCCGCTGGAGGCACCGGATGGCGAGCCCGACTTCGATGAGCTGCCCTACCGCGACGACCGCAACGTAGCTCGGGACGTGCCGGTGCAGGATCGCGCCAGCCCCCGGCCGGCTCCGGACGAAGCCGAGCCGACGGTGGGCTCGAACACTTCCAAGCGCGGCAGAAGCCGAAGCTGACGCACGCAACTGAGAACGCAAGCCTTTAGACAGAACGCGACACGCCAATGCGATACAAGGAGCGAGAGGCATGCTGGCGATGCTGAAGCCTGTCCGGTCGATTCTCTGGAGCGTCGCCCTGCTGCTGCTCGGCAACGGCCTGATCAATACGCTGCTGACCCTGCGCGGTACCGATGAGGGCTTCTCGTCGACGATAGTGGGCGTGATCATGTCGGCCTACTTCATCGGCTTCACCTGCGGTACCTGGGTCAGCAGCCGCTTGATTCGTCGCGCCGGACACATTCGCACCTTCGCCTTCTGCGCCGCGCTGTGCGCCTCGGGCGCGCTGCTGCACATCATCTTCGTCGATCCCTGGGTGTGGATCGTGCTGCGCTTCTTCTACGGCCTGGCCTTCGTCACCCTGATGACGGTGATCGAGAGCTGGCTCAACGGCCAGGCGGCCAGCCACGAGCGCGGCCGCGTGTTCGCCACCTACATGCTGGTCAACCTCGGCGCGATTGCCGCTGCCCAGCAGATCCTGCGCCTGGATACGCCCGGCGGCTTCCTGCTCTTCGCCGTGACGGCCATCCTGATCAGTTGGGCGCTGCTGCCGATCACCATGACCCGGCGCCAGCAGCCCACGGTGCCCGAGAACGCCAAGAGCAGCCTCAAGGCGTTGATCGGATTTGCCCCGCTACCAGTCACGGCTTCGGTGCTGTCGGGACTGGCCATGGGTGCCTTCTGGGGCATGGCGCCCCTGTATGCCCGCCAACTGGGCTGGAGCGCCGGCGATGTGGGAACCCTGATGAGCGTGACGATCCTGGGCGGGGCACTGCTGCAGCTACCCATCGGCCGCTTCTCCGACAAGCATGACCGCTCACAGGTACTGACCTGGGTGGTGATTGCCGCTGCGGCATTGGCCGCACTGATGCCCTTTGCCCCCAGCCAGATGGCGCTGCTGAGCCTGTTCTTCCTGTGGGGTGGCTTCTCTTTTGCCATCTATCCGCTGGCAGTGGCCCAGTTGATCGATCAGTTGCACCCCGAAGAGGTGGTGTCGGCCTCGGCGGACATGCTGGTGACCCAGGGCGCAGGCAGCGCCCTGGCACCGATCGTCGCCGGGGTACTGATGGCAGCGCTGGGGCCCCAGGCACTGCCGCTCTACATCGCTGCGGTGCTGGCCGTGCTCGGCCTGTTTGCCCTGTATCGGCGCCGCCGCGTCTCCGATCTTGTCTATGGACATCCCGCTCACTTCGAACCAATGACCCAGACCAGCCATCTGGCGCTGGAGGTGATATTCGACGATAGCCAGCCTGACCTGTTCGACGACCCCAGCTTCTACGAGGAAGACGAACGCCAGCGGCTGGTCGAGGCGTACCGACAGAGGGAATGAGTCAGCTCAACCGATCGGAGAGTGCATCCAGATCGGTGACGGTCAGGTCGGGCTCGATACCCCAGGGATCGAAGGGGGCATCGAGACTGCGCCGCACCCAGGCGGCATGCAAGCCGGCGTGGCGGGCGCCGATCACGTCGAAGGGGTTGCTCGAGATCAACCAGGTATCGCCGGGCGCCACCTCGAGGCGGTTGCGCAGGTGCGCATAGACGGCGGGGTCGGGCTTGAAGCGCTTGACCTCGTCGACGCTGATCACTGCATCGAAGCGCTCGAGGATACCGGCCTGCTCCAGCAGGTCGCTGACCGCATCGAGGGCTCCATTGGAGAAAGCCACGCAGCGCATGCCTGTGGCGGATAGACGTTCCAGCGCGTCTGCCGTCTCGAGAAAGGCCGGCAAGCGGCCATAGGCGGTCATCAAGTGGTCCTTGTCGACGTCCGACAGCTGCGTCTGCAGCGCACGGTCGGTGAAATCCAGCGCCTCGCGGATGCACTGCCCGAAAGGCACGTAGGCACCCATCAGGCCACGGCGGAAGCTGTACTCCAACTGCTTGTCCCGCCAGCGCCGCGAGAACTCGGCGGCAAGTCCTTGCTTGCCGACTCGGTCGAGCCGCTCTTCCAGTTCGATGACCACGCCGTGGGTGTCGATCAGGGTACCGTAGACATCGAAGGCTAGTACCGTTGCCATCTGCTGCGCTCCTCGCTGTGTTGTCATCCGTGCAGAGTGGGGGCTGCCAAGACCGGGCTCAAGCCCAGGCCGGGAGGTATCACCCAGCGGCCAGCCGCGACAGCGCGAAGCTGGCGATGGCGGTGTCCTGTACGCCGGTGCCGGTCAGGTCGCACACCGTGATCGCAGCATCCGAGACCCGCAGCCGTTCGCCGCCCTCGATCACACGCCCCAGTTCGTGGACCTTGAACGGTGGCTCACGAGAATCGTTGGCAAACACCTTGAGTTCGCCGTTGTGCTCACTCTGGGCGCGGCTGTCGCAGACGAAGGCATCGGCGCGGATCAGCACCGATTCGTCGAGCTCTCGCTTGTCGGGGCTGTCCGAGCCCATGGCGGTGACATGAACGCCCTCTGGCAGGTCGCTGGCCTGCAGCAGCGGCTCCCGCGAGGGCGTCGCCGTGACGATGATGTCGGCCTGCGCGCAGGCGGCATGCACGCTGTCATGCATGCTGACGGTAAGACCCCGGCTACGCATGCGGTCGGCATACTCCTCGGCGCCTTCGGGGCGACGCGCCCATACGTCCAAGGTATCGACGTTGCGTACCAGCCTCAGTGCCTCGACTTGGCGCTGGGCCTGCTCACCGGCGCCGATCACCGCCACCCGACGACTGTCCTGACGCGACAGATGCTTGGCGGCGATGGCCCCGGCCACGGCGGTACGCACCATGGTCAGGTAGCCCTCATCGAACAGCACCGCCTCGACCTGCCCGGTCCTGGCGGAGAACAGCATCATCAGGCCACTGAGGCTCGGCAGACCGCGCCTGGGGTTGTCGAAGGAGCCAGTGCTGACCTTGATGGCGAAGCGCTCCCAGCCCTTGATGTGCGCCGTCTTGACGTCGACTTCGCTTCCGAACTCCTCCATCGACATCGACAGGATTGGCGGCTGTATGGCCTCGCCGCGGCCAAGGGCGGCAAAGCCCGCCTCGACCTGGCGCAGTGCCTTTTCGTCGATACCCACCACTGCCTCGATCTCGTCACGCTGATAGAGCTTCATCTCTCCTCCTTGATCAGGCCTGTGTGACTCAACGCGCTGCCTGCTGGCGCGCCCGATCCAGCGCCTCCAGCGCTACGCCATTACCCGAGAGGATCAGCGCCACCCGCTGACCACGCACGTCGAGGCCATGCTCGGCTATCGCAGCAAGACCCACGGCAGCTGCGCCTTCCACCAGCAGCTTCTCATGATCGAGAATATCGACCATGGCACGGGCAATGGCCGGCTCCGAAACTTGGTAGTGATCGTCCATCACCTCGCGCACCAGGGAGAAGGTACAGCGATTGTCGAAGCCAATGCCGCCGCCCAGCGAATCGGCCAGGCTTTCGACCTCCTCTACCTGTACGGGCCGGCCCGCCCGCAGGCTCTCCCACATGGCCGCACCGTGGGAGAGACTCACCCCGGTCACGCGTGCCTCGGGGCGAATGGCCTTTACTGCCACGCCGATGCCGCCCAGTAGCCCGCCGCCGGAGAGCCCGACGATGACGCGGTCGAGGTCCGGGGCGTCCTCCATCAGTTCCAGCCCAATGGTGCCCTGCCCGGCCGCTATCAGCGGGTCGTCGAAGGGCGGGATCAGGGTCATGCCGCGCTCACGCACCAGTCGCTCGACCTCGCCGAAGGCCTCATCCTGGCTCTCGCCAACGCGGAGAACCTCGGCGCCCAGCGCCTCGATGGCGGCCGCCTTGTTGGCCGGCACCAGGCGCGATAGGCAGATCGTCGCCGGTACGCCGAGACCTGCCGCGGCGTAGGCCACCGCGCGCCCATGGTTGCCGGTGGAGGCAGTCGTGACGCCGGCAGCCAGGGCGTCACGACCATGGAGTTCGATCAGCGCGGCGATCATGTTGGTGGCACCGCGCAGCTTGAAGGCCCCGGTGGGCTGCAGAGTTTCCAGCTTGAGCAGGATCTCGGCATCGAAACGCTCACAGAGCGCATGGGAACGGATCAGCGGCGTACGCACTGCCTGTCCGGCGATGCGGCGACGCGCCTGGTAGATGGAAGAGAGGGAAACACCGTGCTGGGGTTGCGACATGGCAATGAAGGCTCAACGGCTCGTGGCAAGGGGTGAGGTGTTTCCAGACTAGAAAAGGATCCCGGCAAGGGCCAAGAAAAAGGCCGCGGGTTCGATCCCGCGGCCTTGGCTCATCATGGCAACTCAGTCCAACGGATCAACCGACCGACATGGTGGCCTTGACGGCACCTTCGCGAACCAGCTGGTCGGTGATCTTGTTCACCGCGCGCTCGGCGCGGGCGACGATCTCGTCGACCTCGGCACGAGTGGCCACCAGCGGCGGCGCAAAGCCGAGGATGTCGCCCTGTGGCATGGCACGGGCAATCAGGTTCTCGTCCAGCGCCGCGGCGGCGATGCGCGCGCCGACCTTGTGGGCGGCGTCGAAGTGCGCCCGCTTGGCCGGGTCGACGGAGAACTCCAGCGCCGCCAGCATGCCCACGCCGCGCACGTTGCCGACGATGGGATGGTCGCCGAAGGCGGCCTGCATCTGCTGCTGCAGGTAGGCGCCGGTCTCGGCGGCATTCTGGGTCAGCCCCTCGCGCTCGATGATCGCCAGGTTGGCCAGCGCCGCGGCGCAGCCCAGGGCATGGCCGGAGTAGGTCCAGCCGTGGCCGATGGGGCCGTACTCAGCGGTGCCCTGTTCCAGCACGCTCCATACGCGGTCGCCGACGATCACGCCGGAGAGCGGCTGGTAGGCGCTGGTCAGGCCCTTGGCGACTGTAATGAGGTCGGGCTTGATGCCGTAGTAGTGGCTGCCGAAGTCGGCACCGATGCGACCGAAGCCGCATACCACCTCGTCGGCGATCAGCAGCACGTCGTACTTGGCCAGTACGGCCTGGATCGCTTCCCAGTAGCCTTCCGGGGGCGGCACGATGCCGCCGGTGCCGAGCACCGGCTCGCCGATGAAGGCGGCCACTGTGTCGGGGCCTTCGGCCAAGATCATCTCCTCGAGCTTGCGTGCGCAGAACTGGGAGAACTCGCGCTCGCTCATGCCTTCCTGCTCGGCGGCGCGGTGGTAATAGTACGGCGCCTCGGTGTGCAGGATGCCAGCCAACGGCAGGTCGAACTGATCGTGGAACGCCTTGAGGCCAGTCAGCGAGCCGGTGGCCAGGCCAGAGCCATGGTAGCCGCGCTGGCGCGAGATCACCTTCTTCTTCTGCGGTCGACCGAGCACGTTGTTGTAGTAGCGCACGATCTTGAGCTGGGTCTCGTTGGCGTCAGAGCCGCCGAGGCCGTAGTAGACCTTGGACATGCCGGGGCCGGCGAGCTCGATGATCTTCTCGGACAGCGCGATCTGCGGCTCGTTGGAGTGGCCCACGTAGGTGTGGTAGTAGGAGAGCTCCAGCGCCTGCTGGTAGATCGCCTCGGCCACCTCGGTACGGCCGTAGCCGATGTTGACGCAATACAGGCCGGCGAAGCCGTCAATGAACTCGCGGCCATCCTTGTCGACGATATGGATGCCCTTGCCGCCAGTGATCACGCGGCCCGGCGCATCGCCATGGGCGAAGTCACGCAGGTGGGTGGAGGCGTGGAAGGTGACCTTGCGGTCGCGCTCGATCAGATCGCGGTGCTGCTGGCTCATTATGTTCTCTCTTCTCTTCAGGTCCCCGCCTCGGCGGGGAGATGTTCAAATTCGTATGTCGCAGTTAGGGCCGGGATGCGCCCTCTCGCGATGCCCAAGGACGAAACCCTGGGGCTACGCTTGCGGCTTGCGCGTCGGACCGGAACAAGGTCCCTCTTGCCGGTCCTCGATCGACATCCCTGTCGATCGCCGCGCGCCGCTGCGCTTGCCCCAGCGCCCTTGGGTAAATATCGCTCGACGGTCCATCCCGGCCGCTTGCTCGGCTAGCTCCCGGAAACTGAACCTAGAGCTCCCAAACAGTAATATTTCGTCTCCAGGTATTCATCGATCCCGGTGATGCCACCCTCGCGACCCAGCCCCGACTGCTTGACTCCGCCGAAGGGCACGGGCGGGCCGGTCATCTTCACCGAGTTGACGCTGACCATGCCGTACTCCAGCGCCCGCAGCAGCTTCCAGATACGGCGGATGTCGTGGGTGTACACGTACGCGGCCAGGCCGTACTCGGTATCGTTAGCCATGGCGATCACTTCATCGTCGTCGCGGTAGGCGGTCACGCCCGCCACCGGCGCGAAATTCTCCTCGCGCCACACCTTCATCTGCGGCGTCACCCCGGTGAGCAGCACGGGCATGAAGAAGTTCTCGCCCGGCGCCCGGGTCTGGTCGCCGGCCACCAGCGTGGCGCCACGCGAGATGGCGTCGTCGACGATGGCGGCAGCCTTGTCCACCGCCTGGCGGTGAATCAGCGGCCCAAGGTCGACCTCGCTCTCCATGCCGTTGCCCACGGTCAGCGCCGCCATGCGCTCGGCGAAGTGCTCGACGAATTCGTCGTGGATCGACTCGTGCACCAGGATGCGGTTGGCCGCCAGGCAATCCTGGCCGGCGGTCTGGAACTTGGCCGCCACCGCGGCGAAGGCCGCTTCCTTGGGGTCCATGTCCGGGCCGACGATGAACGGTGCGTTGCCGCCCAGCTCCAGCGACACGCGCTTGACGGTCTGGGCACTCTGCTCCAGCAGCAGCCGACCGACGCGGGTGGAACCGGTGAAGGATAGCGCCTTGACGCGCTCCTCGGCACACAGAATTTTCGATACCTCGGCAGGCTCGCCCAGTACCACGTTGAACACCCCGGCGGGAATACCGGCGCGCTCGGCCAGCTCGGCCAGTGCCAGCGCAGAGAAGGGCGTCTCGCCGGCCGGCTTGACGATCACCGGGCAGCCGGCGGCCATGGCGGCGGCGGCCTTGCGGGTGATCATCGCCAGCGGGAAGTTCCACGGTGTGATCAGCGCAGCGATGCCCACCGGCTCCTTGATGGTACCCAGCGCGGCGTTGGGGATGTGGCTGGGAATGGTCTCGCCGAAGGTGCGCTTGCCCTCTTCGGCGAACCAGCGCACGAAGCTGGCGCCGTACTCCACCTCGCCGCGGGCATCGGGCAGCGGCTTGCCCTGCTCAAGGGTCATGATGGTGGCCAGATCCTCGCGGTGTGCCTGCAGCAGGTCGTGCCACGCAATCAGGCGCTCGGCGCGCTCGTCGGCGCGCAGCGCACGCCAGTGGCCGAAGGCCGCGTCGGCGGCATCCACGGCTTCACGGATCTGGTGCGCCTCGAGCCAGGGAATGTGGCCGATGGCCTCGCCGGTGGCGGGGTCGATCACCGTCTCCTCACGGCCACCTTCGCCGTGGGTCCACTTGCCGTTCACATAGGCATGCTCGCGGAACAGACGTGGATCGTCGAGCTGAGCGGTCAGCGTCTTGGACAGTTTCATGGGCACCTCCCCTGACATCGGCTCACTTGCAGAGCCGACTGTGGCAAAAACGAGAGAGCAGCCAGCGGCTGCTCGATGGACACAGGGTAAGGGGAAACACGGGGCGGGACTTTTCGTTAGGCCCCGGGAGGAGTGCGCTTTTTTTTGTCCTCCATGGGGAAGTTGCGTTTTTTTCTGCGTGCGGCGCTCAGGTCTCCGGCGGAGCGGCCAGCGCCGCCTCGGTGAACACCAGCAGGCCGAGCTCCGGGCGGTAGCCGTGGATCTCGGTCACGTCCAGCGCCTGCAGGAAGACGAGGATCTCCCCGCTGATCACCTGCCCCGGCACCAACACCGGGAAACCCGGCGGATAAGGAATCACGAAGCTCGCCGAGACCACGTCTCGGCCGCCGAGCATCTCGGCCTGGAGCTCGCCGTTGTCGAAGCGCAGGTACTCGGTGTTCTCCTCGTCGTAGCTGAGGAAATAGGCGCGGCGGATGTCGCCCTGAGGCGTCTCGCTGCACTGACGGAAAGCATCGTGGAAGCGGCTGAAATCGGGCAGCGGCGGCAGCTCCTGGGTCAGTGAATGGACCCGATGCTCGATGATCTTTCGCTCGGGCCGGCTGCTCTCCTCCCAGCGGTACTCGAACTCCTTGGCCAGCTTGATCAGCACGTCGAGCAAATAGGCGATGGAGCCACGGGTGGTACCGATGTTGGTCATGAACAGCACGGTGTTGCGCGAGGTCTTGTTGATCTGGATACCGTACTTGTTCATCAGGTATTCGTTCTTGAAGGCATCGCCATCGACCCCGGTATTGCCGATGGCAATGGTGACCCGGGTCGGGTCGACCACGAACTCGTCCCGTGCCCAGGCTTCCTCCATCTGATTCCAGCCTGTCACCGGGTCGAAGTAGGACTCCACCCCCGATTCGCGGTACTCGGCGGGCACCATGTCGCTGTTCTTGAGTACGCGGAAATACTTCTGCAGCAGCGGATGGGTATAGAGCTGCTCACGCAGCGACAGCGCCGTCTCCACCTGGGCATGAACCAGCTCGAAGCCCTCCATCTCGGCCTGCATGCGGCCCACGTCGAGCGAAGCGACGATCTGGTAGTTGGGCGAGGTGGAGGTATGCGTCATATAGGCTTCATGGAAAGGAGCCTCGACCTTCTGGCGGAAGTCCTGGTCGTAGACGTGGATCATCGAGCCCTGGCGCAGCGAAGTCAGGGTCTTGTGGGTGGAGTGGGTGGCATAGGTACGGATACGCACCGCGTCCGGGTCCGGCATCAGCCGTCGTTCCAGCCAGGTGGCGTCGTCGTCGGGATCGAGCTTGTCGAACTCCGCCTTCCACGCCGTGTACTCCTCGCGGTAGGCCTCGCTGCGATAGCGGTCGCGCAGGGTACGCGCAGCGTGCATGGCCGTGCGCGGCCGATAGGTGGGATTGAAGGTGGCGAAGGCGAACCACGCCTCGTCCCAGAGGAACACCAGGTCGGGCTTGATCGCCAGGCACTCCTCCATCACCCGGCGAACGTTGTAGACCACGCCGTCGAAGGTGCAGTTGGTCAGCAGCAGCATCTTGACCCGGTCGAGTTCCCCGGCGCGCTTGTAGGCGAGCAGGGTCTTCTTGATCTCGTGCAGCGGCACCGCACCGTACATCGAGTAGTCGTTGAGTGGGTAGGAGTCCAGGTAGCTGACGTGGGCGCCGGCCAGTACCATACCGTAGTGGTGCGACTTGTGGCAGTCGCGGTCGATCAGCACGATATCGCGGGGCTTGACCAGCGCCTGCACCACAATCTTGTTGGCGGTCGAGGTACCGTTGGTGACGAAGAAGCTCTGGCGTGCGCCGAAGGCCCGTGCCGCGTACTCCTGCGCCTTCTTGATCGGCCCATAGGGCTGCAGCAGGGAGTCGAGCCCGCCGGAGGTGGCCGAAGTCTCGGCGAGGAAGATGTTGATGCCGTAGAAGTCGATCATATGCCCCGCCCAGTGGGAGCGGGTGACCGACTTGCCCCGCGAGATGGGCATGGCGTGGAAGACCCCGGTGGGCTTGCGGCTGTATTCGCGCAGGGCGTCGAAGAACGGCGTACGGTAGCGGCTGTCGATGGCGCGCAGGATGGTGTGGTGCTGCTCGATGTAGTCGGTTTCGCGATAGAAGATGCGGTTGAAGTAGCGGATGTCGCGGCTTGCCGTGGCCTCGACGTCGCCGCTGGTGACCAGGAACTGGTCGATCTCGGGGCGCAGCTCGTGGATCATCGTGCTCAGCAGGATGCTGCGTTCGGCCTCGGTCTGGTGCTCCAGATCCTTTTCCGACAGGCCTTCGAGGTAGTTGCGCAGGGCGCTGAGGTTGTACTTCGACTTGTAGGGGAACTCGTAGCGGATCAGGCAGGCCTGGATGTTGGGGTTGACCAGCACCGCGATCAGCGCGTCCTCGAAGCTGCGTACCGTCACCACGTCATAGACGAAGCGGTCCTCGGGGCGGCGCATGTTGCGGAAGGCCTCGCGGACGACCTCCTCCTCCTGGGCGGAGAGGTTGTCGACGATCAGCAGCTCGAAATAGGGCTGTGCCGAACTGTTCGAGGCGGGGTGGCCGCGTCGCAGCTGGGCCAGGGCATCGAGGGTCTCGAGATCCTCGGCGTCGGCATCGGTCTCGGAGAGGTCCACGTGACGGCGACGATAGGATTCACTGATCAACGCCCGCACCAGGCGCTTGACCACCTTTTCCAGCAGCACGTACTCCTCACGGTCGAACAGCGACCACAAGTGGCGGAAATCCTCCTTGGAGGGGAAGGCGTGATAGTCCTCGATGATCTCGAGCCGTGTCAGCTTGACGTCGATTGCCTTGACCAGGTTGCGTGTGCGGCTCTCGTCGTCCAGGCGAACCAGCTGTCCCAGGTCGCGCTTGAGCGCATTCCAGGTATCGGCACGTAGCTGGGAGATCTTGTGGTAGAAGCCCAGTGCGGTATAGGGCGTTTCGGTAGGACTGCTCTCGTGCATGGCGACACCCTTCCATCATTGTCATTGTCTTTTCACCGACGACGGCTTACGACCGCCGGTGCCGACTACCTGAGGCCGTAGCTAACCCGCAGCTCTCCCTCGGGGAAATGGTCGAAGGCCAGGTCGAGCGTTTCGCCCGGCCAGCGATAGCTCACCTGACCCGTTACCGGCCAGTAGGCCGCGGTGTAGATGGTGCCAAGCCCGCGCTTGTAGTCGCGCCGGAACAGCGGTGGCGCGGCAAAGGCTTCGAGCAGGCGTTCCTCGGTGGCAGCCGGATCGTCCACCAGGATCGACAGCTGGCGCTCGCGGATCAGGGTCTCCGAAGCCAGTGCATGGGCATACCACTCGATCTTCTTCTGGTGATTGGTGGCCACCGGCACCCGGCGGATGCTGGCGCGACGATCGGGGCCGATCATCGCCGTGACGTAGCGCCCGGCGCTGTCAGCCACGGTGATGTTGTAGGCCATGTGAGTGGGCACTCGAGCAAGCACCTCGGCCGCCTCGGGGACGCTGTCGCAGAACTCCAGCAGATAGCGCAGGATGATGGGAGCGCCGAAGCCCTCGCCCACCGCCTTGCGCCCGCCGAAGGCCAGCGAAACGGCCAGCCCGTGATCGTTCATGCCGTCCAGCACCCCCCACAGGCAATCGGTCATGGCGATCACGCCGCGCCCGTTCCAGCGGGTATGCAGGATGGTGCCCTCGCACAGCTCCGGCGGGTAGTCGTAGTTGCGCGCCAGCAGGCTCGAGCCGTGCCGAGCCAATACCGCCTGGGAGCAGCCGGTGATGTAAGGCGGTGGCTGGTAGAGGCTGAGGAAGCGCGCCGCCAGGTCACCGCCGCCGGCCAGCGCGCAGAGCGCACGGTAGGTCTCAAGCAGTTCCGGCATGTGCTGACGCAAGGCGTTGTAGCAGCTCAGGTAGGCCGGCCGCTCGCGCTCGCCCTCGGCCAGGTACCAGGCCTCGTAGGCCGGCCAATGGTAGCCGAACAACGCCTGCCATTTGAGCCCCGGCGACTCCTCGTGCAGGGTACGGAACACCAGCGATTTCTCCATTTCCACCTGCCGCGCCTCATGATGCCCTTCGACCTCGACTCTCACAGGATCTTGAAGTTGCCGCCGCCAATGGCGTGACTCACGGCAACTTCCTCCACCGCCGGATCCTGCAGCGGCTGGCCGGCGTATTCGCCACGGATCCCGTCGATCCAGGCGCGGGCGCGCTCGGTGAGCTGGAAGTCGTCGTCCATCAGGCGCCCACGGGTGATCAGGATACCCAGGTCGGCGCCTTCGTAGCGGAAGTCCCCTGCCCCGCTGATACGCAGGAAGAAGGCTTCGCGCTCGTTCTCGGCGGCGTGGGGATGGTAGCTGTAGTGGTCGTAGCTGACCTTGCCGTCCTCGGCCATTTTCCACACCCCGGTACGCGGCGCCTGAGTCAGCAGGTCGACGCTCTCGTCGGTGTGCTTGATCACCAGCTGGCTCCAGCTGTCGACGCTGTCCGGATGCGACCAGCGTTCGTTGATCTCTTCGATGTCCAGATCGAAGTCGACCTCGGAGAACTCCAGCAAATGAAAGAGGAAGAGCGGGATATCGGAGTGGGCGAAAGCCGCCACGTTGGTCAGCGAGCTGGCGCCAGTGACGCGCGGATTGAGTTCGCCCAGGTAGACCTCGCCGTTGTCCATGTCGATCAGGAAGTCGAGTTCGAAGTAGCCGCGATAGCCCTCCTCGCGCAGCGCCTCGCCGAATTTGAAGGTATACTCGCGCGCCTTGTCGCGTACTTCCTGGCTGAAGGCGCCGGCGAACATTTCGTTGCCGCACCAGCCGCCCTTGTAGGGTGTCAGCGACTTGAAGCCCACCAGCTCGGTCATCAAGGGCCCTACCACGGTGCCGCAGCGCGTCGCACAGGCCTCGATCGCCGAGCCGCGACAGTTGATGCGTTTCATGATCTTGACCTCGGGCTCGGCCTCGATCTCCTCGGCATGCTTGTAGTAGTCGTCCTCGCTGGCGATGAAGAAGGTCGTGTGGCCGGAGTCGCCGTAGGCAGTCTGCACCACGAGGTCATCCCCCAGCTCGCGGCTCACCTCGAGCAGCTCCTGGTAGCTGCCGACCTTGGCCAGCACGTTGGGTACGCTGGGCACGCCGGCCTTGTTGCCGATACGCACCGTCTCGATCTTGTTGTCCATGCGGCTGCGCAGCGACGCGGGAGGGAAGGCGACACGCAGCCCCAACTGCTTGCAGATTTCCTCGGTATGCTCATCGAACATCAGGAAAGCCGCCACACCGGAACTCTCCCCATCGGCGCGGGAACCGATGAAGTCGATCACCTCCTTGTGCTCGAGCAGGTAGTTGTTGATGTCCTCTATGCTCTCGAAGTCGCGCGGAAACTTCTCCTTGGGTACGAAGACATTGCGCTGCTGACCGTCGAAGCAATCGATGTAGTTGATGTGGCGGAAGCTGCCCACCCAATCGCCGATGCCGAGCAGATTGAAGTTGGTGGCAGAGATGAAGTAGACCGGCTCCTTGTTGTTGCGAAAGTGGCGACGCACATCGGCAATGCTGTTGATCTTGTTCATTGTTGTCGCTCCATCGATGGCAGAAGGGGTAGCAGCGACGCGTCTCGGGCGGACCGCTGCCGGAAGGGAGCCCTCGGGCCGCAAGAATCGTTGCATCAGGCGAATCAGGAACTCCCGCATGACGACCTCCTGGGCGGTCAGTACTCCTCGATATCAGTGCGCTGAGGCTTGGCCAGCGGTCCGAGGCTCGAGAGAAAGGGCAAGGAATCACGTTCGACGCGATAGACGGCGAAATCCACGCTGCGATCGCGGAAGCTCTTGAGCGGTTGCCCCAGGCCACGCAGACCGGTTTCACGCTCGCGCCGCACGCGATTGAAATCCACTTCGATAGGCATGACTTCTTCACCGGAACCGGCCTGGTGAATGACGTCACCCGAGGGCCCCACGACGATGGAGCGGCCATTGCCGATGGCGCCCGCACCGTTGATGTCGAAGAAGTAGCACTGGTTGACCGCAGCGTTGGTACGGGCAATGGAGAGCTCGATGTCGCGGTCGATGGTATCGGTCATGGTCGGATGGAGGATAACCTCGGCGCCCATCGCGGCGAGGGTGCGGGTGGTCTCGGGAAACCACATGTCGTAGCAGATCGACACGCCGAAGCGGCCGACGTTGGGAACATCAAAGAGAACGAATTCGCTGCCGCTCTCGACGCCCGCCTCGTAGGGCCGGAAGGGGAACATCTTGCGGTAGCGCGCCACCACCTGGCCGTGGGGGTCGATCACCGACAGGGTGTTGTAGATACCGTGTTCGGTGCGCTCGAACATCGAGCCGGGAATCAGCCAGATACGGTACTGCTCGGCCAGTTGGCAGAACAGTTGCTCGACGTGGCTTGGTAGCGGGTGGGCATGGTGCGGCGAGGCACCCAGCGGCATCAGCTCGCTGAACAGGACCATCTGCACCTGGGGGAAGCGGCTCATCAGAACATCGACCCGGTGGCGCATGGCCTCGGTATTGTCGCCGTGATGCAGGGCCTGCATCTGCACCCCAGCGATGGTGAAGTAGGACATGGGCATCTCTCTGCGTCAGGCGATCTCGTCTCAGGGCGCTATCCATCTCCTCCGGCACCGCTGCGTCATGCCGGAGGGATCGCCCGGCCGGGTGAGCTCCTGCTCACCCTCGCCTTTAGCTTATGCCATGGATGTCACCCGGGTATCAACGTTGAGATCTCGTTGGTTGCCGTGCAGAGCCCGCCATTCAGGTCTTCACGTGGAGAGGAAGTCGTCCCGCCACAGGCCGAGGCCGGGACGCTTGACCGTCTTGGTCACGATGTAGGTGAAATAACGCTCGATGCCAGCTGCGGAGGTCAGCCACTGGTCGATCAGGCGCTGGTAGGCGTCCACGGAGTCGGCCTCCACCTTCAGCAGGTAATCGACGCCACCTCCCACGGCCACGCACTCGGTGACCTCGGGGGCATCGCGTACCAAGGCCTCAAAGCAGGCGAAGCTTTCGGCATTGTGCTGCTTGAGCTCGATCTGCACCCACACCGGGGTTCGCTTGACCAGCGCCTGGGGATTGATGCGGGCGCTGTAGCCTTCGATGATGCCGGCCTTCTCCAGCCGCCTGACCCGCTCCCAGCAGGGGCTGACCGAGAGGTTGATCGCCTCGGCCAGCTTCGACTTGGTGATGCGCCCGTCGCGGGACAGGATCTCGAGTATCTTCAGGTCATAGCGATCGAGTTTCATGGCTCTCTTCTATGTCAGGCTCAGCCCAGCGAATCCACGACCTCAGCGATCACCGCAATGGTGTCGCCCATGTTGACCAGCGCCGGGAAGCGCCGCGCGGCCAGGATGCCGTCGCGGCCCGCTCGGTACTCCACCGGCGCGCTGCCGCTGCGGGTGATGTCGTAGATCCGGGCGATGACCTGCCCTTTCTCCACCTTGTCGCCCAGGGTGAGGGTCAGCTCCAGCAGGCCGGTATGCTCGCTCTGCACGTAGCAGCTGGCATCGGGCATATCGAGATAGACCTGCGGCTCGGCGGGCATCACCACTTCGCCCTCGACCAGGCCGAAATGGATCAGGAAGTTGCGCACGCCGCGTTCGGTGAGGGCCAGGCTCTCGGGGGTAGAGGTACCGCCGCCGCCAAGCTCCGTGGCGACGAAGACCTTGCCCTGGCTCTCCACCGCGGTATCGAACAGCGCCGCGGCGTCAAGCTCGAACATCATCATGGCGTAGGGCGCACCGAACGCCTTGGCACCCTCCAGCGCCTGGCGCTGCTGCTCGGGGTTGTCGAGGATATGGGAAGCGCCGAAGGGAATGATGTCCAGGGTGCGCCCTCCGGAGTGCAGGTCGAGCACCACGTCGCACATCGGTACCATCACACGGGTGAAGTAGTCGGCGATCTTCTCGGTCACCGTGCCGTCGGGGTCGCCGGGAAAGCTGCGGTTGAGGTTGCCGCCATCCATCGGCGAGGTACGCTTGCCGGCCATGGCGGCCGGCATGTTCATCATCGGCACGATGATCACCCGACCGCGCACGTCCTCGGCGTGCAGCTCGCTGGCCAGCTTCAGCAGCGCAGTGATGCCTTCGTACTCGTCGCCGTGGTTGCCGCCGGTCAGCAGCGCGGTCGGGCCTTCGCCGTTCCTGATCACGGTGACCGGGATCATCACCGCGCCCCAGGCCGATTCGTCGGTGGAGATCGGCAGCTTGAGGAAGCCGTGCTGGACGCCATCGGCATCGAAGTCCACGGTGGCGCTGATCGGGCTGGGTCGCTTGTTCATCTTCGGCTATCTCCTTATTTCACGAACAGCTGGCGCGGGAAGCTGGCCAGCGATTCGCAGCCGGTTTCGGTGATCAGGATGCTCTCGGTGATCTCGAGCCCCCACTCGTCCTGCCACATGCCCGGCATGAAGTGGAAAGTCATGCCGGGCTCGAGAATGGTCTCGTCGGAAGGACGCAGGCTCATGGTGCGCTCGCCCCAGTCGGGCGGGTAGCTGATGCCGATGGGGTAGCCGCAGCGGGCTCCACCGCGGTCGAAGCCGTACTTGTCCATCGCCGCGCCCAGCGCCATGGCGATATCGGCGGTGCGGTTGCCGGGCTTGGCCACCGCCAGCCCATTCTCGATGCCCTCGAGCAGCGCCGATTCGGCGCGCACGAAATCCTTTGGCGGCCGGCCCAGGAACACGGTACGCGACATGGGAGCGTGGTAGCGCTTGTAGACGCCGGCGATCTCGAAGAAGGTGCCCTCGCCCTCGCGAAACGGGGTGTCGTCCCAGGTCAGGTGCGGTGCGGCGGCATCCTTGCCAGTGGGCAGCATGGGCACGATGGCCGGATAATCGCCGCCATGGACCTTGCCGTGCTCGTCGACCCAGCCCTCGATGCCTACCCGATAGATCTCCGAGACCAGCTTGCTCTTGGGCAGGCCGGGTTCAATCACTTCGAGGATACGCGAGTGCATGCCCTCGACGATCTTGCCGGCCACACGCATGTAGGCGATCTCCTGGGGCGACTTGATCGCACGGCACCAGTTGACCAGTGCGTTGGCATCCATGAAGCGCGCGTGAGGCAGCTCGCGCAGCAGGCTCTGGTAGGCCTTGGCCGAGAAGTAGTAGTTGTCCATTTCCAGTCCCACCACCCCTTCGTGCCAGCCGCGGTCGGGCATGATCGACTGGGCCAGGTAGTCCATGGGATGCATGTCCGGGTTCTGGACGTAGTAGTCGGGGTAGTAGGTGATGTTGTCGGGGTCGATCCAGCAGGTACGCAACGCCCCGTTGGCGTCCATGCGGCGCCCGTACCATACGGGCTCTCCCTCCAGCCCTACCAGCACGCACTGGTGCACGTAGAAGGACCAGCCGTCGTAGCCGGTCAACCAGGCCATGTTGGAGGGATCGCTGATCACCAGCACGTCGATCCCTCGACTGGCCATTTCGGCACGGACTTTCCATAGCCGGCTTGCGTATTCCTCACGAGTGAAGGACAGGGATACCTGGGTCATCGGGCCACTCGCCATTGCATCGCCAAGAGCCAGCCACCTTCACCAGGAGAGGGCCGGGCCAAAGTTAGGTAGACGGCCATTCGTCGGTTGGAAAAGAGAACCGCGCCAGACAATTGTCATGATTCATACAAGCCAAAAGCATGACAATTCCAGGCCAATGCCGTTAAGCTGATAGTAGCACTCCCCCTTGGCAGGTGGTCAAAGGCTTTATTGAATCATGACAATTGATCTAACTCCGTACCTGACGGATACGGGCCCCAAGTATCTGGCCATCGCTCGCGCCCTCTCGGAAGCGGTGCGTCAGGGTGAGCTTTCGCCCGGTACGCGGTTGCCGCCTCACCGGCAACTCGCCGAAAGCCTGGGAGTCAGCGTGCAAACCGTGTCGCGGGCCTATGCCCAGGCCGAGAAGATGGGGCTGGTGCAGGCCCGGGTCGGCAGCGGCACTTGGATCAATGCCCTGGACGACGCCCGCGAATCGGCCTACCTGCGCGCTCACGAGGCGCGCCAGGAGAGTCCGCTCATCGACCTGTCGATCGCCCATCCCGTGTGTCCGCCGGGCCATCACCTGCGCTTTCGCCAGGCCCTGGCGGAGCTGGCCGAGCATGCCAGCCCCGAGGTGATTACCGCCTGCAGGCCGATTGCAGGACTTGCGCACCAGCGCGAGCGCGCCAGCGTCTGGCTGCAGTCGCGCCTGCACGTGCCCGGCGAAATGGACGACCGCATCCTCTGCAACGGTGCCGCCCATGGCCTGATGCTGGCGATCTCGAGCGTGGTGCAGCATGGCGACCTGGTGCTGACCGAGGCGCTGACCGACCACGGCCTGATCGCCCTGTCGCGCACGCTGGGCTTCCAGCTGCGCGGCATCGCCATCGACCACGAGGGCATCGTGCCCGAGGCCTTGGAGCTGGCCTGCCATCGTTTCAAGCCGCGTGCACTCTACCTGACGCCGACCCAACTCAATCCCACCGGGGCGACGATGAGCGAGGCACGCCGCGACGCCGTGGCCGAGGTGCTGGCACGTCATCGGGTGTGGCTGATCGAGGATGACGTGCATGCCCTGCTGGAATCGCCGGGCTTCACGCCGGTCGCGGCGCGTATCCCGCAGTTGAGCTTCCATGTCACCAGCCTGACCAAGGTGACCGTGCCGGGCCTGCGCGCCGGCTATCTCACCGTGCCGCGCGGCCAGTTGCACCATGTGCTGCCGCGCATGCGCGCCACTACCTGGATGGCCACCTCGCTGGTGTTCGAGATCGCCGACCGCTGGCTGGCCGACGGTACCGTCGAGGCGATGGCCGCCGAGCAGCGCGTCCTGCTCGGCGAACGCCAGCAGCTTACCCAGCGACTGCTGGGGCATCACGCCTTGGAGTCACGCCCGACCAGCCTGCACGTATGGCTGACACTACCCGACGCCTGGCGCGCCGAGGAGCTGCAGCAGCAGGCCGAACAGGAGGGCTTGGCCATCACCACCGCGGTACCGTTCATGGTGGAGCAGACCCCGCCTCCGCGGCGCATCCGCGTCAGCCTCGGTGCCGAGCAGGACATCGCCCGCTTCGAGGAAGGACTCAAGCGCCTGGGCGTGCTGCTCGACGAGGCACCGCCGCCCATGATGCAGATCGTCTACTGAGATCGTCTATCGAGAGAAAGGAACCGCCATGCGAATACTGCTGCACATCGACGACATCGAGGCCTGGCGCGATGCCTTGGCCGAGCGCCTGCCGGAAGCGGAGATCGTCACCGCCGACGACCCCGCCGAACAGCGCCGCGACGCCGACTACCTGGCAGTCTGGAAACCGTCCGAGACGCTGCTGCGTGAACAGACCCGCGCTCGTGGCATCGTCAATCTGGGCGCCGGTGTGGATGCTCTGCTGAACAACCCGGCGCTGCCCAAGGGCGTGCCCATCGTCAAGCTGCGCGATGCCGGTATGAGCGAGCTGATCGGCGACTACGTACGTTACGGCGTGCTGCACTTCCAGCGCGACTTCGACCGCTATCGCCGCCAGCAGACGCGCCACGAGTGGCGCGAGCACGGCGTGGTGGAAAAGCGCGACTGGCCGGTGGGCGTGCTGGGCCTGGGTGCCATCGGCAGCAAGGTGGCCGCCATGGTCGCCGCCGACGGCTTTCCCGTGCACGGCTGGAGCCGCTCGCCCAAGTCGTTCGATGGTATTACCTGCCATCATGGCGACGCAGGCCTGACCGAGCTGCTCGGCCAGGTACGCACCCTGGTGCTGCTGCTGCCGGGCACCAGCGCAACCCGCCATATTATTGATGCCGAGGCGCTCGCCAAGCTACCTGAGGGCGCCAGCCTGATCAATCCCGGCCGCGGCAGCCTGATCGACGAGGCGGCGCTGCTCGAGTCGCTGGGTGAGGGAGTGAACGAAGGCCGACTGCGTGGTGTGCTGCTCGACGCCTTCCCCGAGGAGCCGCTGCCCGAAGACAGCCCACTGTGGTCGCACCCGCGCATCTGGGTAACGCCCCACATGGCCGGTCCCACGCCGCTGGGTGAGGCCGTCGACCAGGTGGCCGAGGCGATCCGTGCCTTCGAGGCCGGCGAAGAGCTGGAAACCGTCGACCCCGAAGCGGGTTATTGAGTCGTTGCGTGCCGCATGTACGCGGCACGCACTGTGGATCAGGCGAGTTCGGTGTGCGACTGCGGTAGCGGATCGTGCACCAGAGCAGGCTGCCACACTGGGGCTGCATGGTCAGGGTGCTGTTGCGCTTCGATGCGGAACCACATGACTTCCTGCACCAGCATGGCCACCTGTTCGCGCAGGGCAGACGCTTCACCGGCCGCCTGTTCGACCAGGGCGGCGTTCTGCTGGGTCACCTGATCCATCTGGCCCACGGCAGTATTGACCTGCTCGATGCCGATACGCTGCTCGCCCGAGGCCGAGGCGATCTCCTCCATCAGATCGGTAACCCGAGTGACGGCGTCGACCACGGCATGGATAGTGCTCCCGGTCCTTTCGACGAGCTCCGCGCCCTGCCCGACCTGACGATGCGAGGATTCGATCAAGGTACGAATCTCGCGTGAAGCGTCAGCGCTGCGGCTGGCCAGCATGCGCACCTCGCCCGCCACCACGGCAAAGCCACGCCCCTGCTCGCCGGCCCGCGCCGCTTCCACCGAGGCGTTGAGCGCCAGAATGCTGGTCTGGAAAGCGATCGAGTCGATCACCTCGATGATGTCCTTCACTCTTCCGGCACTTTGCGCGATCTCCTGCATCGTGGTGACGACGTTGGCCATCATCTCGCCGCCCTGGTGCGCCGTCTGCCTGGCCTCGAGTGCCAGTTGGCTGGCAACCTGGGCATTCTCCGCGTTCTGCCCTACCGTCTGGGTGAGCTCCTCCATGCTGGAGGCGGTCTCCTCGATCGACGCGGCCTGCTGTTCCGTGCGAGCTGAGAGGTCCTGGTTGCCGACCACGATCTGATCGACGCCAGCATTGATCCGCTCCGTCCCCCGGTGGACGCTCTGCAGCGATGCCACCAGGCGCAGGCGCATGCTCTCGATGCCCGCCAGCAGGCTCGACTCGTCACCGGCCTTGAGCGTCAGTGCCTGGGTCAGGTCGCCCCCGGCGATTCGTCTCACCACCTCCCGGGCATGGCGCGGATCGCCGCCCAGGCTTCCGAGCACGTCCCTGATGATCCAGCCCATGGCCAGCGTCAGGAGAATGCCGATTGCCAGCAGCAGCACGCCCAGCTCGATCAGGCTGTTCCAGAAGGCGGCATTGATGTCGTCCATGTAGACGCCCGCGGCCAGGTCCCAGTTCCAGCCGGGAACGCGCTGCACGTAGCTCATCTTCGGCACCTGTTCGGAACCGGCCTGGCTGCGCTGAGACAGGTAACCGACGAAGCCGCCCGTCTGGGGATTGCGATCCCCCGTCGCCTTGAGCTCCCGATACAGGTAGAGCCCGTCCTTGTCCTGGAAGTCGCGCATGGAGTCACCCAAGGCCCGCCGCGGGTGCGCCACGATACGAATATCGCTGTCGAAGGCGAAAATGTAGCCATCCTCGCCGAAACTCAGGTTGGCCAGACTCTCGATGGCCCTTGTCTGGGCCTCCTCGAGCGTCAGTTCGCCACGCTCGGCGCGCACGGCAAGGCTTGCCACCATGTCGCGTGCGCTGCCGACGAAATACTCGAGGCTCGCGATCCGCTCCTCCAGCAATCCTGCCCGCTTGTCGTAGGCCGTCCAGCCCACCAGCACCAGCATCCCTACCCACATCAGGGCCAATGTCGCCCACAGCTTGGTACTCGTTGCCCATTTACTCATCTTTCACTGCATCCTGGAGTTCGTCAGAGAAAAGTTGGTGTCATACGGGAAGACCGAAAGCGCAGGGCACTTCCGGTCCTCCATCGGCGAGCTTATTGCCCGCTTCTCGTTGTGAATTCTCAGGCCGGTTGCAGCAGGCGCCCTACGCTCCGGTACTCGATTTTGGATATATCGGACACCTCCATCGGCGCACCTAGTCCGAGGCCGTCACCGACCCGGAAACGCGAGATCAGCCGGGTCATTTCGCCAGCCTGGTCATCAAGCGAACGGCTGGCAGTCGCCACCTGCTCGACCAGCGCTGCATTCTGCTGGGTGGTAGCCTCCAACTGGGCCACGGCCTGATTGATCTGCTCGATGCCCGCCGACTGTTCGCCGCTGGCCGACGAGATCTCTGCCACCAGGTCGGCGACTTGCCGTACGCCTTGGGAGATCGCCGCCAGCGCCTCGGAGGTCTGGCCCACCAGGCCATTGCCCGCCGCCACACGCTGGGTGGTATCACCGATCAGCCGGCGAATGCGCTCGGCTTCCTCGGCGCTGCGGCTGGCCAGCTTGCGCACCTCGCCGGCGACCACAGCGAAACCGCGCCCATGTTCGCCGGCGCGAGCTGCCTCCACCGAGGCGTTTAGCGCCAGCAGGTTGGTCTGGAAGGCGATGCCGTCAATGGCCTCGACAATGGCGGTGACCTGACGATTGGCTTCGGAAATCTGCTGCATGGCCTGGCGCGCTTCCTCGGCGACCATGCTGGCCTGCTCGGCCTGGGCCACGGCCTGCTCGCTCATGGCATTGGCCTGGCGCGCATTGTCAGCCGATTGACGCACGGTGGAGGTCATCTGCTCCATGCTGGTAGCGGTCTCCACCAGCGAGGCGGACTGTTCCTCGGTGCGGCTTGCCAGGTCCTCGTTACCCTGGGCGATTTCGCCGCTGGCCGAGCCGACGCCGCGCGCACCCTGCTGGATCGAAGCCACCAGCGCCTCCATGCTGGCGGTAGAGGCGTTGAAGGCCCGATAGAGCTGGGAGAGCTCATCGCTGCCAGGCTCGGCCAGGCGCTGGGTCAAATCGCCGCCCCGCGCTTCGATCTGGGCCAGGGCCAGGCGCAGTGGCACGACCATGCTGCGCACCAGCATCATGGAGAGGAGAATGGCCACTACGATGGCCAACGTTGCCAGTCCGGCAAAGGTTGCAAGCCCCAGGCGGGCATCGCTGGCCAGCGCAGCGGCGCGCTCCTGCACATGGCCGGCCAGGTCGAGTTCGACGCTGCGCAGGCGCTCGAGCTTGCCGGTCTGGGCTTCGAACCAGCGTTCGGGCCTCACGCCATAGCCGCCATCGATACCCTGGCGCATGGCGATCTGGCGCATCATGGTCAATTCACCGTGGGCCTCGTGCTCGTTCGTCGCTGCCAGGTAACGCGCCGCGAAATCGGCGTTGGCCAGCACCGTGAAGCTCTCCTCGAACGCCTCCTCCTCGCCCAGCAGGCGCAGGAAGCGGTAGTAGACGTCCGGCGACATGCGGTTGGCGGCAAAGGCGCTGGCCAACAGCGCCCGTTCGATCCCTGCGCTTTCCTTGATCTCGAGCAGGGAGTAGTAGGCCCCCAGGCTGCGCGTCAGCTCCCCGGCATTGCCGAGCGCATTCAGCCGCCCGACGATTTCCGCCAGCCGCGCATTGATCTCGGTGTAGTACTCCAGGGCCTCCAGATCGCGCATGCCAAGTCCATCGACTTCACGCCGTGTGGCGCCAATATCGGCCAGCAGCGCGTCGATTTCCTCACGACGCTGGCCGATTTCAGGATCGCCAGCGGCATCGACACCCTCCCAGGCGGCGCGATAGGCGCTCAGACTCTCGTCGACTCGCCCGCGCTGGGCAACGAGACGATCGCCGAAATTCTCTCCCCGACTGCCGAGGAAGCCGACCGAGAGACCGCGCTCGACCTGGATCTCGTGCACCAGACCGCCCAACTGCGCCGACAACCCGGTGAACCGGTCCACCTGCAGCATGTCGCTGGCCAGCCGCTGGCGCTCCAGGATGCCGCTACCGGCCAGCCAGACGATGATGCAAAGGGGGAGCGCCAGCGCCAGCATGAACTTGCGTGACACAGGAATGCGATGAAGAAGATTTTTCATGATTGGAGTCCTGCCGAGCTCAGTGATATCGGGTAATCGGGACGTGGCTGGCGAAGCATGCCGTTGTTGTTGTGATATCCGTCGGCCTTGATGCGAACGCGTTGCATCAGCGCTCGCGCTAACTCTTCTTCGGCAGCGAGCGACAAAGCTTGAGCGTGCCGATACGACTTTCGTCCAACCATTGACCGGCATCACGCTTTCATCCGCCGCGCGCCTTCGAGTTGCATTAGCGGTTGCCAACACTGGGGAAATCTGCTGATGCAGCGTGACGCAACCGAGGAATAACCGTGCACGGGGGAACCCCTCGGCTCCCGGGGGCTCACAGCTACTGTCATCTTTCAGCCAAGCGGTGCCCCCGACATGAACCGACCCCTGCGAGCACTTGCCCGTCTCCCGTTCTTCGTCATGCTGCTGGCCTGGCTTCCCGGCACGGCCCTCGCTGTCGTGCCGGAAACTGAAGTTCTCCTGCAGCCCTTCAGCGCCAGCTACCGCCTGGAGGTGAAGGGCTGGCCCAATGCCACCATCGATCACCAACTGACCCGCGAGAGCGGTCACTGGCAGAGCCGCATGCGGGCCGCCATCGCCGTGGCCCGCGGCAACGAACGCAGCCGTTTCATCGTCACGCCGGAGGGCGTGCATTCGGTGAACTATGCCAGCGGTTACTCACTGCTGGGCGTGGGCGGCAACTATCGTCTGGACGGCAGCGAGCTGGCCAGCCTGCCCGATCGCCAGGCGGCCCTGGTCGAGCTTTCGCGACGTGCGCTGAAGGGTGACTGCGAGAACGCTTCCTGCCGCCTGGTCTACCAGGACCATCGTGGCCGCGAGGAGACCCTCGATTACCGCCTGCTGGGGATGGAAACGCTGAACCTCCCCGCCGGCGAGTTCGAGGCGATCAAGGTCGAGGTGAACGACCCCGAGACACCCGAGCGCAAGATGCTGTTCCACTTCCACCCCCAATATCCCGGCTTGTTGCTGGCGGTGGATTACCGTCGCAACGGCGAACGCAAGAGTCGCTTGACACTCACTGCGCTGGAAACGGGGGGGCGCTGATCACAGCTTGAACGACACTCACCGCGGCACAGCGATTGAAAGGCTGCTAGAGTTGGCGGTTTTCGCCGCCATGGGCGGCCTCGGTGAAGGGAATCGCAATGCTGTCGGGGCTTTTGATCGTGCTGCTGCCACTGGTACTGGGCTATCTGGTACCGGTTCGCCATCCTGGTGTCATGGCTGGCATCAACCGCGGCGTCAGCGCCTCGGTCTATGTCATTCTGCTGCTGATGGGCATCGGCCTGGCGGGTCTCGACGAACTCAGCCGCGAGCTGTCGCGCATGGGCACCCAGGCCCTGCAGCTGTTCACGGTGATCACCGCCTGCAACCTGGTCGCCCTGTGGTGGCTGTCGCGCCGGCTAGGCCTGCGCATGGGATCCTCCCCGGTGGTGGCGAATGCCCCCACGACAAAACTGGCCGCGCTGCTCGGTTCGCTGTCGCTGGTGGCCGTAGTAGCCGGTGGGGTGCTGCTCGGCCTGGCACTCGCCTGGCTGGGCGGAGACGTCATTTTTCAACACGCCGAGCAGTGGGCCGAGTGGGTGCTCTACGTCCTGCTGGCGCTGATCGGCTGCCAGCTACGCAATTCCGGCATGCCACTGAAACAGATCCTGCTCAACCGACACGGCCTGGCTATTGCCCTCGTGCTGGCCCTCAGTTCGTTGATCGGTGGATTGCTTGCCGCCCCGCTGCTCGCACTGCACTGGAACGAAGGCCTGGCCCTGGCGTCCGGCTTCGGCTGGTACTCCCTCTCGGCGATCCTGGTTGGCGATCAGCTCGGCCCGCTGCTCGGTGGCGTGGCCTTCTTCAACGACCTGACCCGCGAATTGCTGGCCTTCATCCTGATTCCACTGACCATTCGACGCCATGCTCCGCTGGCCATCGGCTATGGCGGCGCCACCTCCATGGACTTCACCCTGCCGGTGATCCAGCAGCACGGCGGCGTGGCCTGCGTGCCCATCGCCGTCGTCAGCGGCTTCATTCTCTCGCTGCTGTCGCCCCCACTGACCCTGTTCTTCCTCTCGCTGTGAGCAGAGCCGACGACCCGGCTATGCTCATGAGACGTCAGCCGCACCTCCCCTTTAGCCAAAAGTCTAGGTTGAACTCATGAAGCAGAAACGGCTAACTGGGCGCCGTAGGAACTTAATCGTTTAAGTTCGTTCAGCAGCCAGCGATAACAACAAGCCGACAAGGATTCCTTCATGCCCAAGAAGTCGTTGTTTCCTACTCTCCTCGTGGCAGGAGCCGCCAGCCTCAGCCACGCCCAGGCCGCCGACCTGACCATTTCCTGCGGCGCGGTGGGCGCCGAGCTCCAGCTCTGCCAGCAAGGCGTGCGTGCGTGGGAGGAGCAGACCGGCCATAGCGTCGACGTGGTCTCGACACCCAACTCCTCCACCGAGCGCCTGTCGCTCTACCAACAGATTCTCTCCGCCAACTCCACCGACATCGACATCATGCAGATCGATGTGGTGTGGCCGGGCCTGCTCGCCAATCATCTGCTCGACCTGCGCGAGGTGTTGGGCGACGACGTCGGCGAAGGCCACTTCTCCGCCATCGTCGACAACAACACCATCGACGACCGCCTGGTGGCGATGCCCTGGTTCACCGACGCAGGGGTGCTCTACTACCGCGCCGACCTGCTCGAGCAGTACGGCCATGAGGCACCCGAGACGTGGGAGGAGCTGACCGAGATCGCCCGCGAAATTCAGAACGCCGAGCGCGAGGCAGGCAACAGCCGTATGCACGGCTTCGTGTTCCAGGGCCGCGCCTATGAAGGCCTGACCTGCAACGCCCTGGAGTGGGTAGCCAGCCACGGCGGCGGCACCATCGTCGATGGCGACGGCGAGATCACCATCGACAACGCCCAGGCCGCTGCGGCACTCGACCTGGCCGCCTCCTGGATCGGCGATATCTCTCCCAGCGGCGTGCTCAACTACACCGAGGAGGAAGCGCGCGGTGTGTTCCAGGGCGGCAACGCCGTGTTCATGCGCAACTGGCCCTATGCCTGGGCACTGGCCCAGAGCGAGGGCAGCGAGGTGCGCGGCAAGGTGGGCGTGACCCAACTGCCTTACAGCGGAGACGGCAGCACGGCCGCCACGCTGGGCGGCTGGAACCTGGCGGTATCGCGCTACAGCAAGAACGCCGAGCTTGCCGCCGAGCTGGTAGCCTTCCTCGCCGGCGAGGAGGAGCAGAAGCGTCGTGCCATCGAGGGCGCCTACAACCCTACCCTCGAAACGCTCTACCACGATGACGAAGTGCTCGAGGCAGTGCCCTTCTTCGGCGAACTCTACGAGACCTTCGTCAACGCCGTGGCACGGCCTTCGGCCCCCACTGGCGACGCCTACGGCCGTGTCAGCAACGCCTTCTTCAGCGCCGCCCACGACGTGCTCTCAGGTAACAGGAGCGGCGAACAGGCGGTCAGCGACCTCGACAACGAGCTGGCACGCATCAAGCGCCGTAACTGGTAACCCATCCAGGAGCCCGAGATGTCGACTCCCGTGACCGAAATCGCGCCGATCCCGGCGCGCCCCCTGCCGGTAAGCTATCGCAGCACCAAGGTGCGCCGCCAGCGAGTGCGCGCCGCCTGGTTCTTCCTGGCCCCGATGCTG
Organism: Halomonas sp. A29; assembly: GCF_046723295.1. Taxonomy (NCBI): domain Bacteria; kingdom Pseudomonadati; phylum Pseudomonadota; class Gammaproteobacteria; order Oceanospirillales; family Halomonadaceae; genus Halomonas; species Halomonas sp. A29. Next base: position 375,009 of record NZ_JAXQPR010000004.1, read on the forward strand.
GTGACCCTGACCCTGGTGGCCGGCTGGCCACTACTGCGCACCTTCTACTTCAGCTTCACCGACGCCTCGCTGTCGGACATGAGTAATACCCTGTTCATCGGGCTGGAGAACTACCTGGTCTATGACGACGGTCGCTGGTTCGGCGTACTGGCAGACCCCATCTGGTGGCGAGCGGTGTGGAACACCGTTTACTTCTCGGTGGTCTCGGTGTCGCTGGAGGTAGTGTTCGGGGTCATCGTCGCCCTGGTGCTCAATGCCGAGTTCAAGGGGCGCACCCTGGTGCGCGCCGCAGTGCTGATTCCCTGGGCGATCCCCACCATCGTCTCGGCGCAGATGTGGGCGTGGATGCTCAACGACCAGTTCGGCATCATCAATCACCTGCTGATGGCGCTGGGCATCATCGACAGTCCCATCGCCTGGACCGCCGACGCCGCCTACTCCATGTGGGCGGTGATCATGGTCGACGTGTGGAAAGCCACGCCGTTCGTCGCCCTGCTGGTACTGGCCGCGCTGCAGATGCTGCCCAAGGATTGCTACGAAGCCGCCGAGGTCGACGGCATCCACCCAATGCGGGTGTTCTTCAAGGTCACTCTGCCACTGATTACACCGGCCTTGATGGTGGCGGTGATCTTCCGTCTGCTCGATGCGCTGCGCGTGTTCGACGTCATCTACGTGCTCACCTCAAACTCCACCAGTACCATGTCGATGTCGATCTATGCCCGCCAGCAGCTGGTGGAATTCCAGGACGTCGGCTACGGCAGCGCCGCCTCGACGCTGCTGTTCCTGATCATCGCCCTGGCAACCATTGCCTACCTCTACCTCGGCCGCAAGCAACTGCAACTGGGAGGTGAGTGATGACCTCACGCCAGCTTTCCAAACTTCTCGGGCGCATCGGCTTCTGGCTGCTGGTGGCGCTGATCGTGGTGATCGCGGTTTTCCCCTTCTACTACGCGGTGAAGACCTCCTTCACACCGTCCAGCGAATTGTTCCGAGTCGAGCTGTGGCCGACGCGGGCAACGCTTGCCAACTACCTGCAGATCTTCTCCCAGCGCAGCTTCCTGCAGGCGATATTCAACTCGGTTCTGGTCGCCACCAGCGTGGTGTTCATTGCCCTGTTGCTCGGCATCACCGCCTCCTACGCCCTAGGTCGGGTGCGCTTTCGCGGCCGCACCTCGGTGCTGCTGATCATTCTCGGCGTGTCGATGTTCCCGCAGGTAGCGGTGCTGTCGGGGCTGTTCGAAGTGATCCGCAGCTTCAACCTCTACAACAACCCGGGCGGGCTGATCCTGAGCTATACCATCTTCACCCTGCCCTTCACCGTGTGGGTGCTGACCACCTTCATGCGTCAGTTGCCCCTGGAGCTGGAGGAGGCTGCCATCATGGACGGCGCCACGCCCTGGGTGACCATTACCAAGGTGTTCCTGCCGCTGATGTGGCCGGCTATGGCCACCACCGGGCTGCTCGCCTTCATCGCCGCCTGGAACGAGTTCCTCTTCGCCCTGACCTTCACCCTGACCGACAGCCAGCGCACCGTGCCGGTAGCGATCGCCCTGCTTTCCGGCGGCAGCGCCTACGAGCTGCCCTGGGGGCCGATCATGGCGGCCTCGGTAGTAGTGACGGTGCCGTTGGTGGTGCTGGTGATCATCTTCCAGAGACGCATCGTCTCCGGGCTGACCGCAGGCGCGGTGAAAGGATGAAGCATGAACCCGACGCGAGCGAGATTGTCCACGGCAACCCGCATCGAATGAACAACCCATCGAGGCTTGACCAAGGGAAAACCATGCAAGACAACACCTTCTGGTGGCGCGGTGGCGTCATCTATCAGATCTATCCGCGCAGCTTCATGGACAGCAACGGCGATGGTGTTGGCGACCTGCCGGGTGTCACCCAGCGGCTCGATTACGTCGCCTCACTGGGCGTGGACGGCATCTGGCTATCGCCCTTTTTCACCTCGCCGATGCGCGACTTTGGCTACGACATCAGCGACTATCGCGACGTCGACCCGCTGTTCGGCACCCTCGACGATTTCAAGGCGCTGCTGGATCGTGCCCACGCACTCGGCCTCAAGGTGATCATCGACCAGGTGATCAGCCACACCTCGGACCAGCACCCCTGGTTCCAGGAGAGCCGCATGAACCGCGCCAACCCACGGGCCGACTGGTACGTGTGGGCCGAGCCCAACCCGGACGGCACGCCGCCCAACAACTGGCTGTCGATCTTCGGCGGCCCGGCGTGGACCTTCGACAGCCGGCGCCAGCAGTACTACCTGCACAACTTCCTGTCGAGCCAGCCGGACCTCAACTTCCATAATCCCCAGGTACGCACCGCCCAACTCGACAACATGCGCTTCTGGCTGGAGATGGGGGTCGACGGCTTCCGCCTCGACACGGTCAACTTCTACTTCCACGACCAGCATCTGCGCAGCAACCCGGCGCTGACCATCGACGCTACCCGCACCCTCGGCGCACCCAAGGAGAACCCCTACACCTGGCAGCGCCACGTGTACGACATCAGCCGCCCCGAGAACGTCGAGTTTCTGCGCGAGCTGCGCGCCCTGATGGATGAGTACCCCGGCACCACCACCGTAGGCGAGATCGGCGACGACACGCCGCTTGAGCGCATGGCCGAGTACACCTCGGGCGGCGACAAGTTGCACATGGCCTACACCTTCGACCTGCTCAACGCGCCGCGCTCGCCGGACTATATCCGCGGCGTACTGCAGCGCTTCCAGCAGTTCGCCGGCGATGCCTGGCCGTGCTGGGCGCTGTCCAACCACGACGTGGTGCGCAGCGCTACGCGCTGGGGCAGCGAGGAGTGCGCCTTCGCCTACCCTCGCGTGGCGCTGGCCCTACTCTTCTCGCTGCGAGGCAGCGTGTGTCTCTACCAGGGCGAGGAACTCGGCCTGCCCGAGGCCGACGTCCCCTTCGAGCGCATCCAGGACCCCTACGGCCTGCCGCTATGGCCCGACTTCAAAGGGCGCGACGGCTGCCGCACGCCGATGCCCTGGGACGATACGCCGCTGGCAGGTTTCTCACCCATCGAGCCGTGGTTGCCGGTCGCCGAGCCGCACCTGCTTCTATCGGTGGCACGCCAGCAGGACGACTCGGCTTCGATGCTCAACGCCACCCGCCGCCAGTTGCGCTTTCGCAGCCAACACCCGGCACTGTTCGACGGCGACATGAACCTGGTCGAACTGGGCGAAGCGCTGGTCGCATTCACCCGCGAGCGGGGCAGCGACAGGCTGCTGTGCGTCTTCAACCTCACCAGCCAGCCCCAGGCCGCCACGCTGCCCGAGGTGCGCGAGGCGCTGCAAGGGCACGGTTTCCAATACGAGATCAGCGGCGGCACACTGCATCTGCCGCCCTATCAGGCAGCCTACTTCCGCCTCTAGGCTGCGTCTAAAGCACTCTGTACAACAACGACCGGCCGCGAACGGCCGAGGATGGGTCAAATGGCAAGCGTCACCCTCGACAGCATCAACAAGGTCTTCGGCAGCACCCACATCATCAAGGACGTGGACCTGGCGATAGGAGAAGGCGAGTTCGTGGTCTTCGTCGGCCCTTCGGGTTGCGGCAAGTCCACCCTGCTGCGCCTGATTGCCGGCCTGGAATCGATCAGCGACGGCGAACTCTCCATCGGCAACCAGGTGGTCAACGAGCTGCCGCCACGGGAGCGCGGCGTGGGCATGGTGTTCCAGTCCTACGCACTCTACCCGCACATGACGGTGTACGAGAACATGGCCTTCGGCCTCAAGCTGGCCAAGACCGCCAAAGAGACCGTGCACGAACGAGTGATGGCGACGGCTCGCATCCTGCAGCTCGAGGAGCTGCTCGAACGCAAGCCCAAGGCGCTCTCCGGCGGCCAGCGCCAGCGCGTCGCCATGGGCCGCGCCATGGCCCGCGAACCGCGCATCCTGCTGTTCGACGAGCCGCTCTCCAACCTCGACGCCTCGCTGCGGGTGCAGATGCGCAACGAGATCGCCCGTCTGCACAAAAGGCTCGGTTCGACCATGATCTACGTCACCCACGACCAGGTCGAGGCGATGACCCTGGCCGACAAGATCGTGGTGCTCAACGGTGGTCGCGTGGAGCAGGTGGGCAGCCCTCAGGAGCTCTATCAGCGCCCGGCGACCAGGTTCGTTGCCGGCTTCATCGGCTCGCCGACGATGAACTTCCTGCCTGCACGGCTGGTTGGCACCGACGCCACCGGCTGCCGGGTCAGCGCCGCCGGGCTGGCCGAGCAGGCTCTGCCCCAGGATGCTTCGGGACACGCCCGGGGAGACGGCCTGATGCTGGGCATCCGCCCCGAGCACCTGCGTCTTACCGAAGCCCAGGACAGCGAGGGTTTCGAGATCGTCAACGTGGAGTACCTGGGCAACGAGGTTTACGTCTATCTCGAGCCCAAGGAAGGCGACACACTATTGATCCAGCGCGGTGAAGCACCCACCTCGTGGCGGATAGGCCAGCGCGTGGCGCTAGCTCCCGACCCCGAACACGTCCACCTGTTCGACGCCAACGGCCGGGCGCTGCCGGTCAAGGCGGCACGTGCCGCGGCCTGACACCGCGGCACCGCCATGAAAACAGGCGGCAAGACTGTCCCGGCTTCGGCCGGGGCGGTATCCTTGGTTGGAACTCATTAGCAGGAAAACCACCGTGTCGCCACCGGCCCGCCGCATCACCCTCAAGGATCTGGCCCGCGAGCTCGGCGTTTCCACCGCCACAGTCTCCAATGCCTTCAACCGGCCGGATCAGCTCTCGCCCAACCTGCGCGAGCGGATCCTCGCCGAGGCCAAGCGGCTGGGCTATCGCGGCCCCGACGCCAAGGCACGCAGCCTGCGCACCGGGCGCTCGCGCATCATCGCGGTGATCCTGGCCGAGAGCCTTACCTACAGCCTCAACGATGCCGTCTCCAGCGAGTTCCTCTCCGGCGTGGCCGAGGTACTCGACACCCAGGGCCACACCCTGCTGTTGCTCTCCGCGCGCCAGGCCAAGTGCCAGTTGATCGACTCGGCGAGCATGGCCGACGGTTTCATCGTCTACGGCCTGATGCCCTCCGACGAGCTGTTCGACTCACTGCCGCTCAATGCCTCGCTGGTGGCGGTCGACTTCAACGTGGCAGGTCATCCCTCGGTACACGTCGACAACGAGCCGGCCTGTTTCGAAATCGCCGACCATGCCTTGGCGGCCATGCCTCGCCGACGTCCGGCCATCGTCAACCTGCGCCTCACACGCGAACCCTGCAACGGTCGCATCGACCCCGAATACACCCTGCTGCCGGCCGAGCTCACCATTACCCGTGCGCGCCTGTCCGGTTTCCATCGCGCCCTGGCTCAGCACGGTTTCGCCACCGAGCGCATACCGATGTGGAACGTGGAGGAGAACACCTTCGAAGTGTGCGCCCCGGTGCTCGAGGAGATCCTCGACCTGCCTGCCGACGAACGCCCTGACCTGCTGCTGTGCATGTCCGATCGCATCGCCCTGACCGCCTTGACCCTGGCCGAGAGCCGTGGTCTGCGTATTCCCGAGGATATTTGTCTGATCGGCTTCGACGGCATCGCCGAAGGCCAGTACCGGGCGCCGCGGCTGACCACGGTGCGCCAGGAGAGCGGCGAGAAGGGACGCCTGGCGGCACGCATGATCCTGGGCCTGGAGCCGGGCCATTCACGCCTGCTGGGCACCGAGCTGATCCTGGGCGAAACCTGCTCCTGATCCATCCTCCTGCTTCGCTTGCACACTGCTTGCACGCTTCGTGACCATTGGCTGCATCGCATTGAGCGATGCTGCCTGAGCCCACAGTCCGTCGCGAGCCTTAGATGCCAGCCTCCTCTCGTCTCTCCACGCCTACTCTCCGCGGCGCCGGCTCTGGCCAGCGTGGCCGCTTCACCTTCGGCGCCCTGCTGGCCGTACTGGTGCTGGCCGCAGGGGCAGTTGGCGCCTGGTGGTTGATCTCGCAGCCGCCGCGTATCGAACGCCGCGCCCCGGTGGAGGCGCCGACGGCCCTGGTCGACACGGTACTGGCGCAGCGCCAGGCCGCCGCCCCAGAGCTGTACGGTTTCGGTCGGGTCGTCGCCGAGCGCGAGCCGCGACTCGCCAGCCGGGTCGCCGGCGAGCTGCTCGAATTCACGCCCGAGGCCCTTCCCGGCCGCGTGGTGGAAGCCGGTGCCCCCCTGGCACGCCTCGACGAGGCCGACCTGCGCCTCGGCCTGCGCGACGCCGAGGCTGCACTGGCACAGGCCGAGGCGCAGCTTGCCATGGAGCGCGGCGAGCAGCAGCGCGCCGAGACCGAGTACCGCAGCTTCGGCCGCGAGCTCTCCGCCGAGCGCCGCGCCCTGGTGCTGCGCGAACCGCAGCTGCGCCAGGCCGAGGCGGAAGTGGAGCGGGCCCGCGCCGCCCGCGATCGGGCGCGGCTGGAGCTCGAACGCGCCACGCTCACGGCCCCCTGGCGCGGCATGGTGCAGGCCAGGCTGCTGGGCGCCGGCAGCATGGTGGCCAATGGCACCGAGGTTCTGCACCTGATCGATGTCTCGCGCTTCTGGGTACGTGTCTCGCTGCCCGGTGAGGCGCTGGGCTGGCTGCAGGCCGCCGACGACTCAGGCCCCGGAAGCGCGGTGCGCCTGTCGACACGCACCTGGCCCGGCGGCGAAGTGCGTCATGGCGAAGTGATCGCCATGCTGCCGGCACTGGAAGAGCAGGGCCTTCAGGCCCAGCTGCTGGTGGCGGTCGAGGACCCGTTGGGGCTGGAGAACGGCGCACCAGCCCTGCGTTTGGGCGATGTGGTGCGCCTGGATTTCGATACCCGGCCGCGCGAAGGGTTGTTCGTCCTACCCGCTGCCGCTCTGCGGCCCGGGGACATGCTCTGGGTACTCGACGATGAGGAGCGTCTGCGCCGACGCACGGTGGAAGTGGTGCACCGCGGCGAGACCCGCGTGCTGGTCGGCACCGGCCTCGAAGATGGCGAGCGGGTGGTGACCTCCCAGCTCGGCCAGCCTCGCGAAGGCATGCGGCTGCGCCCGCGCATCGCCGACCGCGAGCGACCGGCCGGCGAGCGTGAGGAGAACCGCTCATGATGCGCCGTGGCCCCATCGCCTGGATGGTTCACCATGGCGTCGCGCCCAACCTGCTGATGGTGCTGCTGATCGCCGGCGGCCTGCTGGCATCGCTGGCGATCAAGAAGGAAGTCTTCCCCGAGTTCGAACTGGAGATCGTCCACGTAGCGATCGGCTATCCCGGCGCCACGCCCGAGGAGGTCGAGCGCAGCCTGCTGCTGCCCATGGAGGCGGCCCTGGCCGACGTCGACGGCATCGACGAGATGACCGCCACCGCCAACGAGGGTGCCGGGCGGGTCTCCCTGAGCCTGATCGACGGCGTCGACGTGATGCGCGCCTACCAGGACATCCAGCAAGCAATCAATGCCATCACCAACCTGCCCGCCGCCGCCGACCCGCCGCGCTTCAGCCTCGCTGGCCGATCGCGCAGCGTCATGAGCCTGCAGGTGCACGGCTGGGTCGATGAGCGGCTGCTGCACGACGTTGCCGAGGAGCTGCGCGCCGAGCTGCAGGCCTCCTCCGGTATCTCGCGTGTTGAGCTTTCCGGCAATCGCGAGCGTGAGATACAGGTACTGCTCGATGCCGAGGCCATGCATCGGCATGGCCTCGATCACCGCGGCCTGGCCGCACGCATCGCCGACGAGGCGCTGGATCTCGCCAGCGGCCGACTGGCCACTGCCGAAGGCGAGTGGCTGGTGCGCTACCAGGGGCGGCGCGACGAGGCTCGCGAGTTCGCCGAGCTGCCATTGGTGGGCACCGCCGATGGCGGCCAGCTGCGCCTGGGCGATATCGCCCGGGTGATCGACGGCTTCGCCGAAAGCGACCGCGAGGTGCTCTACAACGGCGCCCCCGCACTCAGCCTGGAGGTGTACCAGATCGGCAACCAGACGCCGATCGGCATCTCCGATGCGGTGCACGCCCAGCTCGAACGGCTGCGTGCCGGCCTGCCCGAGGGGGTCAGCCTGAGCGTGTCCCAGGACAGCTCCGAGATCTACCGCGACCGCCTCGATCTGCTGCTCAAGAACGCCTGGCTGGGCCTGGCACTAGTACTGGTACTGATGGCGCTGTTCCTCGAGGCGCGCCTGGCCTTCTGGGTCACCCTGGGCATCCCCACTGCCTTCCTCGGCGCCATGCTGTTCCTGCCGTGGCTCGGCGTGTCGATCAACATGATGTCGATGTTCGCCTTCATCATTGCGCTGGGCATCGTGGTCGACGACGCGATCATGGTCGGCGAGAACATCCACAGCTACCGCGAACAGGGACATTCGCTGCGTGAAGCCGCCGTGCGCGGCGCCCGCGAAATGGCGGTGCCGATCACCTTCGCCATCCTCTCCAACATTGTCGCCTTCCTGCCGCTGCTGTTTCTGCCGGGCTTCCTCGGCATGATCTTCGCCGTCGTCCCGCTGGTGGTGGTCACGGTGTTCGTGGTGTCGTGGCTGGAGGCGCTGTTCATCCTGCCTGGACACCTGGCCCACCGCGCCGGCGGCCGCGAGCCGAGCCCCTGGCTCAGGCCTCTGGATCGTCTGCGCCGTACCCTGCAGGGCGCCCTTGCCCACTTTACCCAGCAGCGCTTCGAGCCCTTCCTGCAGCGCGCCCTCGACCTGCGCCTGCTCACGGTGAGCCTGGCCATTGCCGTGCTCACCCTGGCCATCGCCTGGAGCATGAGCGGCCGCATGGGCTTCTCGCTGATGCCGCGGGTGGAGTCCGACCGTGTCCAGGCCACGGTGACCCTGCCGGTAGGCAGCCCCATCGCCGAGGATCGGCGCATTCGCGACCAGTTGCTGGATGCCGCCGCGGCACTGGCCGAACGCGACGACGGCCCACGTTTCGCCGACACCCGAGCCCAGATCGACGGCGAACGACTCAACGTGCGCCTGACCCTTGCGCGCGAAAGCCTCGACGCCTGGCCCCCTTCGCGAGTGGCTCGGGCCTGGCGCGAGGAAACCGGCGATATCCTGGGGGCCCAGGCCGTGCGCTTCGAGTCGGACTTCGGTGGCCCGGGCGCTGGCGCCGGGCTCACCCTGCGCCTGTCGCACCCCGACAGCCGTGCGCTGGAAGCCGCCGCCACGCGGCTGGCCGACGAGCTGGCCGAGTTCGACGGGCTGACCGATATCGACAGCGGCCTGGCAGACGGCAAGCCACAGCTCGAATTGCGGCTGTCGCCGGAGGGGCGTGCGCTGGGCCTCACCGGCGCCGACCTCGCCGCCCAGCTGCGCGGCCCGCTGCAGGGCGTCACCGCCATCGAGCAGTTCGTCGGGCGCCATGAGATCACCATTGCGGTGCGCCTGCCCAGCGAGGAGCGCGACAGCCTGGGCCATCTTTATCAGTTGCCCATCCGTACCGCGGATGGCCTGGAGGTGCCGCTCTCTCGAATCGCCGAGATCCACCTCGGCCGCGCCGCTACCACCCTGGAACGGCTCGACGGCCGGCGCCAGATCAGCGTCACCGCCGACACCGACAGCGATGCTCGCATCAACCAGGTGGTGGCCACCCTGCAAGCGGATGTCTTCCCTGCGCTGCAGGCCGCCTGGCCGGGGCTCGAGCTGACCCTGGGCGGCCGTCAGCAGGAAACCGCCGAGAACGTTTCGGCGCTGAGCCAGGCCACCTGGCTGACGCTGATCGCGCTGTATGCGCTGCTGGCGATCCCGTTTCGCAGCTATCTTCAGCCGCTGCTGGTACTGGCAGCGATTCCCTTCGGTATCATCGGCGCCATGGCCGGCCACGCCATCATGGGCTTCGGCCTCTCGGTGATCAGCCTGATGGGCATGCTGGCGCTGTCCGGCGTGGTGATCAACGATGCCCTGGTACTGATCGATTATGCCAACCGGCGGCGTCGCGAAGGGTTCGGCGCTCGCGAGGCGATCGTCGCCGCGGCGACCCGGCGCCTGCGGCCGATCCTGATGACCACCATGACGACCTTCCTCGGGCTCGCGCCGATGATCTTCGAGACCTCGCGCCAGGCCCGTTTCATGATCCCCATGGCCATCTCGCTGGGCTTCGGCATGCTGTTCGCCACCCTGATCCTGCTGGTGCTGGTACCCTGCCTGTACCTGATGCTGGAAGGCCTGCGCGAACGATGGGAACACCTGACCCACGCCCACCCTACCCAGGAGCCGACTCGATGAGGCTACGCTTCCCCCGCCCGCCCTTCTCGCACCTGGGCGTAAAGCTGTTCGTCATCATTCTGTCGGTCAACGTGGTGATCGCCGGGCTGGTGTTCCTGTCGGTCTCGCGCAGCCTCGACCGGGGATTTCTCGAGTACCTCGAGACCACCCAGGCCAGCCGCGCCGAGACGCTGGCCGAGGGGCTGGGCCAGGAGTGGGCACGTCGCGACGGCTGGCAGTGGCTGCGCGACTCGCCGCCGGCCTGGGAGCGCCTGGTGCGCCAGCAGCTATGGCCCGGCGAGCGCCCGCCGTCCCACGGCATCGAGCGCCGCCTGGGCGATGCCCGCGACTTCGTGCTGCACGACGCTGACGGCCTGCCGGTGATCGGCCTGCCCCCGGACGACCGCGAGATGGCCGCCGAACTGCACTGGTTGCCCATCGAATACCAGGGCCAACGGGTCGGCACCCTCGGCTATCGCCCGCCGCAGCAGCTGATGGCACGCATGGACCGTATCTTCCTGTCCCGCCAGCAGCGCAATCTTGGTATCATCGTCGCCTCCCTGGGCTTGGCCTCGCTGCTGCTGGCCGGAGGCCTGGCCTGGTGGCTGGGGCGGCGTACGCGCAGCATGGCACTCGCTACCCGCAGCCTGATCGAAGGCGACTACAGTGCCCGGCTGTCGGAGCGCGGCCGCGACGAGCTCTCTCGCCTGGCACGCGACTTCAACATGCTGGCCGCCACCCTGGAGGCCAGCCGCGAGGCCCGCAACCGCTGGGTTTCCGACATCGCCCACGAGCTGCGCACGCCGCTGGCGGTGCTGCGCGGCGAGATCGAAGCCATGCAGGACGGCATTCGTCCGCTCAACCAGGACAACCTGCACTCCCTCTCGCAGGAGGTGGGCCAACTCGAGCGCCTGGTGACCGACCTGCGCCTGCTCTCCCAGAGCGATGCCGGAGCTCTCGAAGTTCAACTGGCGCCACTCGACCTGGCAGCGAGCCTCGGCTCACGCCTCGAGGAAGCCATTGGCTGGCTCGACGACTGCGGCATGGCCCTTTCCACCTCGATTTCGGGACCGGCCTGGATTCGCGGCGATGCACGTCGCCTGCGCCAGCTCTGGACCAACCTCCTCGACAACAGCTGCGCCTACACCACCTCACCAGGCTTGCTGGAAGTGAAACTGATCGCCAAGCACGATCGGGTGCAAGTGATCTGGCAGGACAGCCCCCCGGGCGTGCCCGAAGCCGCGCTTGACCGGCTCACCGAGCGACTCTACCGGGTCGAGGGCTCTCGCAGCCGTGCCAGCGGCGGCAGCGGCCTGGGCCTCTCCATCGCCAGCGCCCTGGTCAAGAGCCACGGCGGCACCATGCAGGCCTCCCACTCCCCCTTGGGTGGGTTATGCTGGACCCTCGAGTTTCCAGTCCTGGATGCCGAAGAACGGACCCCATGAGGAAAGGCTCCCATGCACGACTCCGAAGCCCCACGTGACACCCTGCTGATCGTCGAGGACGAACCCAAGATCGCGCGCCTGGTGGCCGACTACCTGGAGGGCAGCGGCTTCGCCACACAGCATATCGACCATGGCGACCAGGTACTGCCCTGGCTGCAGAAGCAGCATGTCGACGAGCAACTACCGTCGCTGGTGCTGCTCGATCTGATGCTGCCCGGCATCGACGGGCTCACCCTGTGCCGGGAGATTCGTCAGCGCTGGCAGAGCGTAGCGATCATCATGCTCACCGCACGGGTCGAGGAAGTGGACCGCCTGCTGGGCCTGGAGCTCGGCGCCGACGACTACATCTGCAAGCCATTCAGCCCCCGCGAGGTGGTGGCTCGGGTCAAGGCGGTGCTGCGCCGCAGCCAGGCACTGCGCGACCCCGCCTCTATTACCGGCAGCCAACTGGTGCTCGACGACGAGGGCTGGCGAGCACTGGCCGACGGCCAGGATCTGGGACTCACCGCGGTGGAATACCAACTGCTCAAGGTAATGATGCAGGCACCCGGGCGCATCTTTACCCGTGACCAGCTGATGGATCGCATGTACCGCGACCACCGCATCGTCTCCGAGCGCACCGTCGACAGCCACGTCAAGAAGCTCCGTCGCAAGATCAGCGACGTCTGGCCCGAACGCGAGATCATCCGTTCTGTCTATGGAGTCGGCTACAAGTATCAACCCGAAGAGTGACCTTGCTTCTTTCACGTTTGCTGCAAGTTGGTTGCACAAGGGAGTACGACACTGCAAGCATCAACCCAACGCCAAGGAGTGATCCCATGCGTCGTAACGCCACCCATAAGCTGCTGCTCCCTGCCCTGCTAGCCGTGGCCATCGCCCCCATGTCGCTGGCGGCCGTCGCCGCGCCGGGCAAGAGCGAAGGCTGGCACGAGCAGCACCAGGAGCGCTTCGAGGAGCGCCGCCAGGCCCTGTTCGAGCGCGCAGGTCTCGACGATGAGACCCGCAGCGCTCTGGAAGAGGCTCATGGCGAGCACATGCAGGCGCTGCGCGAACTGCATGAGCAGCACCGTGAGCGCATGGACGAGATTCTCGACGATGAGCAGCGTGAAGCCCTGCGCGAGGCCAAGCGCGAGATGCGCCAGGAGCATCATGCCGAGCGCCGTGGCGAACGCCGCCAGGGCATGCAGGAGCGCCTGACCACCTTGGTCGACAGTTGGGAGCTCTCCGACGAGGAGCGCGAGCGCCTGACCGAGCTGCGCGAGTCCTTGTATGCCGACATGCAGGAGCTGCGCGGCCAGGAGTTCGACTCCCGCGAAGAGCGCCGTGAAGCATGGCAAGCGCTGCGCGACGAGCACCGGGAGGCCCTTGGCGAAGTGCTGAGCGAGGAGCAGATCGCCGCTCTCGAGGCCTTCATGCAGTCCCGCCACCACAAGGGCCACAGCAAGCATCATGGCGAACGCCAGCGCGGCTGATCGATAGCCAAGGCGTAAACGCAGCGGGCCCGGCACTATGCCGGGCCC